>JANMFC010000516.1:0-28891 GCA_031377675.1 Pseudanabaena sp. OTE_70b_metabat_355 | reverse complement strand
CATAAAACGACTCTTTTCCTAAATGAGCGCCATAGGTTTGCACTAATTTTTTGAGGTCGGTAGAACTATCTAGCGGAATCCAACCATCGATAAAGCAACGAAAACACCATCTTTCCACAGTAAAACTCCTCGATTCGATATCATCTAGGACAAACTGCATCATCGGACTGTAACTCAGACTAAAGGCGAACGAATCCCTATCTCTAAGAAAACCTGAAGTATTAGGAAACATACCTTCCATTATTTTCATTGACAGGTCAACATTTTGATCGCAAAGGTAAACAATAATATTTTTGCCCTTGACATCAACAATGAAATCGCTCGCTTTAAGGTGTTTTTTGATCCCAATCTTGACCGCCTCAATCTCTTCGAGAGAAATAACTTGAACAGGGATTTTTCGTAAAAACACCTGAGCGTTTGGATTCTCATAGATCTCATAACCATCGGGAATAGTATCAACTGAGTTGCCCTCTTTTTTCCTCGAAAAGAAATACTTCGGCTTTCCAGTCTTCGTCTTGCCTTCGTACAGATAGTAAGTCTGTTTACGACGATTTATATACTCAATCATGATTCACCCAGCCTAGCTTCAAGTTCTATAATGCGCTTTTCGAGTTTACGAACTGTATGCAATAAATCAGGAAGTTGACGCTCAGCGATCACAATCCGCTTCCAATCCTTTTCGGGAACCACAGGATAGCCCATCATCGTCACACCTGCTGGCACATTGCTAGGAATTCCCGATTTTGCGCCAATAATTGCGCCATCGCCGATGTGAATGTGATTAGCCGCGCCAACCTGTCCCGCCATGACTACATGATGCCCAAGGGTGACACCACCAGCCAAGCCGACCTGTGAGGCGAGAACGCAATGCGCTCCTACTTCGACACCATGACCGATTTGAACAAAGTTATCGAGTTTTGCGCCTTTGTGAATGATCGTCACACCCACCGCAGGACGATCCACGGCACAGGAACAACCAAGTTCGACATAATCTTCAATAATCACATGACCGATTTGGGGAACTTTGTACCAAGTTCCATTGGCAGCTAGCTCAAAGCCAAAGCCATCACCACCAAGGACAGTGTTGGGATGCAAAATGCAATTAGCGCCGATCGCTGTGCGATCGCTAATCACACAACCAGCATGAATAGTGGTGTTTGCACCAATTTCGACATCGTTGTAAATGGTGACATGGGGATAAATCGTGACATTATCACCAATCTTGACGCGATCGCTAATTACCACATAGGGAGCGATCGCCACATTTTCGCCCAGTTGCACACCTTCACCTAAAATCGCGGTGGGATGGATGCCCACTGGTGGCGTGGGTGGTTGATAAAACTTTTCGAGAACCTTGGCAAAAAGGATGCGTGGGTTTGCGGTACGAATGCAGGGTAATGTCGATGGGGTTTTCAGATCGAGGATGACGGCGCTGGCGGCGGTATCCTTGAGATGGGCGATAAACTTAGAAGAAGAGACAAAGGTAATTTCGCCAGCTTGAGCCTTATCGATCGCCGCCACACCTGTAATAACGGGATCATCACCATTGGACTCAAATTGGCAATCAGGTAATGAGGCGACAAGCTCAGCCGCAAGTTCGGAGAGTTTGAAAGAAATTTTAGCTGTTTCTGTTTGAGTCATGAGCTAGATGATTTTTTCGAGTAATGGCGATCGCGTAAAGCATAGCCATCATAGCTTGTCTCTCGTTACTTGTCCTATATGAAAAAAGTGTCGGCGCTTCGCGCCGACACTTTTTTTAAACTTCGGGTGGATTTAGCCTTGCCATCACCCATGTCACATAAGTACCAACGGGACTCCATAGCAAATATGGCATTAGCAGCCAGCCCGCTAAACTAGAAATTTGCCAAACTTGAGCCGTTAAAATCACCCCAAAAACAAAACCGATCGCTCCTGCGATCGCCCCCGCCCGAACATTTCGCAAGCGGGTCAAAACAGGGGTATAGGCTAAAATCGTGATTTCGACAATACCATAACCGACCATCAGCAACCATGTACTGAGAATTTTGGGTTGTGCTTCCCACAGTACGGCGGCGGAAGTAATCCCGCAAATAAAAATTGCTATCCAAATAAAGGGAATAGCCTTCTCAAAGGTCAACCATCGAGGGCGGCGCAATTGCATAAACCACTTGTAATCGGCAGGAAACAGTTTGTTTAGAGCCAAGCCAAGCACAAATGAGATGATCGCAATCGCTAACCAAGTAATTATCATGATGCTCTCTGAATGATCGGCAAGTATACTCTTATCGGCTTATTTCTAGAGGGCGATCCCAGATTGTGTAACAAATTGTTAAAATAATATATATATCGAGTCTCAACCTGAGCTTACAAAAAAATCCTATGCCAACGCCAAAATCAGACCCAAAATCAGACTTTGAGTTAGATCGTTATGATATTGAGGCGATCGCCAAATATTACCGTAATCAACCTTTGCGGGTCTGGTGGCGATGTGTAGTGATTTTTGTGCCGCTTATTTGGCTCATTTTGAGATTGCGCCTGAGTGCCAAAGCTTCGGCTGCTAATTTAAAAAAATTAGCGATCGAATCACGCCAACTATTAACTCGTCTTGGTCCCGCCTTTATCAAAATCGGTCAAGCTCTCTCCACTCGTCCCGATATTGTGCCGCCCATATTTATGGACGAACTTGCGGAATTACAAGATCAACTGCCGCCCTTTGCCAATGAAATTGCCTTTCAATTCATTCGTGATGCCTTAGGAGCCGATCCCCTCGAAGTTTATGCCGAAATATCTGATAACCCGATCGCGGCGGCTTCCCTTGGACAGGTCTATAAAGGCAAGCTCAAAACTGGTGAACTGGTAGCGATTAAAGTTCAGCGCCCTGATATTGCCGCAGGGATCGCTCTGGATATGTATATTTTGCGTGGCATTGCCACATGGCTCAAGAAGACCTTTAAATTTGTTCGTACCAATCTCGCCGCTATTCTCGATGAGTTTGCTAGTCGTATTTTTGAAGAAATGGACTATACCTTTGAGGGACAGAATGCCGAGAAATTCGCTAAATACTATGGGGGGTTAGATGGAATTTATGTTCCCAAGATCTATTGGGACTATACCGCAAAGCGGGTGCTGACGATGGAATGGATTGAAGGGCTGAAATTGACCAATATAGAAGGAGTCAAGAAAGCAGGATTTGATAGTCGTCATATTATTGAGGTTGGGGTGCAATGCTCCTTGCGACAATTACTGGACTATGGCTATTTCCACGCCGATCCCCATCCTGGTAATTTGTTGGTGATGGAAGATGGTCGCCTAGCCTATCTTGATTTTGGGATGATGAGCGAAGTCTCGGCAGATCAGCGATTTGGACTAATTGAAGCGATCGTGCATTTAGTTAATCGTGATTTTGCAGCCCTATCTAAGGACTATGTAAGATTAGGCTTTTTGACGGATGATATTGACTTTGAGGGGATTGTGCCTGCTCTATCGAATGTATTCAATCCACCTGAAGGTCAAAGCTTGACTCAAATGGATTTTAAAGACATGACCGATCAGCTTTCGCAGATCATGTATGACTTTCCATTCCAAGTTCCCGCCTACTATGCCCTAATCATCCGATCGCTTGTTACATTAGAGGGCATAGCCTTTAGCGTTGATCCTAAGTTCAAAGTACTGGCGGTCGCCTATCCCTATGTCGCAAATCGCTTGCTGAATGATTCGGCTCCAGAGTTGCGGATGGCGCTCAAGGATTTATTATTCCGTGATGGTGAATTTCGCTGGAATCGTCTCGAAAATTTATTAAGTAACGCCCAAACTAATCCCGACTACGACTTGAGTGGAACTCTGGACAAAGGAATTGATTTCTTACTTTCCGATCGCAGCGAATTTATGCATGATCGGATTATCGATGAAATTGTCAAGGGTATTGAGACCGAAACCAGTAAGCGCTTACCTGAACGCATCAAGACATCATTTATCGGTAATATGGTCACTGACGCAAAAGAAAGAGAAGCGATCGCTACATCAGAAAATCCTTCCAGTTTGAGTTCCATTGCCAAGCTATGGTCAATCTTGCAGCGCGATCAAGCGATCGCTCCCAATGATATTCTGCCCTTAGCCACCCGCATTCTCACCAAACGAGAAACTTTCACGATTGGGCGCGATGTTGTATCCAAACTTGCTCAGCGATCGCTAGTGAGAGTTGTGCGCGGTGTATTGCTGCGTGATGAGAAGAAGTATCAAGACGAAGAGAAAGAATTAGTTGGTGCGGGTGGATCTGGTTTGAGGCGATCGGTTAATGGTCGCAGTTGGTAATAAAAGGTAAGGAGGAGGCGCTTTGCGCCTCCTCCTTACCAATATAATTATAAGCAAAAAAACATGGCTAATATCAGTGGTACTTGGCTTGGCACTTACTGGCAAAATGGCGAACAAACCCGCTTTGAGGCAACTTTTGTCCAAAACGGTAACGCTATCTGTGGCAATATCTTAGATAACGGCGATCTTGGAGAGGCAACAATTCAGGGTGAGGTTGTGGGACGAAATATTAGTTTTGTCAAAAGTTATGTTTCCAATCAACAACTCGCCTCTGTCAACTACAAAGGGACGATCGCTGAGGATGGCGATTCTATGTCTGGACATTGGGATTTTTTGGGAAGATTTGGTTTTGAGGAATGGGAAGCCCATCGTGGCGATCAAAGTTTGGAATCTGAGTTAAGAAAGTACTTAACAAATCGCGTACCTGTCGGAGCCAAATAAAAACCTATCCTCTTCATTAAGTGATTTTAACGTAGGGGCAATTCATGAATTGCCCCTACGTTTGTTTGTTTTGTAAGCATAAGCGGCGTTTACTTTCGCGGTGAAAAACTATGCGCTTTGAGAATCGCAGCTACTAAAAAAGCGTATGAAACACCACCCACCAAAGCTAATAGCCAATAACTAATCAAAGCACTTGTATTCCAAAATGCATGGAGTAAGGCTGCACTGAGATAGCCGATCGCGAGAATTTGCCAACGCAGAGAAGGCTTGAGAATACTCAGCCCAATGAAATAGCCAAAATAACCGCTATACGCCATGTGTCCCGCCACCGAACCAAGGACACGGGGAATCAATAATTGCAATCCCGTCAGTTCGGCTATACCCGTACTTCCCATTTGAGTGGTGATGCTTTGGACAATGCTCGGTACATAGCCCCCTAAAGTCTCTGCCAATGTAAAGCCGATCGCCGAAGCTGCACCAATCAAAATTCCATCTAACGGCTCACTAATACCGACTCGCGATCGCCATTTTCTATCCATTTGTAATCCCATAAACCATAGCCCAAACACGGGTAGCGATTTTAGTAATTCTTCCATCAAGCCAGCACCAAAAAACATCGCAATTAAGACATTCACAAAACTGACCTGTCCCGTTGGTGGTGTTCCTGGTAATACTTTGTAGAAGAACCAGATGAAAATTTGCAAAATGGGACTTTGAATCACTAAAGTTGTAAATAGCGCCGCACCAATGATGATCCACCAAGGCTTATTTTTGCTGCAAAGTTGATAGACAAAATAATAGGCGGCGAGACTGATATAGATAGAAATAGTGAGATTAAATAATCGCGGCTGTCCTAAAAAAGCAAACATCATCACCACAAAAACAACCGTGATGATTCCTGATAAAAGATAGCTTTGTTTCCAAAGATTGTTATCGGTGGAGAAAATTGGTAATAGTTTTGTGAAGGTGATATTGGTAATCTGCGATCGCGGAGGTAGCCCATAATCCTTACGGAAATATTGGTTTACAGTCGTCACCGCAGGTACAGACTCTAACTCAAATAAAAATTGTGGACCTCCTTTCGTTAACTGAATGCGATCGCCATGCTCTAATCGAGAACAATTTTGTAAGGGGCGATCGTTAATAAAGGTTCCATTGGCACTATTCAGGTCACAGATCTCCCAACCCTTAAACTCGTGTTTTACAAAGAGCGGACGAATTTCGGCATGACGACGGGATACTGAGCCGTAAATATTAATATTGATCGCCACTTCACAACTAGGATCGCGCCCCAAGGTAATCGTGAGATCGCCCATCTTGTGATCGCCCAATGTCGCCACAAGTTTAGTTTGCTCGATATTCTGGCGATCTAGAAAAATTTGCTTCAAAAAAGCGCTGGAACTAGCAATTTTATCTGCGCTCATTTCACGCCCAAAATATTAAATACGGCAAAAAACTTGGTTGTGCTGCTTTGCAGCACAACCAAGTTTTTTGCCGTATTACTTGTCACTGCAATCTTGATACACATTAACCTTGAATTATGGTGAAATCTGATTCTTCGTTAGAATCTCTAAAATTTGACACAGCATAATTTGGTATAGCCACATTATGCTTAACACTTTGCAAGATTTCCAGTGCTTCAGGAGAATTTATTTGCGTCAAAGCTCTCGATACAGCACCGCGCACAGCGCGATCGCGATCGCGCATTGACTGAGAAAGATAATATACGGCATCATGAGTTCCGATTTCACCCAAGGCAAGAGCAGCATCGCATCGGACATAAGCGTATTCATCATCTTTGAGGACTTGCGCTAATAACGGTACAACATCTTCCATGCCAATTTGTCCTAGGGTGCGGGCGGCGACACTGCGAGTGTTACTAGCAGGATTACTCAGCATCTTGGCTAAAGGGGCGATCGCAGGTGCGCCAATATTTTTCAAAGCTTGCACCGCTTGAGACTGGACACCAATATCGTTTTCGGTGAGTAAATTTGCTAAGGCATTGGCTGCTAAGGGTGATTTTATCTGTCCTAGCGCCCATGCTGCTTCATAGCGAACTGACTTACTACCATGTTGCAGAGTGTCAATTAAAGTAGTGACAGCTAGGGGGGAACTAATTTGACCCAAGGAATGGGCGGCATGGATTTTAACCATGTCATCGCTATGCTTTAGGGCTTCGACTAGGGGCGATACCGCAGGTAAACTCCCTCGGCCTAAAGCTTTTGCCACGGCGGCTTGAACTTGAATTGAGGGATTGGTTAAGAGTTTGACTAGGGCTTTGATCGCTTCCGCACTGCCAATCCAACTGAGGGCGGCGGCGGCTTGCCAATGGATTTGACGTTGGGGATTTTTGACAGCTTCGATTAGAGGCGCGATGGTTTGAGGAGATCGCAAATATCCCAAGGCGATCGCCGCTTTTTTAGAAAGCGCGATGTCGTTACTTTCGAGGCGTTCTAACAAGGCGGGGACAACATTGTCACGACAGCGAATTATTTTTTGTAAGGCGATCGAAAATTGGTCTGATCGATTTGCCGCGTCAAATTCAGCCAAAATAAGTGACTCACCACCCAACTCAGGCGCAGACATAATGTGGCGATCGCCCGATAGTGCATATCCTGGGGACGTAGGAATCCGATAGTCACTGAGACTTGGGGGCGTTACTTTCGGAATATGTGGATTTTTTTGATTTGGGGACGGGATTTGTGGTTCTTGGGGGGGCATAGCGGCTGTCCTGTGTTACGCAAATAGTTTCTACGAAATATAGCTTTACAGTACCTAAGTCTTTAATTATGCGTTGATACTTGTTACGCTAGGTAATGACCTCAAAAAACGTTACGACCAAGCTTAATTTCTAAGCCTAATTTTTAAGCCTAATTTATAAGCTTCACAAGCGTAATTATGACCCAAATTATCAGCGCCTTTACTTTATTTTTAAGCCTCCTTGTGGAAGCGATTCCCTTTTTGATGATGGGTGTGCTGCTCTCTGGGGTTTTATTAATATTTGTGGATGAGAGTAAGCTGATTGCGATCTTGCCCAAAAATCCGTTTTTAGGTGCATTGGCGGGTAGTTTATTAGGATTTATGTTTCCCGTCTGTGAATGTGGCAATGTCCCTGTCGCAAGGCGGTTGATTTCTCAAGGTGCGCCGATTTCGGTTGCCGTCAGTTTTTTGATGGCGGCTCCCACGATTAACCCCGTCGTAATTTGGGCAACTTGGACAGCCTTTCGCGATCAACCTGAAATTGCGGTGTTGCGCGTAGTTTTGTCTTTGTTAAATGCGGCAATTGTAGCAATGCTATTCAGCACTCAAAAGGATTTACGCGGGATCTTGCAGCCAAATATCGTGATCGCCTTACCATCTCCCAAAGTCAAAGCGGGGGCTGTTCCTGTCGGTACATTTTTTCTGGGAGAAGATCGCAGTCAGCCTTTAGATTTGGCAAGCTATGAATCTAGTAAAAATCAATTCTCCTCGAAATCGTTGCCCGATCGCCTGAACTTACTTTTAGACAACACGCTGGCGGAAATGCGCGAGTTAGGGGCGATTTTAGTAATGGGAAGTGCGATCGCGGCGGTGATTCAAGTTTGGGTTCCCCGCGATATTATTTTGGGATTAGGGCAAGGACAAGTTAGCTCTATTTTAGCGATGATGATTTTGGCGGCGATCGTTTCGATTTGTTCGACTGTGGATGCATTTTTTGCACTATCCTTTGCGGCCACATTTACAAGTGGTTCTTTGCTTGCATTTTTGGTATTTGGACCGACGATTGATTTAAAAGCGATCGGCTTAATTTTAACGATTTTCCAAAAACGTGCTGTAATCTATATGTTTTTAATCACCGCCTTGTTGACATTTTTAAGCTGTCTATTCATTAACTTCCAAATTGGCTAAATTGGTTTTTGAATTTAAGGAAGGCTACAAATGCAGCGATTTTTAGCTTCACTTTAAATGATTTCTTAGTGCTTGCTGCTAGTATGATTAAAGACTTTGTTAATTCGTATGTTAATTCGACTGTTCCAACCCCAAGATCGCGATCGCATCGCCCAGTTATTTCATGACACGGTGCGCGATGTGAATATTCGTGATTATTCTACTGAGCAAGTTCAAGCTTGGTCGCCTGATGATTTACATTTTATCGATTGGGTGGATGCTTGTACTAATAAATTTACATACGTTGCCGAAGAATTTGTAGATGAAGAAGAGGCTGCCATTATTGGATTTGGTCAATTAGAAGCCAATGGTCATATTGATTGTTTTTATTGTCATAAAGATTATCAGCGCTGTGGTGTGGGAACAAGACTATATCGAGCGATCGAGGCAAAGGCTCTGGAATTAAGAATAGAACGCTTATTTGTCGAGGCAAGTATTACGGCAAAAGACTTTTTTAAAAATAGAGGTTTTGCTGTCGTCAAGGAACAACAAGTCACCTGTCGCGGTGAGAACTTCATTAATTTTGTGATGGAAAAGTCTCTGAAGAAATATTTAGAGAATCCTGAACCTCTTGTGGTTGCTACTTTCTACCATTTTGCGAAGTTGGAAGATTATCAGTCGATGCGTCCTGCGATCGTAGATTTTTGTAATAATCACGAGATTAAGGGCATTATTTTACTCGCTCAAGAAGGAATTAATGCCACGATCGCAGGTAGTCGTAGCAATGTTGATGCTTTATTGAGTTATTTGCGTGCTGATCCGCGCTTGCAAAAGCTAGAGCATAAAGAAGACTATTGCGATGTCATGCCTTGCCACAAACTGCGGGTGCGATTAAAAAAAGAATTGGTTAAGTTTGGGGTGGAGGGAATTGATCCTAGTCAAGAAGTAGGAATCTATGTGGAACCGAAGGATTGGAATGCGCTGATTGCCGATCCTAATGTATTGGTGATTGATACTCGCAATGTCTATGAGGTGGATTTTGGTACTTTTGAAGGGGCAATCGATCCTAATTTAGACTTTTTCTATGAGTTTCCTAAATATGTGGAAGAGAATCTAAGCGATCGCAAGCACCAAAAAATCGCGATGTTCTGCACAGGCGGCATTCGTTGCGAAAAGGCTAGCGCCTATATGTTGGCTCAAGGTTTTGATGAGGTATATCATCTCAAGGGTGGCATTCTCAAGTATTTAGCAGAAGTTCCAAGCGAGGAAAGTCTCTGGCAAGGAGAGTGCTTTGTCTTTGACGATCGCATTACCACGAATGCATAGAAATCCATCGTAGGGGCAATTCATGAATTGCCCCTATTTTTGCGTAAGTCCTAACATAAATAAAATACTAATCATGAAAGCTATATCTGTTTTAGGAACTTCATCCAATGCTGGGAAAAGTTGGATGGTCACGGCTTTAGGCGCATGGCTGAGACGTAAGGGCGTAAAAGTCGCTCCCTTTAAAGCTCAAAATATGTCGAATAACTCCTATGTCACTTTGGAAGGTGGCGAAATTGGCAGAGCGCAAGCGGTACAAGCGATCGCTTGTGGGATGCGTCCGATCGCGGAGATGAATCCGATTTTGTTAAAACCATCGGGTAAGGGAACTTCGCAATTAGTACTATTAGGTGAAGCAGGTCAACATATCGCCGCAGTTGATTACTATCAACATATCGAAACCCTATGGTTAACCGTGCGTGATTGCCTTGAATATTGGCGCGATCGCTGTGATGTTCTCTTACTCGAAGGTGCGGGCAGCCCCGTAGAATTAAATCTCATGCAACGGGATCTGGTGAATTTACGCCCAATTGTCTATTTGCAAGGGCGATGGCTTCTGGTGGGGGATATTGAGAAGGGAGGCGTATTTGCTCAGATTATTGGTACATATCAACTTTTACCGCAAACTGCTAAGGATTTAGGATTAGGATTTATCGTCAACAAATTTCGTGGCGATTTACGTTTATTTGATGATGCGAATAAATATTTTCAGGAATATATGCCTAAATTAAACTATTTTGGTGTTCTTCCCTATGCCGCCGATTTGCAACCTGAGAGCGAAGATAGCCTCTGTCGTGAAGCAGAAAGTAAGGCCAAAAGTAAAGGCAGTGGCGCAAAAATAGCATGGATTCGATTTCCTCATTTATCCAATTCTCAAGATAGTCAGCCTTGGCAATTGGATTTGGGTATCGAAACCGTTTGGGTAGAAACTGTTGCCGAACTTGATCAAGCCAAAATTATTATTCTGCCTGGCAGTAAAAATACTCTCAGTGATCTGCAATGGTTACAAACTACAGGCTTGGCTGATGCGATTTTACAAGCGCATAGTCGCGGCGTACCGATCGCAGGTATTTGTGGTGGTTATCAGATGTTAGGTAAATATCTATGCGATCGCGAAGGTGTGGCGGGAGCGGCGGGAGATGTGGAGGGATTGGGACTACTGCCGATTATCACGGAATTTATCGCCACGAAACAGGTGCGTCAGGTACAGGCGATCTGGCGATCTGGAACTGAGATTAATAAAGCGCTTGATAAATGGATGACCTACGAAATTCACATGGGCGTGACAAAATTAATTGCTCATGATCTAGGCGAATCTGGACAAGTTAAACCTTTATTGCAAGTTCAGGGAGAAAATGATCAAGAATTTCACGATGAAGGATTACAAAGCGATCGCGTTTGGGGTAGTTATTTACATGGTCTATTTGAGTCTGCTCAAGTGCGTCAAGATCTAACCCGATTAGCGAATATTCCTGAACATTGCGTTGATCCCATCTCTTGGCAAGAACATCAACTTAATCTCTATAACAACATGGCGGATCTACTCGAAGCAAATCTCGATCTCAGTCCAATTTGTCGTTATTTAGAGAGTAAATAAGCTGATTCGCACGCTTCGCGTGCGAATCAGCTATCTACCTAAGTAATACTCAGCAACAACTTCACGGTATTGCCTAACCAAATTAGAGCTACCACCCC
This sequence comes from Pseudanabaena sp. OTE_70b_metabat_355, assembly GCA_031377675.1. GTDB lineage: Bacteria > Cyanobacteriota > Cyanobacteriia > Pseudanabaenales > Pseudanabaenaceae > Pseudanabaena. Next base: position 17,275 of record JANMFC010000516.1, on the reverse strand, counting down.
ACCCGCGATCGCCATCGGTACAATCGCGATCGCCTTCCATCTTTTAATTCCTAATCCGACCGCAGCACTCCATATCTGCCAGATAATGAACCATAAGATCACGGCGATCGCGGCGAGGGTGCGGTATTGAATGGGTAAACTGAGAGCTGGAGCCATAAACAGCCAAGGTAAACTGGCAAATCCCGTCAAAGTGAGCAATTCTACCAACTTGATATTTGATTGAAAAACACTAGCTAATTGCTTAAGTAAAAACGTGAAAAATATCCAACCAATCGTACTACTAATCACCGACCAGATGATGCCGAGAATTCCAAACTGATTTAAGCGGATGGTTTCCAAAATATTTACTAAGGCAATGACGATCCCCGCTTGCACAAATGAGGGATTAGCCTTGAGTTGTTCAAAAGTTGCTTGCGGTAAAAACAAGGTTCCATATAGGCGATCGAGAAATGAGCCTATATTATGGGGCGATCGCGGTTCAAGATCGCTATTTGTAGACATACCCGTGAAAATATCCTCAGCGATCACTTTTTGATCAGCATTTAAATCTACAGAATTTGGTTCGGTGGGATTCATAAAAAGCTGGTAGTTAATTTGATTAAGTCAAACTTTGCTGTGATTTTGTCTTAATCTAATATTAATTGCTAACTGACTTTACCATGATTGATCTTGATACGACCCACAGCCATCATCTCCTCACTATTGACGCAAACCAACTGCCCCAAGGCTTGCGCGGGAGAATTAGCATACCTGGAGACAAGTCGATTTCCCATCGGGCGTTGATGCTTGGCTCACTGGCGGAGGGAGAAACAAAAATTCGGGGTCTATTATTAGGTGAAGATCCGCGTAGTACGGCTGCTTGTTTCTCGGCAATGGGGGCGGAAATATCTGAGCTTAATTCAGAATTAGTCACAGTCAAGGGGATCGGACTCGGTAATCTCAAAGAACCAGTTGATGTGCTGAATGCGGGAAATTCAGGGACAACTTTGCGCTTGATGTTGGGGATTTTGGCAAGCCATCCCGATCGCTTTTTTACGGTCACAGGTGATAGCTCATTGCGATCGCGTCCGATGTCCCGCGTGGTCAATCCCCTACGTCAAATGGGCGCAAATATTTGGGGTCGTGAAAATGGCGCAAAAGCTCCCCTTGCAATTTCGGGACGCAATCTCAAACCGATTCATTATCAATCCCCTGTCGCTTCGGCACAGGTGAAGTCCTGCATTATGCTGGCGGGTTTGATGACCGATGGCGAAACAATTATCACGGAACCAGAGCGATCGCGTGATCACAGTGAACGGATGTTAGCGGCGTTTGGCGCAAAAGTTACCGTTGATATTGACACGAATACAGTGATTGTCAAAGGTGGTGCAAAGTTATTCGGGCAGGAAGTAACCGTGCCTGGGGATATTAGTTCTGCCGCCTTTTGGTTAGTAGCGGCTTCCATCGTTCCTGATTCTGAGTTGGTAATTGAAAATGTTGGAATTAATCCTACTCGTACAGGCGTTTTGGAAATCCTTGCCGAAATGGGGGCGGACATCACCTATGAAAACCAACGCGAAGTTACGGGCGAACCCGTTGCCGATTTGCGCGTGCGTTCGGCTGCCCTAAAAGCTTGTCGGATCGGGGGTGCGGTGATTCCTCGACTAATTGACGAGATTCCGATTTTAGCGATCGCCGCTTGTTGTGCGGAAGGAACTACGATCATCGAAGATGCGGAGGAGCTACGGGTCAAAGAAAGCGATCGCATTGTGGCGATGGTCAAGGAATTAACCAAACTAGGCGCAAATGTGAACGAGCGCCCTGATGGCATGGAAATTGTCGGCGGTAAAATCCTTACTGGCACTGAAGTTGATAGCTATGACGATCATCGAATTGCCATGAGCTTAGCGATCGCAGCCTTAGTTGCTAAAGGCAAAACCGCGATCAATCGCGCCGAATCCGCCGCTATTTCCTACCCCACATTTATTCCAACTTTACAAAGCTTGTACATAGAATAGAAAGTAAGGATAGGCGGCGCGAAGCGCCGCCTATCCTTACCCATTAAATCCCTTGCTTTAGTACAGTCATGCAGCAGTTAATAACGCCAATAGTCTTTACGATGAGCGCAATATTAGTAATACTGGTTTGCTGGGGACTGAATACATTTAGACTGACAACTCTAGGGCTGAGACCATATCGCGATCTTGGGCGTGGACAATGCGCTGTCATCCTCGGTCAATTATTTATTTTGACTGGGGCAATTGTTTTGGGATGTTCTAACGTAGCATTCATGAGACTGGGTTGGATACCCACAGACATTGGCACAATGGTCGTTTATCTGAGTTTGTCTATAGAGTTACTAAGCTTCATTCTCATTTTTGCCTTCCTGTGGTCACGGAAATATGGATGAGAGGGCTTGAATCTATCCTTAGCGGTATGGTGTATTAACAAATATAAAGTATTGTTAATTCATACAAAGATTTCTAACTTTTACTTAACAGTTAGACCACTAAGGAGATTACTGCAATGGAAAACGCTACAGAGCCTAAATTCGGTTTTAACAACTTCGCTGAAACTTGGAACGGTCGCCTTGCAATGCTAGGTTTCGTTATTGGTTTGGCTACAGAACTAATCACAGGACAAGGCATTCTTTCACAAATCGGTCTAGTATAAGTTTCTCCACATAGAGAACGCACTGTAAAAAAACTGGTTCACCTAGCAAAAAGGTGAGCCAGTTTTTTTATTAAATGGGCAAAAATAAGTAGCTTTGCCGCGCACTGCTATTTCTTGACTAGGAAGGGAGTACCATTAATTCAAGTTGAAAATTCAAGCTTAAAATCGCTAAATTCATGGCAACTTAATCAGAAATATCTGTGTCTGTGAGAGAATACGCGCTGGTGAGTGGAGTTAAAATATGAAATTGTTTGGTACAGATGGCATTCGTGGTCATGTCGGTAGTTTTTTGACAGCGAACCTTGCTCTAGAAGTGGGCATCAGCGCGGGTAAGATTTTAAAAGAGCGGGTCGAGCGAGAACAGTCTCACAAAACTAAGGCGCATCAATCTCATGTGATTGCGATCGGGCAAGATTCACGAACATCGGGCGATATGCTCTCCTCCGCAATTTCAGCAGGATTGACGGCGGCGGGTTGGGATGTGTGGCATCTGGGTTTATGTCCTACACCTGCGGTGGCTTACTTAGCGGCAAATTCACCTGAAATATTCGGCGGTGTAATGATTTCCGCCAGTCATAATCCCCCTGAAGACAATGGGATTAAATTTTTTGGGGGAAATGGCACAAAATTTTGTGGTGAAACGCAACAGGCGATCGAGACAGTTTTAGAATCGCGTCTTCATGCCGATCTAATTAACACCTCAACTAATTGGGGCAAATACCAAGAAAAAGCACATTTGATCGATCGCTATCAGGAGTCTTTGCAAAATTCGATCGCCTGTGATTTGAGCGGTTTAAAAGTCGTGTTGGATCTCGCTTATGGTTCGGCAACTCGCGTTTCTTTTGAAGTATTTCGCAATTTGGGTGCAGAGGTGATCTGCTTGCACCAAGAACCAGACGGCGATCGCATTAATGTTAACTGCGGTTCCACTCACCTTGAATCCTTACGAATTGCGGTTAAGGAAAATGAGGCGGATCTCGGTTTTGCCTTTGATGGTGATGCCGATCGCGTCTTGGCGGTGGATAGTCAAGGGCGGATGGTTGATGGCGATTACATTCTGTATCTCTGGGGACAAGAGTTATTAGAGAATAATCAACTGCCTGATAATGCGATCGTGACTACGGTAATGGCAAATCTCGGCTTTGAACGGGCTTGGCAAAAACTCGGTGGTAACTTTGTGCGTACCGCCGTGGGTGATCAATATGTTCATGCCGAAATGGTGCGATCGGGCGCGATGCTGGGCGGTGAACAATCAGGGCATGTGCTTTGTCGTCACTATGCGGTTAGTGGCGATGGTTTGCTAGCGGCGCTACACCTTGCCGCTCTTGTCAAGCAAAAAGCCCCGCTTTCGGAATTAATGGATCAAAGTTTTCATCCCTATCCCCAGTTGCTTAAAAATGTGCGTGTCGAAGATCGGGAACTGCGCCGTAATTGGCAGACCTGTGATGCACTCGTACAGGCGATCGCTCTGGCGGAACAAGATTTAGGCGATCGGGGTAGGATATTGGTGCGGGCTTCAGGTACTGAGCCACTGATGCGGGTAATGGTTGAGGCGGAAACTATGGATTTGGCAACCCATTGGACAGACAGTTTGACAGGACTGATTGAAAGACAATTTGTTCGTTCTTTATAAGTGGCTGGTTGCAATTAAATATAAGATGTGAAACAGGCTAGAAGCCTGTTCCACTATATAACAATTAATTAAGCCTACCTACTTAAGTGCTTTGTTATGTCAAATAATTGATTGGTGTCACTACTTATTCGCGTCCATGTGATAGAACTGTAGGGGCAGAGCATTCCCGTAGGAATCTATAAATTTTTAGATAAACTTCTTTTGGGAATGCTCTGCCCAAAAACGCACAACGCAGGGACAAATTATCTGTAAAAGCGCAAAGGGCTTAGCATTTGCGGATCGAGATTTCTATAATGGCTTTTAAAATTGTGGCGCAAATGCTAAGCCCCTACTGGGAATGCGAATAAATACAATAATTAAGGATTGATCATGTGAACAAGGGGCTTAAGCCCCTTGCCTGAATGTCTGTAAATAAGGTCAAAATATGGATAATCTGAATGAGATAGAAACAATATCGCTCCAGAATGAAGCGATCCTGAATTTGTTTTATGACTTGCCCTTTATTGGCATGGCGATTACTTCGCCCGAAACCCAGCGCTGGCTGAAGTTTAACGATCGCCTTTGTGAGATACTCGGCTATGCGCGAGACGAATTACCGTATATTACTTGGATAGAGATTACCCATCCTGACGATCTCGATCTTGATGTTGCAGAATTTGAAAAGGTGATGCGGGGCGAGAGTGAAGGCTATGTTATGGATAAGCGCTTTATTCGCAAAGACGGACAGATTATTTATGCTTCCATTAATGTTAAATCAGTGCGGAAGAAAGAGGGCACGGTTGATTTTTTTGTGGCAACTATCCAAGATATTAGCGATCGCAAGAATGCCGAATCCAAACAAAAGCAGATCGAAAAAGCTTTAGCTGAAAGTGAAGAGCGCTACCGTCAGGTCGTCCAAACGCAAATAGATTTTGTGATGCGATCGCTACCTGATACGACGATTACCTTTGCGAATGAGTCTTTGTGTAGAGCTTTGGGGATGTCACTCGATCAAGTAATCGGACTCAAGTGGATTGACTTTGCACCTCCTGATGAATTACAGAGTACGTTACAAAAAATATCGACCTTAAGCCCGATCAATCCTAGCTTTTTGGGCGAAAATCACGATAAGAGAGCGAATGGACAAATAGGCTATACACAATGGATTAATCAGGGGGTTTTTGATGAGCAGAATCAATTAATTGGTATTCAATCGGCTGGACGTGATGTCACCGCGCTAAAACAAGCTGAGATAGCGCTGCAAGAATTAAACGAACAACTTGAATCTAGAGTTAAACAACGTACTTTAGATCTACGAGCAAGTGAAACCAAATTTAGAAGATTTTTTGACTTTGCGCCAATTGGAATTGCGGTGGCGAGTGCGGCAACCTATCGCTTTGAAAGTGTCAATCAAGCTTTTTGTGAACTACTTGGCTACAGTGAAGTAGAGCTACTTGATTTGGCTTCTTGTATGACTATCTCAGTGAGTGAAGATTGGGAATTGGAAAGACCCTATTCCGAAGCCATGATGCGAGGCGAAACTAGTTTTTATCAAATTGAAAAGAGATATATTACAAAAAATGGCGACATTCTCATCGGAAGTCTTACCACAACTCCATTACGCGATCAAGATGGTCAGATCACGCATCTGATTGGCATGGTGCAAGATATCAGCGATCGCAAACAAGCCGAACAACTTCTTCTCAAGAGTGATACCCATCTCAAAGTCGCCCAACGTATTGGTAAGGTTGGTAGTTGGGAATTTGACATAAATACTGGTCAACTTACATGGTCAGATGAGATCTTTCATATTTATGGACTTGAGCCTAGCCCAGAACCGCCAAGTTATGAAGAATTACAGAGCTATATCCATCCCGATGATGCGGAGCATTTTAACCAAACTGTACAGAACGCCATTAATTTAGCGCAATCCTATGATCTTGAACATCGCTTGGTGCAGCCAAATGGCAAATTGATCTATTTGATAGCTCGCGGTGAGATGATCTATGATGCGTCAGGTCAGTTAACTCACATCATCGGCACAGCGATGGATATTAGCGATCGCAAACTTGCGGAAGCCAAGATTTTAGAAACAGCGAATCAATTAGCCAACACTAATCGTGAACTAGAAACCTTTTCATACTCAGTTTCCCATGATCTACGAGCGCCATTGCGTCACATGAATGGGTTTGTGAATGCGTTGCAACAACAGCTTCAAAAACACCATGATGTATTGAATGATCCTAAAGTCGCTCATTATTTGCAAGTGATCGAGGGTAGTAGCCAAAAAATGGCGCATTTAATTGATGGCTTACTTACCCTGTCGCGCTATGGACGGCGACCTTTGGAATCGAAGCAATTATCAATTCGGGAATTAGTGGATGAAGCGATCGAGATGATCAGTAGCGATCCGCACCATAATCCATCCATCAAATTTACGATCGCTGACTTGCCAACAAAATATGGCGATCGCACCCTATTACAACAGGTTTTTTATAATCTGATTAGTAACGCGGTGAAATTTAGTCGTAACCAAACTAACCCTCACATTGAGATTAGTTGTTTGCCAGATGCTACAATCACAATCAAGGACAATGGGGTGGGTTTTCAGATGGAATATGCCGATAAGCTCTTTGGTGCGTTTCAAAGATTGCATACTCAGGCAGAATTTGAAGGCACAGGCATCGGCTTAGCGATCGTGCAGCGAATTGTGCAACGTCATGGCGGAGCGGTCTGGGCGGAAGGATATCCGAATCAGGGCGCAACTTTTTTTGTTAAGATCTCAGACTTATAGCCTATATTTTTGGTAAGCTTCTCATTTTAACTCAGTTTAAAATGTATGTAATTATATGCAACCAACCCAAATACTTTTAGTAGAGGACGATCCCAATGACATTGAGTTAATTCAAATTGCTTTAGAGCAGTATAACTTCGTCAACAAAATTGATATTGTCACCGATGGCGAACAAGCCGTTCATTATTTGTTTGGTCGAGATGGTCAGCCACCTACCCACTCATTACCGAAACTTGTACTGCTAGATTTAAAGTTACCGAAAATCAACGGGCTTGAAATCTTAGCAATGATTCGTAACTCGCCGCGTACTCGCAATCTCGTGGTAGTGGTAATGACCTCATCGGCGGAAAACAATGATTTAAAGGCTTGCTACGATTTGGGGGTTAACAGCTTTATCGTTAAGCCATTGGATTTTCAACAATTTGTCGAAGTCTCCCGTCAAGTGGGTTTTTACTGGATGATGTTAAATCAATTGCCGACTCATGATTTAACTGAGTGAATAAACCCGTAATTTTTTGACTTAATTTTTAGATGTAATTTTTAGATGTAATTTTTAGGATTGCGACTGTAAAACATGAGCATCTTGATGTCAGAACCTGAGAATGTGAACGAAGAAGAGCAGCAGCGATCGCCACGATCTCTGCACATTTTGATCATCGAAGATGTTGCTGACGATGCAGAGCTAACAGTTTTGGCGCTCGAATCAGCCAACTTATCCTTTACTTATGACATCAGCACGACAGCACTGGAATGTCAAAAATATTTGCAAGATAAAACCTATGACGTGGTGTTGTCTGACTATCGATTGCCGAATTTTAATGGTTTACAGGCTTTTGAATTTTTAAAAAAATCTCAACAAGATATTCCCTTTATCCTGATTACAGGTAGTTTAGGAGAGGAGGCGGCGGTTGAATGCATCAAATTAGGGATGACCGATTATGTCTTAAAGGATCGCTTATTTCGATTGGCTACAGTTTTAGAACGCGCTCTTCAGGAATTTGCTTTACGTCAGCAGCAAAAAGAAGCGATCGCCAGAATTGAACAGCAAGCATGGCGGGAAACAATTATTAATCGAATTGTCCAAGCAATGCGCGAAACACTTGTGTTGGCTGATGTATTACAAACAACGGCTGAGTTAATGCGTGAAGCTCTACAAGCCAGTTATTGTCTGATTTTTCAACCCGATTGCTCAGATACCCTGCGAGTTCGTTATGTCAGCTATAGTGAGGGCAATCGCAACGAGTCACTGCTGGGTGTGCCTTGTCAATTGTATGAATATTTTCGAGATCAGTTGATTGAATGTAAGCAAATATCTATTGAACAAATTACCAACGATCTTGCTCAGGAAGTTCGAGATGTTGCCCAAGAATATGGGCTTCAATCACTTTTAATTACACCACTTTTTTATCAGCAGACTTATTTAGGCGGCATTAGCATATATCAGATCGATCGCCAGCGTCAGTGGTCTGAAAATGAACTGTCACTAGTTAAGGCGATCGCCGATCAATGTGCGATCGCGATTTATCAAGCCGAACTCTATGAACATGCTCAATCTGAATTGAAAGAGCGCAAAAAAATGGAATCGCAATTGCGCCATGACGCTTTTCATGATTCGCTTACAGGCTTACCAAATCGCTCTTTATTTCTAGATCGGCTCAGCCATGCATTGCAACTATACCAAAGGCGATCGCACCTTTCTACAAACTTAAATACAAACTTAAATACAAATCTAAATACCAATGTTTGCTCTGACCAATTTGCGGTTCTTTTTTTGGATTTAGATCGATTTAAAATCATTAACGATAGTCTAGGACATTTAGCAGGCGATCAATTATTAATCACTGTAGCCAAGCGTCTTGTTACTTGTCTGAGAGGTGGCGACACAGTGGCGCGATTGGGGGGAGATGAATTTGTAATGTTAATTGAAGAAATTGAGGATATCAATGACGTTCTGGATGTTGTGTCGAGGATTCAGGAAACACTGAAATTGCCAGTAAATATCGATGGTCATGAAATATTTGTCAGCACCAGTATTGGCATTGCTCTCAATTCAAGCGAATATGACCAACCTGATCAGTTACTACGCGATGCGGATGCAGCTATGTATCGAGCTAAGGAACAGGGGCGATCGCGATACGAAATATTTAATCCAACCATGCACAGTGAAGCCCTCAAAAAACTGAATCTGGAAAACGAACTCCGCCGCGCCATCGAAAGACAGGAGTTGCGAGTTTATTACCAACCAATCGTCAATCTGCGATCGCGGCAAATTGTTGGATTTGAAGCTCTTGTGCGTTGGCAACATCCAGAGCAAGGCTTAATTTCCCCACAGGAGTTTATCTTCCTTGCTGAAGATGCAGGACTAATAACGATCATAGATTTTTGGGTATTGCAAGAAGCTTGCCAGCAATTACAAATATGGCAAAAGCAATTCTCTATAGCAGCCAATCTAACGATGAGTGTCAATCTATCGGCTAAACAATTTAGCAAGCCAGATTTGCCTGATCGAATTGAATCTATACTCAGAAGCACAAATTTAAGTAATGCCCATCTCAAGATCGAAATTACCGAAAGCATTTTAATCGAAAGGACTTCTCTGGCAACGCAAATCTTAAGTGAATTAAAACAACGTAATATTCAAACTTGTATTGATGATTTTGGGACGGGCTATTCTTCTTTGAGTTATCTCCATCGTTTTCCCATCCATACACTCAAAATAGACCGTTCCTTTGTTTCTCCGATTGATCACAATCCTGAATATAGTGAAATTGTCAAAGCGATTATTATCTTAGGTATAAATCTCGGTTTACATGTAATTGCCGAGGGCGTGGAAACGGCTGAACAGTTACACTTTTTAGAAACCCATAATTGTCATGCAGGGCAAGGCTATTATTTTTTCAAGCCTTTAGATGCAACGGCGGCTACGATGGCGATCGCAAGTCAGATAAATGTATAAAAATACTGCAAAGCAGCCTTTTTATACATTTATCTGGTTTTTATAACAACTCAAAACAAGTCAAACTTTTATGTCTGTTACCCCAATCCTCAAAGCTGAAAATATCTCTAAATCCTTTGGCGGTATCCATGCTGTCAATAAAGCCCAAATCGAAGTGCCTGCGGGAAGTATTACAGGATTGATTGGTCCGAATGGGGCGGGGAAAACGACATTTTTTGGACTACTTTCTAATTTTTTAAAGCCCGATCGCGGTACGGTGCAATTTAACGGAATGCCAATCCAAGGTAAGCCACCCCATGCGATCGCTAAACTGGGAATGATTCGTACCTTTCAAGTTCCCCGTGTCCTGTCGCGCCTGTCCGTAATCGAAAATATGTTGCTGGCTGCACAGGGACAGATTGGCGAAAAGTTTTGGAATACTTGGTTATTAGGGCATCAAATTGCGGTTCAGGAGCGAGAAAATCGTGAGAAAGCGAGACATATTCTTGACTCAGTGGGTTTGATCCGAATGGCGGATAACTACGCGGGGTCTCTATCAGGTGGTCAGCGCAAATTATTAGAAATTGCTCGCGCCTTGATGAGCGATCCTAAGTTAATTCTGCTCGATGAACCTGCGGCTGGTGTAAATCCCGCCTTAATTGAGGAGATTTGTAGCCATATCCAAAAGTGGAATCAGGAGGGCTTAAGCTTTTTGATTATTGAACACAATATGGATGTGATTATGTCCCTATGCGATCGCGTTTGGGTGTTAGCTGAAGGTCACAACCTCGCCGATGGTTCACCCGCCGAAATTCAGACCGATCCTAAAGTTTTAGAAGCCTATTTAGGCTCGTAAAAAGATCGCAATTCTTTAATATATTTGCTTAAAATTTCAATATATGCCAACAATAGAGCAACTGAGATCACAATATTTTCAATGTGTAAATATTACGAGATTTTTAATTCCTATCAATTTGATAAGATTGGATAAACGTACTGGAAATATTTATATTTTGGCAGGAAATGAAATTCAAATTGAAATTCTACCTAATGGAAAAGTGAGGTATTTATGACTCTGCGCTATGACAATATGACCACTAAAGAGCTTCGTGACTATGTTTTGGCTGATCCAAGCAATGAAGAAGCCTTTTATGCATTCATAGATCGCAAGCATCAAGAGGTTCCTAAACCAATGGAAATTGAGCTTAGTGATCCAGATTTAGAATCCAAAACTCAGTCAATCCTCCAAAGTCTTACTCTAAGGAATAGACTGTAAAACAGATATATAAATAGAGATGTCATCACCAGAAAGCTCAAATTATATATACCAAGTCGGCGGTAGCCTATCTCTAGATGCCCCCACCTATGTGGAAAGGCAAGCTGATAGCGATCTCTATGACAGCTTAAAAGCTGGTGAGTTTTGTTATGTACTGAATTCGCGGCAGATGGGTAAGTCCAGCTTGCGCGTTCGCACGATGAAGAAATTACAAGAAGAAAATTTTACCTGTGCGGCGATCGATATTACGGCGATCGGGACATCCGACATTAGCCCTGAACAATGGTATGCAGGGCTAATTGATAGTATTCTTAGCAGCCTCAATTTATATGATTCCTTTGATTTAGAAGACTGGTGGGATCGGCATAGTTTGATCTCTCCTGTGCAGCGCTTTGGCAAATTTCTTGACGAAGGACTGCTGAAAAAAATCTCTTCTCCAATTATTCTGTTTGTTGATGAAATTGATAGCATTCTTAGTTTAAATTTTCCCGTTGATGATTTCTTTGCCCTAATTCGGGAATCATTTAATCGTCGAGCCGATCGCGTTGCTTACAAACGGTTAACCTTTGCGCTGTTTGGGGTCGCGACTCCCTCTGACTTAATTCGAGATAAGCAACGCACTCCATTTAATATCGGACGAGCGATCGAGCTAAGAGGTTTTCGATTACAGGAAGCGAAACCATTGCTGCGCGGCTTGTTAAGCAAATCCCAAAACCCAGTCGCTGTTCTCAAGGCGATCCTTGCCTATACAGGTGGACAGCCATTCTTGACTCAAAAAATTTGTCAAATGATTCTCACCTCAACAGAGAAAATCCCTCTACAACAAGAACTTATATGGGTGAATAACCTCGTGCGATCGCGTTTAGTTGACAACTGGGAGATACAGGATCAACCCGAACATTTCAAAACAATTCGCGATCGCATCCTCTGGAGTAGTGAAAATCGCCAAGGGAAACTGCTCGGTTTATATCAACAAATTCTCACCTCCGAACCATCTAGGGAAAAGTTAGAATGTGGAATTATTGCTGATGATACTCCTGAACAGACAGAATTACGGATCACAGGATTAGTTGTTAAGCGCGAAGGGAAGCTCAGGGTTTATAACCCAGTCTACGCCGCGATCTTTAATCAGAATTGGGTAAATCAAGCCTTAGCCAATTTGCGCCCCTATGGTGAAACCTTTAAGGCTTGGGTAGATTCTAATTATGAAGATGAGTCACGGTTGCTGCGCGGACAAGCTCTACAGGATGCTTTAACATGGTCTGCTGACAAAAATTTGAGCAATCACGACTATCATTTTTTCTCGTCTTGTCAAGAACTGGAGAAACGTGAGGTAGAAGTTGCGCTGTTCGCGCAATCAGAAGCGAATGAGATTCTTGCCGCAGCCAAGAATAGATTAGAGCAAACTCTGGTCGCTGAGCAGAATGCCAAAACTCGGCTAGTGGAAATGCAAAAGAAACTAGAAGCTAGTTTAATGGAAGCAGAAGTTGTTCTTAAAAGTGCCTCAGCTAAGGCAACATTTATTCTTAATCAAAATTTTGAAGCGCTTTTAGAAGCGATGGATGCGGGTAAACAATTACAGGAGTTAGAAGCTGCTACGGGTCAAAGAGCAGGTTTACGAATGCATGGAGTTACGGCTTTACATCAAGCAATTTATAACTTACACGAATACAACCACCTCTCTCGACATATCGATATTATCACCTGTATTGCCGTTCATCCCGACAATCTCCTGATTGCTTCGGGCAGCAGCGATCGCACAATTAGAATTTGGGATCTCAAAGGAAATTTAAGACAAACCCTGACTGGTCATGCTCATTGGGTGACAGGACTGAGTTTTAGTCGCAATGGAAAATATTTGGTTTCTTCCAGTCGTGACGGCACGATCCGACTCTGGAAACTGAATAGATCAACAAAATTGTATTTTGAACAGCCAGATCAAATTCTTAAAGACCACCAAGCGCCTGTTTTGGATGTTAAGTTCAGCCCAATGGATGCTATATTTGCTTCCTGTGGTGAAGATACAAAAATCAGATTATGGAAAGAAGATGGAACTCTATTTAGTACCTTTAATGGAGGTCATCACAAGTGGGTAAGTTGTCTTTGCTTTAGTCCTGATGGTCAAAGAATTGTCACGGGCGGTGCCGATCGCACTTTGATTGTGTGGAATATCAATGGTACGATTATTCGCACCATTAAAGCCCATGATAGTTTTATTGAAGATGTTCATGTTTCGCCATCAGGAAGAATTATTGCTTCTGTCAGTCGCGGTCGTGACATTAAGCTCTGGAATATGGAAGGAGATCTAATAACGGTTCTAGAAGGTCACACTGACAAGGTTTTGGGAGTGTGTTTCCATCCCCAAGGCAAATATTTGGCTTCGGTGAGCAGCGATCGCACTGTTAAGGTTTGGGATACTAAAGGGAATTTACTTAAAACCTTACATGGGCATAAAGGCGGTGTCCATAGTGTTGGTTTTAACATCAATGGCGATACGTTAATTACAGGTAGTCAAGATGCGATTATCAAGTTTTGGCGAATTAATGGCAACCCTCCTTCCTGTTTAATTGGTCATTCTGACGAAGTTAATTGTATTGCTTTTAGTCCTGATCAGCGCTATATTGCCACGGCCAGTAATGATTGCATGATCAAAATTTGGCATAGTAATGGCAAGCTGATTAGCTCATTATTGGGACATAAGGAAAGTGTTAATAGTGTCTGTTTTAGTCCAAACAATCAATTTTTATTGTCTGTCGGCGGCGATCGCGCCATTAAAATTTGGGATGCAAAAGGGAATTTAATCAAACCAATTTATAATGAGCATGAGCTTCCTATTCACAGTGTCACTTATCGTGGTGATGGTGAAGTATTCGCCACTGCTAGTGGTGATGGCGTGATTAAGTTGTGGAATAAAGAAGGGGATTGGATTCATACATTAAATGGTCACGGTAATGCGGTTAATCAAGTCTGTTTTAGTCCTGACGGCAATATGTTAGCCTCTGCGAGTCAAGATAAAACTGTTAAAATTTGGCTTTGGGATGGAACTCTGTTACAAACTCTAAATGGTCATACGGGAGAAGTTTATGGAGTTAGCTTCAGTCCTGACAACCAAACTCTGGCTAGCTGTAGCAAGGACAGCACGATCAAGTTATGGAATCTTGATGGCAAATTATTGAAAAATTTGACCCAACATACGGCAGAAGTAAGATCGGTTTGTTTTAGTCCTGATGGTCATGCGTTAGCATCGGGTAGTAGCGATCGCACGGTGAAGATCTGGAGTCTCGATGGCAAAGAACTCCTCACTTTGCAGGGAAATCAGTCTACAGTCAAGTGTGTTCGCTTCAGTCCTGATAGCAACACTCTTGCTTCGTCAGGGGCGAATGGTAATGTGATCCTGTGGGATTTTAATTTAGATCATCTCATGGGACTAAGTCGCAATTGGATCGAAGATTACCTAGAAACTCATGACTAGCATCGGTAGCTACGGCATATAAATCCAAGAAATAAGGTTGCGCGGCTTTGCCCCACAACCTTATTTCTTTTGTTTCAGACTTTTGAGCGATCGGTAAAAATCTCATAGCCAGTTTCCGTCACTAAAACTGTGTGTTCAAACTGCGCCGAGAGTTGATTATCAATCGTCACCGCCGTCCATTTATCAGCCAAAATCCGCACTCGCTTTGTCCCAGCATTTAAGATTGGCTCGATCGCCAAAGTCATCCCTGGACGAAAACGCACATTTGGTAACTGATGCGTCCGAAAATTAAATACCGAAGGCTCTTCATGCAAATTGCGCCCCACACCATGCCCCGTGAAATCTTCGACAACCGAAAAGCCATTTGCCTTAACGTGATCCTCGATCGCCCCAGCCAAATCCAACATACAGTTACCCGGCTTGACCTGTTCGATCCCCTTAAACAAAGCTTCTTCGGCAACACGCATCAATTTCGCCGCCTTTTCGCTAATCGTACCAACACCAACCGTGATACAAGAATCCCCATGAAAACCGTTTTTAAAAGCGCCCGTATCAACTTTAACGAGATCGCCTAGTTTAATTACCTTTTTGGCGCTAGGAATGCCATGCACAACTTCATTATTAATACTGGTGCAGAGGCTAGCATTAAACCCACAATATCCTTTAAAGCTAGGTACAGCACCCATTTCGCGGATACGTTTCTCAGCATAAACATCAAGATCCTTGGTGGTCATCCCAGGCTTAATTATTTCCGAAATTTCTTTGAGGACAGTTGCCACGATCCGAGATGACTCACGCATAAAGTCCAGTTCACGCTGGGACTTGATTTCAATGCCCTTGGTTTGCTTAGGAGTTGTCTGTTGAGAAGCTTTTTTGTTGTCTGCGGTGGCTTTTTGACGCAGAGCGCTGAGAATTTTCATTAATTATTGGAGGATAGTATTTACAGGGGCTACTATATTTTTAGCCTATGAGGTGACAGGATTGGTTATCTTCAACTAAAACTGATTAAGAGCGAGATTTAAATTATGACACAATCTGGGATACCTCCCGTACCACCACCTAGTGGTATGCCGCCACAGCCACGCACAAATCCAGCCGCGCCGCCATCGGCTCAGCAACGTATTCCCCCAAATATTCCCCCAAATCCTCAAGCGCCGCATCCTCAAGCACCGCCAAATGTCCAAGGCGGTCAACCTCGGAGCGGACTTACGCCAGAGCAACAACAACAGGCTCTAGCCGCTCGACAGGCGCAAATGCAAGCACAGGCTCGTCAAGCGCAGATGGCAATTCCTACCGACACCCAAATTACCAGTGTGCCGCCGCCGCCAAATGCTCGCCCTCCCATTCGTCCAGGTCCACCACCAAATTTACCAGGGCTAGGTGTACCCTCACTTTTACAGCGTAGCTCTGGACAACCAACGCTTGCTCAAATTGTCAAGGATGCTCATGAGCAGGGCTGCTCCGATATTCATGCTGGTGTAAATGAGCCAGTCCGATTTCGTAGTCGTGGTTTGATGATCACACAGGAGCAGTATCCTGTTCCAGACAGACCCACCTTTGACACTTGGTTGACCGAAATTATGGATGATAAACAAATCCAACAATTTCGAGACACCTTAGAATTTGACGGTGCAACACAGTACGAATTTGCCAGATGTCGGATCAATGTTTTTGATTCTTTGCGTGGTCCAGCGATGGTGCTGCGGCTAATTCCTTTGAAAATATTGTCCATTGACCAGCTTGGCTTACCCGAAATATTTCGTGAGCTTTGTTACACCCATAAAGGCTTAATCCTTGTCACAGGACCAACGGGATCGGGTAAATCCACGACCCTAGCGGCGATGGTGGACTTTATCAACACGGAAATGCAGAAGCATTTAATCTCGATTGAAGATCCCATTGAATTTGTGCATCAAAGTAAAAAAGCGCTGATTAAACAACGGGAAGTGGGTATCCATACGCTCAAGTTTGATAATGCACTTAAAGCTGCGTTGCGCGAAGATCCCGATATCATCCTGATTGGGGAAATGCGCGACAAGGAAACCGTTAACACGGCGCTGAAGGCGGCTCAAACAGGACACTTGGTATTCGGGACGTTGCACACTAATAGTGCCGTGAAAACGATTGAGCGGATTCTGAATCTCTATGAACCTGAACAGCAAGCACCGATGCGAATTCAGGTTGCCGAATCATTAATAGGTGTTATTGCTCAGTCATTGGTAAGAACTACCGATGGCAAACGCGCCGCCGCCCATGAAATCATGATCAATACCGATGCGGTGCGAGATTACATTAAACGTGGTGAGGTAGATGAGATTGAGGCGATCATTCCTAAATGTACCTATGAGGGAATGGTAAATATGAATCAATCGCTCTACAAGCTCTATGAAGATGGTCGGATTACGGAAGAAACCGCCGTTGAAAATTCACCAAAACCAAACGAGATCGCCCAAATGTTGCGTGGTCGCGTCTAAATAAAAATAGCCTATTGAGGCTTGAAGATCCAAAAAAGCTTAAAAGTGCCGCTTCGCGGC
>JANMFC010000456.1:0-3265 GCA_031377675.1 Pseudanabaena sp. OTE_70b_metabat_355 | reverse complement strand
CGCGAAGCGGGCGAATCCGCTTATTTGGGTTCTTAATTAGCGATTAGTTGTTGAAATTGCTAATTGACCCTACATCTAACCATTTTTTCTGGCTATGGGACTCACGAGTTAAATCCATGAGTAACTGTGACCATACACCTTCATACAAACTTGGGGTCATTGGCTGTCCAGTTTGTATAGACTTGACCCAGCGATCGCATATCGCTAGTACAGGTGCAAGCCGCCCGTCAGCATAAGTTTGGGGTAGCTCATATTCCGATGGAATCGGCACAAGCTCCATCTCGGTGCGATCGAGTTTGCCCTGTCTCAAACTAAAGCCATGTACATAATCACTTTGGTTAGCGCTGCCTAAAACAAGGGTTCCGTTTTCACCATAGACAGTAACCCAATGACCACGACCACGATAAGTAACCGTACTCAGAGAAATATTGCAGGGCGTGCCATCAGTAAGTTCTAGAAGAATATTACAGGTGTCGTCAACACCAACAGGATGAAAAACACCATTAACATCAGGACGTTCGGTAATCGCGGTACTCAGTTGTCCACAAAGACTTTTTATATCACCAAATAGCCAGCGCACATAATCAAAGGCATGGGAACCGATCGCTCCTAATGCGCCGCCGCCATATTCCGATTGACTATACCAATTCCAGAGACGTTTAGGATCGGCTCGACCTTGAACTAGCCACTCAATCGAAATCAGTCTTTTTTTGCCAATATGATTATTTTCTAGTAAATGTTTCAGATATCGCCATTGGGGAACACAACGAAATTCAAAATCTGTGGCTGTAACGACTTGATGCTTTTGAGCAAGATTATATAAAGCGATCGCTTCTTGAGCATTCATGGTCACTGGTTTTTCTAGCAGAATATGTTTTCCTGCCATGATCGCCGCTTTTGCCTGTTCATAATGAAAATTTGGTGGTGTAGAGATCGTTACTGCTTGCACAGACTCAAGGGCAAGTAAATCTTCAAGGCGATCGCAAGCATGGGGAATATTGAATTTAGCGGCAATTTGTTGGGCTTTAAGGCGATCGCGATGGTAGACAGCGACAACTTCTGTCTCTGGATGAATTTGCAGCGCAGGAATATGAATGATCTGCCCGAAGCCAGTCCCGATAATACCAACACCAATTTTTGACATGTTTTAGTTAGTGGCTCTCTTGATTTTTGAGTTAATCATAAGTTATACACCTAGGAGTGAATTAAAATGTATTGACATCATGTATTTTATTTGTTTACAGTAAAGACATGGACTTTGAATGGGACAACAAAAAGAACAACGACAACATTGCCAAGCATGGAATTGATTTTGAATTTGCTAAGGAAATTTTTTCGGGTATTTGGATTTCAAAACCTGATAATCGTAAAGATTATGGTGAATCTCGTTTTATTGCGATTGGGTGCTGGGAAGAGTTTGTTCTGCTTGCTGTTTATACCGTGCGAAGTCAGAAAATACGTCTTATCTCCGTAAGGCTTGCGAATAAAGAGGAAAGGAGAATTTATTATGGCTATATCGAGAGAAGAGCAACTGAGAATCCTTGGTCGGATGAAGGATTCTGATATTGATTATACGGACGCTCCCCCTACAAACGCTGACTTTTGGCAAGATGCGACGATTAATATTCCGCCTGTCAAAGTTCCTGTGACATTGAGAATTGATCCAAATATTTTAGCTTGGTATAAACAACAATTTCCACGCGGTTATCAAACTCTAATCAATAATGTTTTACAAAAATATATGACAGATCATCAAGCCTAAAAATGATCCCCCCGTCGGTCTAGAATTCAATACCTGCTTGAGCTTTAACACCCTGCTCTCTAAAGGGATGTTTTACCATTTCCATTCTCGTAACCAAGTCAGCGACTTCAATCAATTCAGCAGGTGCGCCGCGCCCAGTGAGAATGACGTGGGAATCGGCGGGTTTCTCTTTTAAGCCAGCGATCACAGTCGCAACATCCAGATAGCCCAACTTGAGAGCGATATTAACCTCATCAAGCAAAACTAATCTATATTCAGGATTTTTGATATAGCTCAAACCCAATTCCCAAGCTTCTGTGGTTTTGGCAATATCGCGATCGCGGTCTTGAGTTTCCCATGTAAAGCCCTCACCTAAAGCCTGAAACACCAGTTGATCCTGCCAGAAACCAAAAATTTTCTTTTCCGCAGGTTCCCATGCGCCTTTAATAAACTGCACGATCGCCACCTTATATCCATGCCCGAGCGATCGTAAAACCATGCCCAAGGCGGCGGTAGTTTTGCCTTTACCATCACCCGTATTCACAATTATTAAACCTTTTTCGATTTGGCGATCGGCAATGCGTTGATGTTGTACCTCTTGACGGCGTTGCATCTTGACCCGATGTTGTTCGGCAGTAAGTTCAGTCATGGTTACTTGTATACAGTGCATTTAGTTATGAGAAGCGCACCGTCTGGGGATGACTCTCGTAACTCTTTTCAGATTTTTATAGCGCTTTGCGCTAATTTAAAACCCAGAAATATTTTTAAAAGGCTTGCTTAGCAAGCCTTTTAAAAATATTTCTGGCCTACTCAGAGCCTCAGTAGGCTGTATATAATCTATGCTAATTGATAATCTTGCCAAAAAATCAACCATGCTAGACAAACGCGACTACACGCTCATCATCGATAAAAGTGGCAGCATGTCAAATATTGACAGAGGAACCACCAAAAGTCGATGGGAAATCGTCAAGGAATCAACCCTAGCCCTTGCGCGTAAATGCGATCAGCTCGATCCCGATGGGATTACAGTGTACTTGTTTTCAGGAAAATTCAAACGATTTGATCATGTCTCGGCAGCGAAAGTCGAACAAATTTTTCAAGAAAACGATCCGATGGGCGGTACAAATTTAACATCGGTTCTGCAAGATGCGATCAATCAGTTCTTTCAACGAAAAAAGGCTAGTCAAACAAAAATAGGTGAAACAATTCTTGTAATTACCGATGGAGAACCTGACGATCGCCGTTCGGTATTTGAAGTAATTATCGAAGCAACGCGGCGGCTGAGTTGTGATGAAGAACTCGCCATTTCTTTTATCCAAGTTGGTTCGGATACCAGCGCGACCGATTTCCTTAAATCTCTAGATGACAAATTACAGAGCATCGGCGCAAATTATGACATCGTTGACACGATTACGCTCAGTGATATGGAGGATATGACGCTTGCAGAAGTGTTGTTAAGTGCGATCAATGATTAACACCTAAAACCCAACATTAACCGAACATTGTGTCGGCGGGCTTCGCCCG
>JANMFC010000439.1:0-6627 GCA_031377675.1 Pseudanabaena sp. OTE_70b_metabat_355 | reverse complement strand
GGGGAAGAAAATTCTCCCCCCTTCACAAGGGGGGTGGGGGGGATCTCTTTAGGTTTAATCTCTAAAACCACCGCAAAATCAACAGAGCCGTTGGCTTGTATAGAAATTTTTGATTGCAACGCCACTACAGGATCACCAGCCGTAATCTCTATATTCTTCATCACGCCTGTTTCTACTGCTACAGGATTTGATTCCGATCGCCATCTACCGATAAAAGTATCCAGACTGCTATCAAAGCCAGAAATGGGAAGACTTTGAGAAAAATAAATTTGATACTTCCAATCAATATTTGGTTGTTTAACCGAAACGCCTTTATTTAGCACCCAATAGCGGCGGGTGGCGACTAATGCTTGTAAGTCTTGATCAAAATGAATATCTGTAAAATGTTTATCATTTGGTTGATTAATTTGATCATTGAGCGCATTCCCCATCAACAATTCTAAGAAGGAATAAACTTCTAAATCTCGCGCCTGTCCCGATAGTTCCGTCAACTTCACGCGCCAAATTTCGGCATTAGTATCAGTGGGAACGAAGTAAGTAATTTCACCACGAATTCCATTAATCTCAGTCGTGATCTTTGTGTAGCCCTGACCATGACGACATTCATAAAAGTCATACTCAAGGTCAATCGTGGGAGCCCAACTCAGTGACCAATATTTTCCCGTGGCAACATCTTTGACCATCACATAACGTCCAGGACGATCCCAAGGCAGACAGTTATAGCGCATTCGACTGATGCGGTTATCGCGTGGCGATTCCAAAAAACTAAAACCGCCGCCTGTATGGGAGATTAGCCCCGCGTATTGGCTATTCCACATATAGTTAAACCAAGGGCGCGGCGTGCGGGGATCTGTAATCACAAATTCCCGATAATCTTCAGTGTAATAGCCATATTGATTTGCGATCGCCACGATGAAAAATACCCTTATAGTTGATGGTTATCAACCATTGAACCATAGACTGTATAAATATTTATAGACAAGTGAGTAACTACTTTAAGCACACCCAATAGTTTGAACCTTGATATCTACTTGAAGGGTTTTACGCAAGACTTTAAGAATAGTGGTGAGATTATCCATTGTGGGATTGCCTTTTGCAGATAGCATTCTATGAAGGCTTTTGCTAGGTTTAGAGGTGGCGATCGCCAGTTCTTCAAAGCCGATAGTTGCATTAACGAGATCTCTCAATATAAGTCTTGCGGTTTCTGGTTCACCATTGAGGAAAAGAGAAATGGCTTCGTCAAGTAAAGCGGCGGCAAATGCTGAATCTCTCTGAACTCTTGCATTAACTGTTTCTTTAAAGTCGCGTGTTAGGGGGATAGTTGTCATTTTTTCTTTTTTTTCTTTTTGTCGATTTCTTCTTTGATGTCTTCTTGTCTAGCTTCTTTTTTGCGCCTTTTATACTCTTGATGCAGTTCTTTAGCTCGTTCAATATCTGACTGTTGACTTTTTTTCGTGCCTCCACCAAATAGAACTATGAGTTGATTGCCATCTTGGGCGAGGTAGATTCGATATCCTGCACCCCAATCAATTTTATATTCGCCTATCCCATCAAACCATTTGATGTTTGAGGTGTTGCCTATCTCTAGGCGTGATTTTGCAACTGTCACCTTTGCGGCAGCGATCGCATCTAGACTATCGAACCATTTCTGATAGGGGCTGGAGCCATCTTGTTTGATATATTCTTGAACTTTCATACTGGGCTCTATAGTAACGTATATGTTACTTGTAGTCAAGATATATTTTCGTAATGTCAAAAGTATTTAAGCGATCGCCTCATAATCAATTTCAAAAATCTCAAGGCGATCGCCTCTTGTACAACCAAGTCCAAACCCAAAATAACGGTAGGGGTTGAGCATTTGCGCGACTATCTCTCAACTCCCCACCAAAATCTCGATCTGCAAATGCTCAACCCTCTTGGCTATAAACAATAAATTCTCCCTGCGGTTAAAGGTTTTGGATAAATGTTGGAACTGAACTTTTTGTCAGTTATAATCATTTTGTCTCTAAATCTCAACAGCATCAGCCGCGATCATGAGTTATTGCCTTAATCCTGCTTGCACTCAGCCTCAAAATTCAGTTGTGACTTTTTGTCAGTCCTGTGGGGCTAAGTTGTTGCTGCGAGAGCGTTATCGGGCGGTGCGTCAGATTGGACAGGGTGGTTTTGGTAAGACGTTTTTAGCGGTGGATCAAGATTTGCCTAATAAGCCTGCTTGTGTGATTAAGCAGTTTAGTCCGCAGATTCAAGGTGCTAGTGGTTTACAAAAGGCAACTGAGCTTTTTGAACAGGAGGCGGTACAGCTAAATATTTTGGGTAAGCATCCGCAGATTCCTGAGTTGTTGGCGCATTTTGAACAGGATGGTCGGTTGTATCTGGTGCAGGAATATGTGAAGGGGCGGAATTTAGCGGAGGAGTTGGCGCAGGATGGGGCTTTTAGTGAGGCGAAAATTCGGGAGTTGTTGGTTGGGTTGTTGCCTGTGTTGCAATATATCCATGAAAATCAGGTGATTCATCGGGATATTAAGCCAGAGAATATTATTCGGCGTGATGATGGGAAGTTGTTTGTGGTTGATTTTGGAGCTGTGAAAATGGTTGCTGGTTCTGCTTTGTTGGGAACTGGAACTATCATCGGAGACCCTCGCTATATGCCGAGTGAACAAGTGAGAGGCAAGGCTGATTTCACCAGTGATCTGTATGCGTTGGGAGTAACTTGTATTCACTTATTGACAGGTATTGAGACAATTAAATTGTTTGATGATCATGAAGATAAATGGATATGGCAAGATTATTTGAAGGTTCCAATTGAGGATTTATTGAGAAATTGCTTAGATAAAATGGTAGAGAGAGCAATCAGAAAGCGTTTTCAATCTTCCAAAACTATTTTAGATAATTTATTTTTAAATAGTTCTCAATCGATCTCTAATGTTCAAATTTCTTCAAACAATGAACTTAAAAGCACTACATCACAAGCTTTATCTATTACAGCACAATTATTTGAGCCTGTGCAAATGGGTAACAAATGGGGCTATCAACATCAACTTGGACAAGTTGTAACTAAAACTTTTTATGATGAAGCTTTGTCTTTCTCTGAAGGTTTAGCGCCAGTGAAGTTAAATGGTAAATGGGGATATGTTAATGAAAAATTTGATTGGGCTGTAGAGTGTAAATATGATGCAGCTTATCCTTTTAATTCTGGGTTAGGAAGAATTTTGATTGATGGGAAATACCATTTTATTAATTTAAAAGGAGAGATAGATCTTAATCTCAATTATACAGCGTGTGGTGATTTCTATGAAGGCTTAGCTAGAGTTGCTAATGGTCTTTTTCAGGCTAAGATTGATTCTTTTAAGATTGAAAAAGAATCAAAAATTGTTTCTAATATCCTTAACCTTAAAATTCATGAAATTACTGCTAGTAGATTTTGTGATGAAGAGATAGAACTGAATGAAATGATATATTTTGATGAAAGCGCACTCCTATTTGGTAAGTATGGATATATAGATACAAACGGTAAATTAGTAATTGATTGTCAATTTGATAGGGCAAGAGATTTTGAGAATGGTCTAGCCATAGTAGGGTTAGGTAATACCAGTTTGATAACAGAGTATAGAGTATGTCATCGTAAATTTGATGGCAAATATGGGATGATTGATAGAAGTGGGAAAATAATTTTAAAGATTCAATTTGAAGAAATTTCTCGATTAAAAAATGAATGTTTTAAAGTTAAAATTAATGGAAAGTATGGTTTAAATGATGCAACAGGAAAAATATTAGTAGAGACTAAATACGATAACATCGAGCTACATAAAAATGGATATTATAAGGTGTCTATAGTTCAATTAAATTCAGACAAATGGTTTAGAGGAACTCAAATATTTGGGTATATAGATGCTTCAGGTAAAGAGACTATTAAACCAAATTTTCAAGAACTAGGAGATTTTATGTCTAGTAATCTAGCACTATTCCGTAATCCACAAGAAAGCAATAGTGGTTTGATAAATAAAAAAGGTCAAATAGTTTTTAAATGTAATGAAATTAGAGGGTTTGAGGAGAATCTAGCAGCTTTCCAAATAAATGATAAATGGGGATTTGTTAATCAGTATGGGAAAGTAGTTGTTGAAGTTAAATTTTCTGAAGTTAGTGATTTTAAGAATGGTGTAGCAGAAGTAAAGATGAAAGGTCTCTTTGGCTTAAAATCTCGGAAAATAGATAGAACAGGAAAATTTATTAATTAAAGGAGGAAATTGGAATGACCTTACAACCTATGAATACCAAAATTACAAATATCATCAAACTGCGATCAGGCAATCAGTATAAATTAAAAATCTGGAAAATAAAAAATGATTGAACTAACTTTTGAGCAGAGACAAGATGTCCACAAACACATTGAAACTCCTCCCCGTGCAATTGATCTAGATACAGACACAACCTATGTACTTATTCGGGAAGAAGTATATGCAAAAATAAAAGCACTTTTAATCGAAGAGCAAAATAATCAATTCTTGCAAGATATGTATATTCCTGTCATGGAAACCTTCGGAAAAGAAGGCTGGGACGATCCAGCGATGGATATCTACAATGATCTCGATCCCCGCAGACAATCATGAATATTCAACGCGGCGATATTGTGTTGGTTGATTATCCCTACACTTCGAGTAGTGAAACTAAAGTTCGTCCAGTCCTTGTAATCCAGAACGATCGCGACAATCAACGGCTCAAAAACACAATTGTAGTCCAAATCACAAGCCAAACTCAACGCTCTTTAGAACCAACGCAATTATTAATTAAGCTTGCTACTTATGAGGGACAAGAATCGGGATTAAGACAAGATTCTGTTATTAACTGCGTCAATCTGCTTACACTCGGCAAAGATAAGATTCTGAGAAAATTGGGGCGAATACCTAATTCCACGCTCCAAAAAGTTAATGACTGTCTAAAGACTGCATTGGAATTGTAGCCAAATCTTAATAATCACAAATTCCCGATCATCTTCAGTGTAATAGCCATATTGATTTGCGATCGCCCAGATTAGCGGTGCATCAAGACTTTGTTTCAAGAAAGGTAATTGAACGCGAATGTCTTGTTTTGCTTTTTTTTGTTAATACTCCGATCGCCTAATGGTCAGACAAGCCCACTCTTTGCGTTTCCAAAAAGTAGCGATCGTCCATTTATGAGCATCAAGAGCCTCAGCAACCTTCGGGGCTTGTTCAACTAAAATACCACTCAAAATCCCCCAACCGTTTTCTCCCACCAACCGATCAAAATGGGGAACCATCTCGATGATAATATCGGCAAGAATATTGCAAGTAAATCCATTCGCAGGTGCTGGCATATTCGCAATCAAGTCTTCGATGCTACCCTCTTGCACCCAAATTT
The DNA here is from genome assembly GCA_031377675.1 of Pseudanabaena sp. OTE_70b_metabat_355. GTDB lineage: Bacteria > Cyanobacteriota > Cyanobacteriia > Pseudanabaenales > Pseudanabaenaceae > Pseudanabaena. The sequence goes on along the minus strand of JANMFC010000439.1, from coordinate 1,251 downwards.
TATCTTCAGCAATACCATTAAGTTGCCGATTGTGGTTGGTCGCCTTGATCGCCAAAATATCATTGTCGATCGCATAGGTTTGAGTCGCGCCAATCAATAAAGCGCCGATACTGAGTATGCCCGAACCACAACCCACATCAGCAACCACCACATTATCTTCAGGCTTTACACCCCACAAACGCATTTCTAAAGCTTCTAAACAAAGCTGTGTCGTAGCATGAGCGCCCGTACCAAAGGCACTACCTGGATCAAGACGCAAAATCTGGCGATCGCCATCGGTGGGCGGCTCAATCCAAGCAGGATAGATTACCAACAGATCGCCGATTTCTTGTGGATGCCAATGCTGTTTCCAACTAGATGACCAATCTTCGTCGCTGATTACTTTCCATTGAGTCGTTGGTGCTTCATAGTTAGTGGCGATCGCATCCTGTTTAAACCACAGCGCTAAAGCCGCTAAATCCAAGATCGTAGCCTTCTCGACAGGTAGATAGCTATTTACCGAGATCCGCCCGTCTTTCTTTTTGGTCGCCATCCCTTGACAACCAAAATCTTGCAGCCGCCAAAAAATCTGCTCTTCTAAAGCTTGTTCGGCTGAAACTTGGATTTCCCACCAATTACTGATGGAGATGATGCTCGAAGGTGACATCTGGCGCTTATGACTATTGTTCTTGGTAACTATTAAATTATTCTATCGATATTTTACCGCGCTTTTCGACTCACTGCATAGGTTTAATCTTGGATATATTCGATTTGCTGCAACATCGCTAATTCTGCTCGCTGTGCTTCTCGTCCCAAATAAGCCGCATGGTCAAATAGTGAAACGGGACAAAAATCACTTTTCTCAAAAATCTCTACACAAAGTTCTTTGGCGGTGCGACCTGTAAATAAATGCACAGCTTGGCGATCAACTTTACCTTTCGCGGGAATTGGTTTACCCGTTTCAGGATCAACGGCTAAGCCTTGCTCATTGATTAGGTTGCTGTAGTGCTTGGCACAAATCAAATTTTGGGGACGATCAATGTAAATAATAAAATAACCACTAGGGTCAAGAGCTAGCGATCGCTTTGATAATTGATCATCGATATTCTGAGTTTGTTCAGCAAGTGTGTTGGGGTTGGCAGTCAAATTCATTAACTTTGAGGCATAGGTATTTCTTATAGCCATTTATCATACGACTTACAGCGCTCTGCACTCAAATAAAAATGGACAAGTACATCGGCTTGATAAAGTCCAAATAAGCTGATTCGCCCG
>JANMFC010000422.1:0-13338 GCA_031377675.1 Pseudanabaena sp. OTE_70b_metabat_355 | reverse complement strand
GCTACTTTTTCTCTTAAATAAATATTTTTTTTTTCTTTTTCTTTTTTTCTCTGGTATTCCAAAAAAAAAAAACACCCCCAACCTTTTTCCCCCTCGGGGGGGGGCCCCCCCCCCCCCCCCCCGATTCTGGAAAATCTGGATTGGTATTTTATTTTTTCGCAAGTCCCTTATACTCAGAAATAAGCTAAAATCTCTTCTGAGTATAAGTACTCAGTGCCAAAGTGGGATGCTCCCATGTAATTTCTCTAATACTGGAGCGATCGAGCTAGTTAAAACAATGCTTTGTGGGTGTTCCTGAAAATTTTTCACAAAGGTTCCGTCTGATTCGGGTAGCTGTTTATGATCGGGTAGGTTAATTGATTTTGTAGCAATAACTGGAGGAGTCGTTGCTGTGGAATTAATTGGGGTTTCGGTGGTTTGCATAGTAGCTCTGAGAGATACATCTAGTCAATCTTAGCATGAATAAAAAAAGCGATCGCCATCCATTCATCAATTTGAGCGCAATCGCATACCGCAAATCCCTCATCTGTCATCGCCTTAGTAATATCCTCTTCGCGATCGCTGGTATAGCCTGAAGTAATTAGAATCCCTGAATGGGTGGAAGTGTTGCGTAAAGCCAGATAAAAATCATGGGCTAGGGAAATATGTACCCTTGCGAAGATATTCGCCACAATCAGATCAAACTGTTGATCGGCTTTGATTTTGGAAACATCACTAATACTGTCGCCACCCATCCAATGTCCTAGTTGACTAGCAGCACCAAGACTGCCACAGGTAACGGTAACTTGATCGGTAACTAGATTATGTTCCACCGCATCTTGAGTCGCAGTAACAGCAATGGGATCATTATCGATCGCCAAAACCTCTGCACCGAGCTTAGCGATCGCTACACTGAGAATTCCTGAACCTGAGCCAAGATCGAGAGTATTTAATTCGGGCTTAACGTGACGTTCTAAAAGTTGCAAACTGAGGATTGTCGCGGGATGAAGTCCAGTTCCAAAGGCAAGGCTATTTTGTAAGCGGAGAATAATCTCTTGAGGATTTTGAGATTGATAATTGGAATTAGCAGCAACAATCACAAAGCGATCGCCAATCCGTCGGACTAGATCGTTATCATCAGAGTTATTTTGAGAATCTTCTGATTTTTGAACTAATTCAGGTTTCTGCTCAACCACAAAAGTTCTTAATTCTGTGGTTAATCCTGTACGATGTAATGGTTTAAGAATAGCCTCAATTTCGTCTATGCGTTGATATATTTGCCCATCTTCAGGCAAGTACATTTGAATTGTGAATGTCCATTTGGCTTGGCGATCGCTATATTCGCATATATGTATGTCTTCGACAGTGATCGCCTTAGCCAGTAAGGTATAAACCCAATCAACCGCCTCGTTAGTGGTATCAAGGCTCAGTTCTATCGATGACATGATACTATTTACTCGTCCTTGATATTTTGCTTCTTCTTAATTAATCGGTTGGTAATTACGACAACTCCCACACACAACAAGCCAAAATTCGGTGAGAAATCAAATGGAACGGGCGTAGCTCCATTTATGTCAAATATTTGAACGCGATAGTTATTTCGGTCGGTTACATAAAGCTTATCCTGACTGATGACAAGGCGGGCGGGATCGTTAAATTGTCCATTGCCAGTCCCCGCAGAGCCAAAATTAGTAAGGAAAACTCCATTTCTGTCAAAGACTGACACTCGATTATTTCCCCGATCCGCAATGAATGTATTATCAAAACTATCAAGGGCAAATCCCACAGCACTATAAAGCTGTCCATCGCCACTACCACCAGTACCGAACCGTGATAGATAGTTACCGTTGCTGTCAAATTTTTGGATGCGATGATTAGCATCAAGTACAAGAATGTTACCATCAGAGTCTATTGCGACATCAAAAGCATTTCTTATCTGTCCATTACCATCTCCATAAGTACCAAATTGAGACTGATAGATGCCACTGCTGTTGAATTTTTGCACGCGATTGTTGCCTAAATCAGCGACAAAAATGTTCCCAGAACTATCAAAAGCTAGCCCTGATGGGAAATTAAAATTCCCGCCGAACTGAGATAGATAGTTGGCACTACTATCAAATTTTTGTACGATGTAGTTACCCGAATCTGCAACAAAAATATTTCCCACGCTATCTAATGCTACGTCCCAAGGAGATCCAAAAATCAGTCCATTACCAAATCCATAACCACCAAACTGAGACTTATAGACTCCATTGCTGTTAAATTTCTGTACGCGGTAAGTATCACCAACAAGGATATTCCCAAAACTATCTGATGTAATTGCAAAAGGACTAGAGAACTGTCCGTTTCCAAAACCATAACCACCAAATTGGCTGTTGTAAGTAAGAGATATTGCTTTACTTGCCAATGAGAAGGACATCGTAGCGGCTAAGAATGCACAAGATGCAACCAGACTTCGAGTAATTTCTTTAAGAAACATGGCATTTTATGTTTATGACATCCACATCGGTAATTATACGGCAGTTATTTGCTCAACAGTGCGAGTCCCTTAGCCAGTAAGGTATAGACCCAATCGACCGCCTCGTTAGTGGTATCAAGACTTAGTTCTGTCAATGACATGTATGTTTCCATCTTAAATTTATCTAACGAGTAGCCATGCAAAAATGAATGAAACTGGCAAAAGGTAGGTTGGCAAAAGTCCTGTCCATGTGGAGCTAGGACGGACATCAAATGTAAATCTCTTATCCTGTTTTAGAAGCCTCATTGCATTTGTCGCTGCAATGACTCCAAGAAGTATGAGGATACAGGTTGTTATACCGATGTAGGGTAAGTTTGTTAAAAATTTATATACTCGCGGATCAGGATTTGGTGATGATACTGCTTGCAATGCGATCGCATAGGCAGCAAAAAAAAGCGATTGAGAGTTCAAAAGCCATGTTAGTCGCTGGTTAATTAAGTTATCTTCATGTTCCCATTTTTGCCTTCCAGCAAGATACTCCTCATGCATAGCAGTCATATTTACACTCACTCTCTAAAGCTACTTTTTCACTACTTCAACGAATTATACAGCCATAATTTGCTCAACAGTCAAATTTAATTCGAGAAAAGTGGGAGAGGTGAGGCGATCGCTATTTTGAAATCTTGTTAATTGATATTTACCTTCCGCATCTAAGTTAAATATCAAAACCGAAGGTTGTTTGGGATCTCCTAAATAATCGCGGGGACCGATCGCTAAATAATCAACCAGCCAATATTCACGAATACCCATCCGTTCGTATTCATCAAGTTTGTCAATATAATCGTCTTCCCAATTAGTTGATACCATCTCAACCGCAATTTGAATTGGTTCGCGCATTCCTCGATGATTGAGGCGATCGCTGCGCCATACATCGCGATCGATCACGCTTACATCTGGATGTCTACCTTGTTCTTTACCCTTTTTATTAGTTGTCAGTACCGCAGCAACATCATTAATTATGTAATTCAAACCTAGCCGCTTCACTTCGTCTTTCATTGCATCCATAATCAATCCCGCGACATCGTAATGAATTCTAGTTGCTAAAATTTTTACCATCTTGCCATCCACAAGTTCATAGCGTCCATCTTCGGGACATTGCTCCAAAAACTGCTCGAAATTCAGATCAAGGTTTAGACTTAGTTTTGGTGTTATTTCTAACTCTAAGTTTGATTGAGTAATTGGCTGCTGAGTAAGTACAATCATCGCTTTTCTCAAAAATGCTTATCTTAAAAATTATAGCTTTCGTATCACTACAGTCTACAGATGCTTCAAGAATAAGATGTAGGGGCAATTCATGAATTGCCCCTACATCTTAATTCTGTTGTGTAAGTTTTAATTTATTTGCGGACAGCTTCGATCAATCGTGAGAAATAGAAGGAAGTAGCGGTGAACTCTTTACGCTTGATTGTGAAACCCAGTTTCTCAAGAACGCGGCGGACATCTGATTCCTTGTGCAAATAAGCACGAGTCGCCTTGCTTGGACCTGGAACCATATCACCCACCTTTTTCATGAGGATATAGTAGGGATTCTTTGGGGCAAAGCTGATAATCAGTCGAGACTTGGCAAGGGATGCGAGATGCTCGATCATCGCTTCTGAGTCGCGATCGGGATAATGAATCAACACATCTAAACAAACCACCGTGTCATATTCTCCCGATAGAGTTGCTAAATCCTTGACTTCAAATACAGGATTCGCAGGATCGGCTGACCGACTTTTGCCCTCTCCGACCATTTTTTCAGAGATGTCACTGGCATAAACCTTAGCGCCCATCGCCGCAAGGGGAATACTCAAACTGCCAGTCCCACAACCTGCATCGCAAACTGTCTGTTCGGTCGCATTTTTATCATTTTTGAACCATGCCAACACATAATCAACGGTTTGTTGATGTCCTGTACGGATATCGCGTTGGACTCGGTTGACATCACCTTCGCCATAAATGCGCCGCCAGCGATCAAAACCAGTGGAATTAAAATAATCGCGAACTATTTCTTTGTCTTTTGGCGCTTTTTGAGTTGCGTTTTGAGTCGAGACTTTTTTGCCGAAGGCTTTATTGGACATGATTGTGAAGAGAGCTTATAAACAAGCTAGTTAAATTTAGGGATTTTGTTACAAGCCATAATTTTACCGCACATTTCGCCCGTAATGGAATGGTAAGTATAGCTAACTAAGAGAGAGTAGCGCCGCTACTCTCTCTTACAGCAGTATTCGATCAAACCCGCTACAAGAAGGTTCGCAGGGCAAAGCCCCGCAATGGGTTTTATATTATTATTCGTGGCGGGTTTGAAAGCAAATTGCTGTAGTTAGCTATATCAAATAGGTCTGATGTGATTCTTCAATTTTTTGGAGAAAGAAAATGTCTTCTTTACTCATCCTCTTTACTCATCTAGTAGGCGATCGCGATATAATTAAGACAATTAATTTACAAATCTTAAAGATCATTCAAAAGATTACTATATGAGCGAAGTTACTAATCCTCTCCTGATTGGCAAAGGTTTACCACCATTTCCAGACATCAAGCCAGATCATGTTATCCCTGCAATTACGCAATTGCTTGAAGAAACTAGTGTTAGCTTGAGCGATCTTGAAAACAATCTGCAACCCACATGGTCGGGTTTAGTCGAGCCACTAGAGCGTTTGACCGAGCGTATTGGCTGGGGTTGGGGTGCGATCGAGCATTTGCTTAGTGTCAAAAATAGTCCCGACTTGCGTGAAGCCCACAAAGTTGTGCAACCCAAAGTGATCGAATTTTTCAATCGCTTTAGCCAAAGTCAGCCAGTTTATAAGGCTTATAAATCGATTTATGGATCATCGGAATGGGATAATCTCGAACCTGCTCAAAAACGAATTGTGCAAGCGGCGATCCGTGATGCCGAGCTTTCGGGTGTTGGTTTAGAAGGTGAAGCCAAAGAGAAATTCAATGCGATTCAAATGGAACTCGCTGAACTTTCGACAAACTTCTCTAATCATGTTTTGGATGCGACTAAGATCTTTAGCCTGACCTTGACTAAGCCTGAAGAAATTGATGGTTTACCACCAAGTTTACTTGCCCAAGCCGCCCAAGCCTCGCGTCTAGACGGTGATGACAAAGCAACGCCTGAAGATGGTCCTTGGTGCATTACCCTCGACTATCCCAGCTATGTGCCATTTATGCAGCATAGTCGTCGTCGTGATTTTCGTGAGAAACTCTATCGCGCCTTTGTGAGTCGGGCGGCAAGCGGTGAGTTTAACAATTCACCCTTGATTGATCGCATTCTCGAATTACGTCAACAAAAAGCGAACTTGCTCGGCTATGCAACCTATGCCGAATTGAGCCTCGCTCGGAAGATGGCTCCCAATGTGGAGGCTGTTGAGAAATTACTCGAAGAATTGCGTCAGTCTAGTTACACCGCCGCCGTTGCTGAATTTGCCGAATTACAGGAATTTGCCAAGTCCCAAGGTTCAGCCGAAGCCGCCGATCTCAAGCATTGGGATGTTTCCTACTGGGCGGAACGTCAACGTGAAACTAAATTTAACTTCACGGTTGAAGAATTGCGCCCATATTTTCCTTTACCTCAAGTTTTAGAAGGTTTATTTGCCCTTGTTAAACGTTTATTTGGAGTGAATGTAGTTTCTGCGGATGGCAAGGCTCCCGTATGGCATGAGAGCGTGCGCTTCTTTGAGATTCAGAACGAGAGTAATCAGGCGATCGCCTATTTCTATCTCGATCCCTATAGTCGTCCTGCGGAGAAGCGTGGCGGTGCATGGATGAATGATTGCATCGGTCGTGCCAAGGTAGTTGAAGATGGTCAAACAATTACCCGTTTACCTGTTGCCTACCTGATTTGTAACCAATCGCCCCCTGTTGATGGTAAACCTAGCTTGATGACCTTTGGCGACGTAGAAACCCTCTTCCATGAGTTTGGGCATGGCTTACAGCATATGTTGACCAAGGTTGACTATTCGGGAGCTTCTGGCATTAATAACGTCGAGTGGGATGCCGTGGAACTTCCTAGTCAATTCATGGAAAACTGGTGCTACGATCGCGCTACGTTGTTTGGTATGGCAAAACATTACGAAACTGGCGAATCTCTTCCCGAAAGCTATTTCCAGAAGTTGATTGATTCCAAAAACTACATGAGTGGTTCAGGAATGTTGCGTCAAATACATTTCAGTCTGGTCGATATCGAACTCCATCATCGCTATCAAATTGGTGGTGCGGAAACACCCAGCCAATTGCGATCGCGCCTCGCTGAAACCACGATGGTCATCGCGCCATTGCCCGAAGATAATTTCCTTTGTTCTTTCGGTCATATCTTTGCTGGAGGCTATGCCGCAGGTTACTACAGCTACAAGTGGGCTGAAGTCCTCAGTGCTGATGCTTTTGCGGCTTTTGAAGAAGCAGGGCTAGAGGATGATGAAGCGATCGCTTCGACGGGTAGACTCTATCGTGATACGGTGTTGGCGCTCGGTGGTAGCAAGCATCCAATGGAAGTCTTCAAAACCTTCCGAGGTAGGGAACCTAGCACCGCTCCTTTATTACGCCATAGCGGTTTAGCTAAGGTTTAAGTAAAAAGTAGGCGGCGCAAAGCGCCGCCTACTTTTTATCGACTATGGCACAAAAAATGTAGTGGCAATTCATGAATTGTCACCATTGCTATGCTTGGCTTTTTCATCCTCACTTGACGGAACCAGTGTCCAAAACAGAATTTAGGGATTAGCACCGCTCCTAATCGGTCTGCTTTTGGGGCTAAAAATTGCTATAGAATAGCCATATAACTACTACCGTAATATATTCATGAGTGGAATCCAACTCTACGAAGGCAAAGCCAAAATCCTATTTACGACCGATGATCCGCATATTTTGTTGTCGCGCTTCAAAGATGACGCAACCGCCTTTAATGCCTTAAAGAAAGGCACGATCGCTAATAAGGGGGAAATAAACTGCGCGATCGCCTCGCATATTTTTGAGTATCTGGAAACCAAAGAAATTGCCACCCACTTTGTCAAACAAGTCTCGCCAAACGAGATGCAAGTTGCATCAGTTAAGATTTTAGCGATCGAAGTGGTGGTGAGAAATATTGCCGCAGGTAGTATTTGCAAACGACTAGGGCTAGAGCAGGGACAATTACTAAAACAGCCCTTGGTAGAATTTTTCTATAAAAATGATGCTTTGGGTGATCCTTTGATCACCGATGATCATATTGCCATGCTGGAACTTGCCACAACTACTCAGGTTGCCCAACTTAAGCAAATGGCGTTGGATATTAATCAGCATTTACAAATATTTTTTGATCGCTGCAACTTAACTCTGGTTGATTTTAAAGTTGAGATGGGGCTAGATGTTAATGGCAAGCTGTTGCTGGCGGATGAGATTAGCCCTGATACTTGTCGTCTCTGGGATCAGGCGATCGCTGATCCCACTGCCCGTATCTTAGACAAAGATCGGTTTCGTCAGGATCTTGGTAATGTTGCCGAAGCCTATCAAGAAGTCTTGAAGCGAGTTTTAGCGGCGATCGCTTAGCACCAAAAGTTGTGGGGAGCTGGCATAGCCCGCCCCCCACAACTTTTGGTTTTGATTAATTTTGGTTATTTAGTATTATAGCGAGATTGAAAGTTATAGTACTTAATTATTAGGATCAGAAACTTTCTGCTTGAATTTATTCGTCTTGCATTTATTGATCAATTTTATTGATCAATAAAATTGATCAATAAAATTGATCAATAAAATTGATCAATAAAATTGATCAATAAAATTGATCAATTATTTCCTTTTAAAAAACTCTGTAGGTGTTCGGAAGTCTTTATGCGTATAAACTTGCTCGTATTCTCAGCCATTGCCGCATCCAGCACGTTATTCATGGCTCCCCTGCTGGCAAAGGCTGCCCCTGCAAAGCAAGAGATTGCTCAAGCACCGACCCCGCAGCAGCCGAAAGATGTCCCAACGACATCCCCATCAACGCCCCCTGTATTAAATCAAGTACCTTCAACACCAACTCGACCCAATGTTTTACCAAGTGGTTTGCCAAACTTGAGTTCGCCTTCTCCTGCGCCATCATCGGCTCCTGAACCACAGGTTTTAGTCGGAGAAGTTGCGATCAAAACTCCTGAAGGTCAACCGCCACTACCCCCCGAACTAGAGCAGAAGGTATATGCGGTGATCGCTACAAAACCAGGGCGCACTGTCACCCGTACCCAACTGCAATCAGATATCAATGCCATATTTGCCACTGGCTTTTTTGCGAATGTGCAAGCGGAACCCGAAGATACAGATATTGGTGTAAGGGTAAATTTCTTAGTGCTGCCCAATCCTGTGCTTAAATCCATCACCACTGAAGGTACGCAGGTACTTGATAAAGCTGTCGTTGATCGCATTTTTGGTTCACAGATTGGCAAAATCACTAACCTCAAAGATGTGCAGGCGGGTGTCAAGGAACTGGAGAAGTACTATCAGGACAAGGGATATGTACTAGCCCAGATTGTCGATATCAAAGCTTCTCCCGAAGGTAATATCAATCTTTTGGTTTCTGAAGGTGTAATTGAAGGCATTAAGGTCGCATTCATCAACGATGAGGGTAAAACTGTAGATAAAGATGGCAAGCCTGTAACTGGTACAACCCGCGACTTTATCATTACCCGTGAATTGACGGTTAAAGAAGGTGAAATTTTTAATAAGAATGCAATTCAGAGTGATTTGCAGAAAGTATTTGCCCTAGGGCTGTTTGATGATCTCAATATCGGATTGTCTCCTGGTAGTGATCCGAAAAAAGTGATCGTCACCGTCAATGTCAAGGAGAAAAATACAGGCTCGATCGCTGCTGGTGCAGGGCTTAGCTCATCCACAGGTTTGTTCGGTACGATTAGTTTCCAACAACAAAATCTGGGTGGTAACAATCAGAAAATCGGCTTAGATATTCAGGTTGGTGAGCGCGAGCTACTATTTGACCTCAACTTTACCGATCCTTGGTTGGCTGGCGATCCCAATCGCACTTCTTTCACCGCGAATATCTTTAACCGCCGCTTGTTTAGCTATGTCCTCGACAGCCCTGTCGGTGTTGCAGGTAGCAACGATACTCCCAGAATCAACCGAATTGGTACTGGGTTTAGTTTCTCCCGTCCCTTGAGCGCGGGAACCACGGCTTCACTGGGGCTGCGTTATGAGCGCGTTAGTATTACCGATGCTAGTAATGCGATCGCCACCCTCGACTCCAAAGGCAACCCACTCTCGGCAAGTGGTTCAGGACAAGATGATTTATTGTTACTGCAATTTGCCTATGCCAGTGATCAACGTGATAATCCGATCAAGCCATCGTCAGGAAATGTATTTCGGATCGCCACTGAGCAGTCAATACCCGTAGGAAATGGCTCGATCTTCCTCAATCGGCTCAGGGCAAGCTATAGCTATTTTATGCCCGTAAAGCTGTTGAATTTCTCGGAAGGTACACAGGCTCTAGCTTTTAATATTCAAGCAGGTACAGTCTTTGGTACTTTGCCTCCTTATGAAGCCTTTCAATTGGGTGGTAGTAACTCCGTACGCGGCTGGGATGAAGGCAAAGTTGGTAGCGGTCGTAGCTTTGGTATCTTCTCCGCCGAATATCGCTTCCCTGTGTTTAATATCGTTGGTGGAGTCCTATTCTTTGACTATGGTACGGACTTAGGCTCCGCCTCTGCTGTACCTGGTAATCCTGCGGGAGCTAGAAATAAACCTGGCAGTGGCGCTGGTTATGGAGTCGGCGTGCGGGTGCAGTCACCTCTAGGTTCGATCAGGGTTGACTATGGCTTGGCTTCCAATGGTGGGACTCAGTTTAGTTTCGGTCTAGGAGAAAAATTCTAACCATGCTTTACCAACAGACGATCGCCAGCCCGTTTTCTTTGACTGGAATTGGGTTGCATAGTGGTGAGCAAGTCTCTGTAACTGTCAGTCCTGCACCAATTGACTCAGGGCGTTATTTCATCTATGACCAAGCCCGAATTCCCGCGAATATCTCCGTAGTTTCGGCTTCACAGCTATCAACGGAACTACGGCAAAATGGCACAGGGGTTCGTACCGTCGAGCATTTGCTGTCGGCTTTATTTGGCATGGGTGTACATAATGCCTGTATCACCCTCGATCGCCCCGAATTACCAATACTTGATGGTTCGGCTTTGCCTTGGGTAGAGGCGATCGCTCAAGTAGGGATCGCCACTCAAGTCGAAGGCGATCGCCTAATTCCACTGACCGAAACTGTGACTGTCCAAAAAGGCGATAGCTTTGTGACGGCGATCCCTGCGGACACTTTGCGGTTTACCTACGGGATTGCGTTTCCGACTAAGGCGATCGGCGAACAGTGGTTTAGTTGGTCGCCTGCGATCGCTGACTTTAGTGACAAATTCGCCTTGGAAATTGCTCCCGCAAGGACTTTCACCCTTGCTGCTTATATCGAGCAAGCGAGAGCCGCAGGGCTGATCAAGGGTGGCAGTCTCGAAAATGCGATTGTTTGCGATGGCGATCGCTGGATCAATCCACCCCTGCGTTTTGACAATGAACCATGCCGACATAAACTTTTAGATCTCATTGGTGACATAAGCTTGCTAGGATTTTTACCGAGAGCGCATATTCTTGCTTACAAGGCTAGTCACAATCTCCATGCTGAATTTGCGATCGCTCTCGCAAATAAAACAAAACCCTAATACTTAACCATGTATGTCCACATTGACCGAAGAAAATCCTCTTAATAGCGCCGATCCGAACATTAATCTTGATGCTAATGCTGAAGAAGTGAAGAGCCATCCCAGCAAAATTTTCATGATCGAAGAAATTCAGAAATTGCTGCCCCATCGTTATCCATTTCTGCTAGTTGATCGGATCATTGATTTTGTCCCGAATAAATCCGCCACAGGGATTAAAAACGTCACTTTCAATGAGCCATTCTTTCAAGGGCATTTTCCCCAACATCCGATCATGCCAGGGGTGTTAATTGTCGAAGCAATGGCTCAAGTTGGCGGTATTGTGTTAAGACACTTACCTGGCATGGAAAATCAACTGTCTCTGTTTGCGGGCATTGATAAAGTCCGCTTCCGTCGTCCTGTTGTGCCTGGCGATCGCCTGACCATCACCACTGAGTTGTTAGTTTCGCGCAGACGCTTTGGTAAGATGCGTGGACGTGCTGAAGTTGATGGTCAACTAGCCTGTGAAGGTGAGTTAATGTTTTCGTTAGTCGATATCTAGGTTATGGCGAGAGATTTGTTCTCTCTATAACCTAGCGTCTTTTATCTGGCGATCCCAGCGATCGCAAACCAAGCGGTCTATCCTAGTATCAAGCGAGCCAAACTTTTTATGCCTGTGTCTCATGCGCCTGTGTCTGAATTTATTCACCCGACAGCCATAGTGCATCCTGATGCCCAACTACATCCGACTGTCAAGGTTGGAGCTTATGCTGTCATCGGTGAGCAGGTGAAAATTGGCGCTCATACTGTCATTGGGCATCATGCCATTGTCGAAGGGCGAACTGAAATCGGCGATCGCAACCAAATTTATCCAGGGGCGGCGATCGGTTTAGATTCTCAGGATTTGAAATATTTTGGAGCAGAGAGCCTAGTCAAAATTGGTAATGACAACCGTATCCGCGAGTATGTCACCATTAATCGCGCTAATGAGGCTGATGAAGTTACTTGTATTGGTAACGCTAATCTGCTGATGGCTTATGTCCATGTCGGTCACAATTGCGAAATCGAAGATCGGGTAATTATTGCCAATGGGGTAGCTTTGGCAGGACATGTCCATATCGAGTCCTATGCGAGACTTAGTGGGGTGCTGGGTGTGCATCAATTTGTCCGCATTGGTCGCCTGTCGATGATCGGTGGCATGAGTCGGATCGAGCGCGATGTCCCCCCCTATATCTTAGTTGAAGGTAATCCATCGCGTGTGCGTACCCTTAATCGTGTGGGGATTGAACGTGCGGGTTTGGATGCAACTACGCAACAATTGCTAAAAGATGCATTTCGGCTGCTTTATCGACAAGACCTGCCCCTAGTTGAAGCGTTGGAAAAGCTTGCTACCTTTAGCGACAATGCCCATATACAGCATTTACGTCAGTTTCTTCAAGATTCTATATCGGTGTCAGGACGGCGCGGTCCTATTCCCAGACGCATCTAAATTGCAGCGCTTTGCGCTAACACACCCAGAAAAGTTTAAAAGTGCCGCAAAGCGGCACTTTTAAACTTTTCTGGGGATTACTTGTAATAACATGAAAAATCAAACAAAAATCAGTATTATCATGGGCAGCGACTCTGACTTGCCCACCATGCAAGGCGCGATCGCCATTTGCCAACAATTTGATATTCCCCATGAAGTAGCGATTATTTCTGCTCACAGAACCCCTGATCGGATGGTCGAATTTGCGAAGACGGCTCATACTCGTGGTATCAAAGTGATCATTGCAGGAGCAGGGGGAGCCGCGCATTTGCCAGGAATGGTTGCCGCGCTCACGCCGCTTCCTGTGATTGGTGTACCCGTCACCACCCGCCAACTTAACGGCGTTGATTCCCTTTATTCCATTGTGCAGATGCCGAAGGGGATTCCTGTGGCGACAGTGGCGATCGGTAATGCGGACAATGCGGGACTTTTAGCAGTACAGATTTTAGCTAGTCACGATCCTGAGCTTTTAGAAAAAGTGATTGCTTATAGGCGATCGCTTGCCGATATGGTCATCGAAAAGCAGGAAAAACTAGAAGAGCTAGGGAGTGAAAAATATTTACAACAAATGTCTTGAGTTAAATCAGCAGTTTGGGAGGAATCAGCAAAAATAGAACGCCATTGTTAGTCCAAGGCTGAGTCTCTGGTAATGATAAGCCGATTATTCCCGCTTTTTTTAAAACTAAGCC
>JANMFC010000418.1:0-2718 GCA_031377675.1 Pseudanabaena sp. OTE_70b_metabat_355 | reverse complement strand
CTTTAATAATACTAAAACTAAATCTTCAAATCTCAGTCCATTTTACCTAAATATCTAATCGTAGGAACCAATATTGGACAAGTCAAGGCTAGGCTCAGATGTCTTAAAGATAGATCAGCTACATTAACTAGGATCAAATTTCCTGTAACGTTTATAAACTCCCAATATACTCTACATTTTCTAAAAATTATACATAATTTTTAAATCCAGTACTTGTTCTCTCTATTAGACGCATATTAGATCTCGAACTACACACTTTTTCATCGTCAGTCATTACGAAATGCTTTCTACATGACACCTAATAACCCAACACAATTGATTTCACGTGGACGTACCAGACACTGCTTTGCTCTCGAGCACAGTGACGGGCTTTCCCTTCTCGATGTCAAAGACGTACGCATTGGACGAGCTGTACGCAGCGACCATCTGATGAGGCTCACTGCGCACAAAGTCAACACTTGTCGGCACACCAGGATCTACGCAACAACACGTGCACACATGATTATGTTAAGAATAATCTCAATATTTCAGTTTAATAGTAAATTGTTTAAAGACAAAAACATACCATCCATAATGACTCAACCATCGAAATTTATCAAGATCAAAAGTAATATAAATTTGTTTCAGAAAATAAAAGAGACAAAAATATAACAGAAACATCATTGTGAAACCATTACGACAAATGGCTAATCAAGGTAAACAGCTAATCAAGGTTGAAAGGCTTAAACCTTGGAACTCTTCAATTGTCATAAATCAATTAATTGCTGATTAACAATTACAATCTTATACCAAACAGCTTGCTAAAACGCAAGTACTTTCGTTTAAAAAAGTGATAAAAGTAATGTATATGAATTGCTCTTTGGCAACTAAGATGACAACACTAACCCTATGCCCCCCTTACGAAGCACTTGACCTATGTATCAAGCTTTTAGACCTTGAAGTAAAAAGCATTGCAAACAAAGCAGGTGTGAGCGAATCACAGATAAGCCGTTACCGCAAAGGTAAGGCTGATATGGATGGGTACGGAAAGTTTTAGAAAACTCATTCAAGCATTGCCTGACAAGGCTAGAGCCGTGATGATTAAATGCTTGATTAGTCAGGAGATGACTAAGGATCAGGTATTTTCTGAATTAACCAAATAACTTTAAGGAATC
The DNA here is from genome assembly GCA_031377675.1 of Pseudanabaena sp. OTE_70b_metabat_355. GTDB lineage: Bacteria > Cyanobacteriota > Cyanobacteriia > Pseudanabaenales > Pseudanabaenaceae > Pseudanabaena. The sequence continues at coordinate 1,564 of JANMFC010000418.1, read as the reverse complement.
TAAGAGGTGAGTTATGGGATGGATGCCAAGGGGTATTAGTTGGTTAAGAACGATTGTTTTGTCTGTGATATTGACTGCAACAGCATTAAGCCTGAGATTCTTTTCAACCTATGGAGAATATTTCACTTACGCATCCAGAAATATAGGATTCTTCATTTCTATGTCATTGATTGGTTTGTTTGTCCCATTCATCGGATATGCGTATATACATTGCTGGCTAGTAGGCAAAAAGCCAGAGGGATGGGCAAAAAATATCCCTAGTCCCGCAAGCATTAAAGAATCACTTTTATCTTTTATTGTTCTAATTTTCGGAAGCATAGCAACAATACTCATAATTTTCCCTTTTGCCCCTGCATATGTATCCCCAAATAACTCTGGAATATTTGGCTCGATAGTGATATTTGTTTGGGTAATCGTTACTCTGTATATGTTTCACGCCTATCATCTTATTAGTAGATCACTTTCTCCACAGACGGATAAACCTAAGTCTGAATTACCTAATAAAAAAGTAAATTGTGTAGATCGTGACTTAATTAATCTCAAAAATAAGACTGGTATTCATTTCAAAGAACCACCTAAGCAATAGCCTTACTCAATTAAAATCATTAACCAAGAAGATAAATCAAATGTCACAGGAAGATTTTCAACAGTATGTGATTAGGAAGTTTGAAGAAATCGATAAACGATTTGATGGTTTAAAAGCTGACATTGATCATCGCTTCACCAAGTTAGAGTTTGATATCAAAGAAGCGAATATTCGCCTCGATGCTTACCAAAAATCATCAGGTCAAGTCATAAACCTAGCCTTTGGTTTGATTGCCAGTGCCACAGTGATCACCGTGATTTAATCAGTGTTTAAGAGATAAATTAGGAAAAAATAAATGACTATGACATTTGACCAAATGCAAGAACTAATTGCACAGACATTAGAAATTACCAATCGAAACTCGGTATCGATCGCTGAAACTAACCAAGACTTGAGAGAGACGAGAGCGATCGCCAACTCTAATGCCAGAGCGATTGAAGCAATGGCTCAACAAATGGCAATGGATCGGGAAGAGCGCAACGCCGTGTTAGATGTGATTGCTAGGCAGCAAAAGCAATTAGACCGACATCAGCGCATTTTGAAAGGCTTGCAGACTGAGAATCGTAGGATTTTGGATTTGCTGATTAATAATCCACCTGACTCAGACGATGAGGATTAAATAACATGAGCATGACACTTGAGCAGATACAGGAACTTCTTGCTCAAACCCTAGAAATTACTAACCGCAACTCAAGAGCGTTGTCTGAGACCAGAGATATTGCGGATCAAAATACCAGAGACATCAGAGAAACTAGGGCGATCGCTGACTCAAATGCACGGGCTATAGAAGCAAATGCCAATGAGACGGCATTACTCAAAGAAGCAGAGCGATCGCTATTTGCTAGTCAGGAACGGCTAACTGTTGCCATGATTGGCTTGGCTGATACAGTTGCTGAATATAATCAACGCATGGACAGGACACAGGCAGAGATTAGAGGTTTACGCATTGAGACTAGACGAATATTAGAACGATGGTTA
>JANMFC010000400.1:0-2410 GCA_031377675.1 Pseudanabaena sp. OTE_70b_metabat_355 | reverse complement strand
GCTAGAACATCCCTACGTGGTGCGAAAGATTGAAGACCTAGTAAGACGACGTTGGTTAACCCTTGCCACCAGTGGCGGTATCAACTTCTCTAGCTTCATGGCCCAGCCCTGTCCCGAACTAGGAGAACTGGAAATGAGCATTCCCGAAATGCCCGAAGGCGAGTATGTAGGATTCCGTTATCCTATCCGCGATCGGAATGACTTACAGATTTGGACAAACAAACACATCAAAGGACTGAACCAACAGGGAACCATGTATGTCAACCCAGACATCGCCCGTGACTATTGCGGTATGGACTTTGATGGCGATACCTTCTGCGTGAAATCCGTTCAGAAACTACCTGAAATCGCTAAAGAAATCCGTCAGCATCATATCAAGCCCACCACTTACAAACCCGACAAAGTACCAGTGCAAGGCACATTAGCCGAAGTCGCCCTCAGATCCACCGAAAACCAAATTGGACTGATTACCTATTACCTAGCCTTACTTTTCCCGTTAAGTCTGAAAAGCAGGCAAATAAGAAATCAAGGCTAGTCGTAGGTATAAAATAGAAACATGCGTAAAAAATAGAGAAAAAAAGATGTTGGAATGGTGGGTAAAGAACTTTGCAAACTGTGAATTGGGAGACGAGCGCTTAAACAATCGAGCATTCATGATTGGCAAAACATTAAGCGAGGGATTTGGCAAAGCATTTTCGGAAATCTTTGCAGGAGTCAAGGAATTAAAAAGAGCTTATGAGTTTTCGGCAACAGTAAAACTGATTTTGAAAAGATAATCGAGCCGCACTGCCAAATGACAACTGCCGCAGTAGAAGAATATAAAGAAATATTATCTGTCGGAGATACGACATATCTTGATTATCGCAGCATTAAGGAAAAAAGGGAAGGTTATGGTCCAACAGGAAATGGTGGGAATGGTCTAATTTTGCACAGCGCATTAGCAATTGACCCGAAAAATGGGCAAAGCATCGGACTACTGTGGCAAAAACTGTGGAACCGAGAACAGAAGCCAAAGCCACCGAAAGATGAAACGGTTGAAGCGAAAAAACAACGCCAGAAAATAGCCAGAACCACAGCTTCAAAGCGCTCATTTGAGGAAAAGGAATCCTATCGATGGGTAGAAGCGATGCTGGAAACAGAAAAGAAAGTAGAAGCATCCACCCGTTTAATTCATGTATTTGACCGTGAAGGGGATATTACCGAAGTTTTTGATCAAGTACGTCAACTCAAACACACAGGGGTATTAGTGCGTGCAGCCCATGACCGCACCCTAGACAAAGACAGCCAAAGGCTCTGGGATAAGATGGAATCGCAACCGATTCAGTTTCAGCAAGAGATTAACATTCCCGCCACGCCAAAGCGAAAAGCGCGGATCGCTAAGTTGGTGGTGCGATTTTCACCTGTACAATTGCGTACTCCTTTTCGTTTCGATAATCGTGAACCTTTAAATGTTTATGCTGTCTATGCCTCTGAATTCGATTGTCCAGAGGGAGAGATTCCCTTGTCTTGGATGTTGCTGACCACTGAAATTGTGCAAGATGTTGAGCGAGCAACTACGATCTTACGCTGGTATTCTTACCGTTGGCACATTGAGGAATTTCACAAAATTCTTAAGTCTGGCTGTCAAAGTGAACGTTATCGTCTTGCGGCGGTTAGTATGAAGACTTTGTTGGGATTTTTAAGTGTCATCGCGGTTGAACTCCTTCAAGTTACTTATCTCCATCGTACTCAGCCTGATGCACCTGCTACGGATGTTCTTAACCATCTTCAACTCCAAGTCTTAAAAGCGACTGTGGCAAAGCGGAACAAACTTCCTCCTATTTTAACTGTTGCTTGGGCAATTGAGTCCGTCGCTTTTCTCGGTGGTTTTCTGGAACATCGTCGTCACTCTCCTATTGGTATCCAAGTCCTTTGGCGCGGTTGGTTAAAGTTACACGACCTTTCTCAGGGCTGGCTCCTTGCAAAATATACTTAACGGGAAAAGTAAGGTCTAAGAAAGCATTTAAGAATTGACAGCAGTAAGATTTCTCAACATTTTACGAATCAAAGCTAGGTAGATAAATGACTCTGAGGTATTCCCATAAAATTCATAGTCTTTGCTAAGTCGGTGTTTGTCAGATTGTTGCCAAGTTGCTGAATCAGGATGGGAAAGGTTTAATTAGTCCGTTCGATCGCCGTTATGAGTAACGGCGATCGCAAGGGAGTAAGGTATTGCGATCGCCAGTACCGCGCTTCTATATTCGCTTTGGCAACAGGATCGGTGATATTGTTCACAAACTCAGTCGCAACTAGCCCTGTTCAATAATAGTAACGCGAATATTATTCTGGCAAACCTTCCTGATGTAAGGCTTCAGTAAATTTTTTGGTAAGGAAGGCGGCATATTTGGTTCAAGTAATCTTTTCCAATAAA
>JANMFC010000358.1:0-3604 GCA_031377675.1 Pseudanabaena sp. OTE_70b_metabat_355 | reverse complement strand
TTCGCCCGCAAAGCGGGCGAATCAGCTTTTTGGGTTCTGGTTGTTAAGGCGATCGCTTATTCAGGATATCTTTTGCCATATTTAGGAAATAGTCTGGATTAGCGCTAGCCTCGTCTTGATTGCTATTACGAGAACCAGAATTAATATCACCTGCTTTTTGAGCAATATCCAAATCAGAAAGAACTACGGGTGTGATATCTAGCGTACTGGGTGAAAGTACCTCTGATTGTGCCGAGGGTAAAGTCTTGGGCGTATGTAGTAAATAAACTATGCGATCGCCCTTTTCCCATGACATATCTGCCGACACGATTTGTAATTGGCTCTTGCGTTCAAATAGTAATGGTAGCAATATCCCTGCATTAAACATCGTATTAAACCGATTTAACTGTTCAGATAATTCTTCTTCAGTCAAAAGAAACTCGCCGACCCTGACCTCCCGTTGCAGAATGTATTGATTCCATGTTTTAATCGGTACACGCGCACTAAAGGCTTGTTGGATCGCCGTTTGACCATTGCGATCGCTTTCTTTATCAATAGTTGCTTCTTTCACATAAACCGCAAATACTTTCGGTGGATTGAACTCCTTCATAGCAAGTTGAGCAATTACAATATTTACATCGGTATTGATCGTCAGCGCCACAAAGGTTCCCATTGCATCCAGTCCTGCTTCTGCTAGCGATCGCGAATTCAATCCGTTACTAACAAAAGCGGGAATGTCATATTCCATAGCTTGTTTGCATAGCTCCGCACTGGTATCAATCAACGCCACACGCTGACCGTTGGCTTGAAACAGTCTCGCGACTAAGATGCCAATGGGATTACCGCCCACGACAACTAAGCCCGAAATATCCGATTGATCTAGTCCCAATAGTTTCGCTAGTAACTTTGCGGAAAGTCCTTGAATAAATACGGTCATAGCGATCGTCAGGAACACCAAAGCCTTAATTGATTCGCCTCCATTGACTCCGCGCTCTGTTAATAAAATGGAAAAGAGTGAGGCAACGGAAGCGGCGACAATGCCTCTGGGCGCACACCATGACAAAAAAGCCTTCTGTCGCCATGTGAAACTGCTATTCCAAGTACTGACAATCACGTTAATCGGACGGACGACAAACATCATGAATAGAACTGTTTGCACACCGCCCCATCCCAGTGCAAAAATACTGGGAATGGATAAATTTGCCGATAGTAATACAAATAGAACGGAAACGATTAGCGCGACTAGTTGACTTTTAAATCTGAGTAAATCTCGACTGTTGGGGATTTCCGAGGCGCGGAGGACGATACCCATCACCACCACCGCCGTCAGTCCCGATTCGCTTTGGATTTCTTGAGCAACTCCAAATAGCCCTAATACCGCCGCCACCACAACCGCGCTTTTAGTGTCTTCCGCTAAAAATGTCGCCCTCTGCAAAAATCCCCCCAGTAGCCAACCCGCGATCGCCCCAATTCCAATCCCCACACCCAAGCGCAAGCCTAAGCCAGCAACGATCGCAAACACACTTTCAGTCGGATTTAGCGCCACATCAAGGACGACCACCGCCAGCACCGAACCGATCGCATCAATGAGTACGCCCTCACCTTCCAGAATTGTCGCAAGGCGGCGATCTAGTCCGACTTCTTCGATGATCGGATTAACGACAGTTGGTCCAGTAACTATGACTAAGGCGGCATACAAAAAAGCGATCGTCCAAGGAAATTCACTGAGCCAATAGGCGGCGATGCCGCCACCGATCAGCGTAATCAAAGCGCCAATCGTAATCAAATTGCGTAAACTTGCGGAAACTTTCCCCAATTCATTCAGCTTGAGATTAAGTCCGCCGTCAAATAGAATTAGGGCAACAGAAATGGAAACGATCGCTTCTAAGCCATCACCTAAGAGTCTTGGCTGGACAAGATTTAAACCATTTCCTCCCAAAGCCACACCAAAAAGGAGTAGAAAGACAATGCTCGGTACACGAAAAAAGTTCGCAATGACACGAGCAGAAATCCCTGCCACGATCGCAATAATTATGATTAAAGAGAGTGACCCTTCCATAATCTAATAATGGAGTGGGCGCTTTGCGCCCACTCCATTTACTCCAATGATACTGATAGGGTAACGTTAAATTGGGTTTCAAAGGGTTGTTTTTTATAATCAAGACTCCAAAGCTCCAAGGTGCAAGGATCTTGAGGCTGTCTCGGTGTCAGTCGTAACGAACAAGCGCGGGTACGCGGATCGAAAATTACACGAATCGAGGCGATCGCGCCAATTTGACGGCGATCTAATGCAGTTGCTAAACGTAAAAATGTACTGGTCTGCCGAATAAAGGATTTATAGCGCTCAGTCCCTAAGTTTTGGAAACTCTCATGCTTCTTTTTGGGTTCACTTTTACGATGGTATCTTGCTAAATTCGCGATCGCCTCAATCTCTGACTCGGTGTAGCCTAATAATTCACCATTGCGAATCAGATAATAGGAATGCTTGTGGTGAGCATCATGGCTAATGTGATGCCCTGCATTATGCAACATCGCCGCCGCCCAGAGTAAATGCCGTTCCTCCTCTCCCCATGCATGGAGAATGTTTAGGGTCTGGTCAAACAAGCTCAAAGCGTGATCGGCAACCTGTTTGGCATATTTGATATCAAGTCCATATTTATCGGCAAGTTTGAGAATACTGCGATCGCGAATCGAACTTTGATAGCGCCATCCATCTTCGATATAGCCGTGACGGATCATCCAATCGACAACTAAACCTTCACGCAAAGCTCTTTGGCATAAAGTGATTTTAGGAATTCCCAATAATCGCATCGTTTCTAAGAGAACGATCGCCCCTGCCAAAATAATTTCCGCTCGTTTTTGGCGTACCATCGCCGTGCGTTCTTCTAAATTGGCGCGGCGTAAGCGCCAGACAATATTTTCTAAATCAGCAAAAGGAATCTCATAACCTTGTAAAAGATTAGGAACTAGCCCTGTCTTCTCTTTGGAATGTAAAATTGCTAGAGTTTCAATGGTTCCCGATGTCCCGATCGCCTGTAACGGTTTGGGATTTTGATCGCCGATTTGATCTTTCAGCAGCGATCGCAAATCATCGGTGGGGCGCTCAATCGAACCAAGAATATAACCTAATAAGCGATCGTATTCCGTTGGCGAGATCGGATCGGTGCTAATAAATAAATCCGTTAACCTGACTGCGCCAATTTTAGTGCTGCTGAGATAGCTAGGATCGCGTCCATCGCCCAAAATCATCTCGGTGGAGCCGCCGCCAATATCAATCAAAATATGTGGCTCATCCTTCAGTTCCATCGCCGAAATCACGCCTAGATAAATGCGTCTAGCTTCTTCCTGTCCCGAAATAACTTCAACGTGTAATCCTAATTCTTCGTAAATGCGATCCATAAAGTTAGCCCCATTAGGCGCTTCACGGGTAGCACTGGTTGCCACCGCCACGATCTCTTCAACATTAAAAGTTTGACAAATTTTCTGACATCGTTGTAAAGCTTCTAGCGATCGGCGCATCGCCTCTTCAGTTAAATTACCTGTTTGGGCGCAGCGCTCTCCTAGCCTGACTGTCGCTTTTTCCGACTCGATCACCGTGAAACTAGGGATCGAAGTCTTAATCTGC
>JANMFC010000357.1:0-1817 GCA_031377675.1 Pseudanabaena sp. OTE_70b_metabat_355 | reverse complement strand
ATCGCCCGCAAAGCGGGCGATTCCGCTTATTTGGGTTCTTGGTTTTATTGATCTGAGGTACTTATTTAACTATATTTAACTTTAAGATAGCCCAAAAGCAGTAACCAAAAACAGTGCAAACTTATTCTCTCGGAGCTACTTCTAAATTCTTCCAAACTGACGTTAAAATATTCTTGATAAAGCATTAACTTTGCAGCTTCGATCGCAGCTATGGTAGAAGTATTGACTAATAACCCCCAGTCCCAGCCTGTCCCTCCAAATGATCCCCAGAATGCCATCATCGCGGAAGGCTTGAGCAAAACTTACCGCAGTGGTTTTTGGTTGAATCAAAAAATTAGCTCTTTACAAGATTTTTCGCTAACTATTCGTAAAGGCGAGACATTTGGTGTCTTAGGTCCCAATGGAGCTGGCAAAACCACATTACTAAAAATCCTGCTTGGCATCGTCAAGCCAACCGCAGGCACAGGTTCAATCTTGGGATATCCCCTTGGCGATCGCATTGCCAAGCAGTCGATTGGCTATTTACCCGAAAATGCCTATTACTATGACTATTTAACAGGCTGGGAACTGCTCGATTTTATCGGTAGTTTGTTTGGGGTAGAGCCATCTTTACGTCGCAAGAGAATTGCGGATTTGCTAGATCTGGTGGGCTTATCGCAATCGGTGGCTCGCAAAAAGCAATTGCGCCAATACTCTAAGGGCATGGTGCAGCGAATTGGGGTTGCCCAAGCTTTGATCAATGATCCCGACATCGTTTTTCTGGATGAGCCGATGTCAGGACTTGATCCCGTCGGTCGCTATCAGGTACGCGAAATTATTTTGATGCTCAAAAATCAAGGTAAAACTGTATTTTTCAACAGCCACATTTTGTCGGATGTGGAATTAATCTGCGATCGCATTGGCATTCTGAACAAAGGTGAACTTATCGCGATCGGCACATTAAATGAGCTACTTGGTACGGAGCAGTCCTATCAAGTTAGTGGTCACGGTTGCAGTGAAGCCGATTTACAGCCTTGGTTAGAGCATCTGATTTTTCAGAGTGATACTTGGCATGGACAGTTGGCAAAAGATCTGCCCGAATTTCTCACCTATATTTCTAGTCTCGGTGGTAAAGCGATCTCGATCGAGTTAGCGCGTCAGACCTTAGAAGAATTTTTTATCGACCAAATCAAAGGTTCTCGGCACAAAGACTAAATTCAAGGTGCGGTGCTTTGGGTTGAACCTTGAATTTATCGGTTTTGATGCTAATCTAAGAATTAATTAGCTTTCTAAATTGCACCTATATCACCAGCAGCTATGTCACCAGTCAAAGAACAAGAAGCCCCATCGGCGATCGCTACTCTAGCCAATCTCAACGGTCATGCATTACATAGCGCCACTGTCGAAAGACCTTGGGGAACCTTTACGACTTTAGAAGAAGGACGGGGTTACAAGATTAAGCGCATTGAGGTGAAGTCAGGGCATCGTCTGAGCCTGCAAATGCACCATCATCGCAGCGAGCATTGGATCGTGGTTTCGGGGACAGCCAAGGTAACTTGTGGTGACAAAGAAACGATGATTAGCACCAATCAATCCACCTATGTGCCTAAATGTACGGCGCACCGTTTGGAGAATCCTGGGATTATTCCTTTGGTGTTGATTGAAGTCCAAAGCGGCGAGTATTTGGGCGAAGATGACATTATTCGCTTTCAGGATGACTATGCGAGACATGAAAAGAAATAGCAATTAAATAGCAAAGATGCGGCGCTTCGCGCCGCATCTTTGCTATTTAATTACGATAACGTTTAGAATGGTTGAGGCAATCTAGAATCGTTTCA
>JANMFC010000353.1:0-3514 GCA_031377675.1 Pseudanabaena sp. OTE_70b_metabat_355 | reverse complement strand
TGTCCTGAAAGCGATCGCGCATTCCCGTCCCAAACAACAATCCACCGTGATAATAGCCCGAATTTCGCGCCATATCGAAGGTGACAGCCGCCTGATACTGATTCCACACATTGATCATCGCGTTAAAGGCTTCATCGGGTGTTTGCACCTGCACGCAGGACAAATGCTGATCCCATTTTTGTTTAAGCTGATCAAATTGGCGATCGGCAGTCTCCAAAATATTTCCCCCCTTCACAAGGGGGGCTGGGGGGGATCAAAACCTCAAAACGCAGACAGAGATAAAGTCGGCAGAATTACTAGGGATTGTCGATCGCCAATTTGAGCAACTGAAACAGAAATGGGATCAACATTTATCTTGTGTGCAGGTGCAAACGCCCGATGAAGCCTTTAATGCGATGCTGAATGTCTGGAATCAGTATCAGGCGGCTGTCACCTTTGATATGGCGCGAAATTCGGGCTATTATCACGGCGGTTTGCTATTTGGGACAGGAATGCGCGATCGCTTTCAGGACATTCTCGGTGTGGTGATGGTTGATCCTGCGCGAGTTAGAGAGAGATTAATCAAAGCGCTGAACTTCCAATTTAAGGATGGTTCGACTTTGCATAATTATTTTGTGCTAACCAATACGGGCGAACGCACTAACCATTCCGATACGCCGCTTTGGATTCCCTTTGGCATTGTCGAATATCTCAAGGAAACGGGAGATTTCTCGATTCTAGAAGAAGTAGTTCCCTACCACGATGACAGTGAAGGAACAGTCTATGAGCATTTGGTGAGAGCGTTAGACTTTGCGATCGCTAATACTGGCGAGCGCGGAATGCCTCGCATCTTCACAGGCGATTGGAATGATACCCTCGACCATGTTGGCTCACAGGGTAAGGGCGAAACCACTTGGGGCGCATTCTTTTTGGGCTATGTGTTAAACAAGTCACTGTCAGTCTGTGAACAACAAGGCGATCGCCAATCTCTCGAAAAATTCCAAAACTTCTATGAGCATCTGCGTCAAGTGACCAATGATATTTGTTGGGATGGTGAATGGTATTTACGCGCCTTCCGTGACAATGGCGAACCGATTGGGGTATCCAGTGCAACGCAGGGCAGAATCTTTTTGAACGCGCAATCATGGGCGATAATTTCGGAACTAGCTCCAAAAGATCGTGCTGACAAAGCGATGGCAAGCAGCCGAGAACATTTAGCCACACCCTTTGGAATGCAGATTGTCTCGCCATCTTTTACGGAAATCGATGACACGATTGGTTTAATCAGTCGTTGCGTCCCTGGAAAGAAAGAGAATGGCGCAGTCTTTAATCATGCTTCTTCATGGTTTGTACTGGCTTCTCTCCTCAATGGCGATACCGAATTTGGATGGGAAATCTATCGCCGTATGATGCCGATTAATTCATCACAGGCGACCGATCAGAAATGCGATCGCTTTGAAACTGAACCATACGTTTATCCTGAATATGTAACTAGTCCTGATCATGAAACTCAAGGTCAGGCAAGCCATTCATGGCTAACAGGTACTGCGGTTTGGATGCTCCGCATTGGACTTGACCACATTTTAGGATTTCAGCCCACTTTCACAGGCATGATCATCGATCCGAAAATCCCTGCTGCATGGTCTGGGTTTACCGCACAGCGCAGGTTTCGCGGCAAGGTTCTCTCTTTGACCGTGGTTAATCATAGTGATGTCAAACAGATGCTGATTAATGGTGAAGTTGTGGAAGGAAACTTTATTGATTTGAATCTCTATGAAGGTGATCAAATCGCGATCGCGGTTTACCTGTAGTCCTTAGTGACCTCAAAACGTAGGGGCAATTCATGAATTGCCCCTACGTTTTGGTTCTGTAAAAATCAAAATGGTGGATAAATTGTCTGAGAATTATTTAGCTTTAGTGGCTGACTTACAAAAACAATTAACTGAATTACAAGAGGCGATCGCCTTACAGTCTGAACCCGCACCTGCGATCGCTAAAGATTGGTTAAGCATTTATCATCAAATTCAAAAAAAATTTCAGGGACAAATGGTGAATTCTAATTCAGAAGTAACACCGCAAAACTTATCTTTACAAGTAGAAATTGATAAACAACTCAAAATGCTTGGCATGGATTTGACCATGCTCCAAACCTCTCGCAGTCATACGACTTGGCTAAAACGTCATCAACAAGCAAGCGATCGCCTGAAATTATTGCAACGCTATTGTCAAATGCATTAGCCGATTTGCATCGATTTTCAAGGGGGATAGGCAACGCTTATCGCGTGGAACAAGGGGCTTAAGCCCCTTGTCTGTGAAACAATATAAACCGCGATCGCCTATAATCAATAGAGTAATAATTTTGGTTTAGTTTCAGGTGGCTTTTAAGTTTAAATTTGCGATCGCTTCAGATTTACACATTGCCTTGCCCCACACGATTTGGGAACATCCTGCGCGATTCCATTTAGTCGAATACAGCATCGCCGCATTTGAAGAGGTGCTGTCACAGCTTGCTAACCTAGATTTAGACTTTCTGCTCTTACCAGGGGATCTCACTCAACATGGCGAACCTGAAAATCACCAATGGCTCTCCAACAGGCTAGCCCAACTCCCCTACCCAGTCTATGTGATTGCGGGAAACCATGATGTACCGCGAGTGGAAACCTTTGATCAGTTCACACCACACTATATCAATTTTGGCTTCAAGTCAGGACTGAGCGAACCAAACAAACTCTATTATGAATGCGAAGTATTGCCTAAGGTTCGCTTAATTGGATTAAATTCTAATCAATTTGATCAAAAAGGAGAACAAATTGGCTGGATTGACGAAGAACAATTGGCATGGTTACAGTCCATTCTCCAACGTCAAGACTATGACTTGAATTTAGTTACAATTCATCATAATGTCGTCGAACACATGCGCGATCAGACCCGCAATGCGTTGGGAAAACGTTATATGTTAGGCAATACAGAACGCCTATGTGAAATTTTACATCAAGCTAAGGTGAAATTGGTGTTTACAGGGCATCTCCATGTACTGGATGTTGCCTACAGCGATCGCTATGATCTCTATGACATCACCACAGGCTCATTGGTCAGCTATCCCCATCCCTATCGGGTTCTTAATTATATTTCTGATGAGTTGGGCGATCGCCTAGAGATCGAATCTTTCCGAGTGCAGTCAATTCCTGAACAAAGAGATTTATTAAAGTTCTCAAGGGAATGGATGGGCGATCGGTCACATCCATTTGTGCTGAGATTATTAACTCAACCACCGCTAAACCTTTCCCAAGAACTAGCGGAAACGCTAACCCCAGATCTTCGATATTTTTGGGCGAAGATTGCTGATGGTGATTCAGAATTCCACTTTCCCAACTTTCCGTCTGGTGCTAGAGAATATTTTGAAGCATTTACTGATGTTCCACCTAAGGACAACAACCTAACGCTGTTTCTCAATTAATCATTCTCTTCCAATTTTTCTGATAAGGCACTTGCTGAAAAATAATGTACCACCAAGTTTATATGGCTTCGACTTCGC
>JANMFC010000352.1:0-2489 GCA_031377675.1 Pseudanabaena sp. OTE_70b_metabat_355 | reverse complement strand
CTTTAACACATTCTCCCCTTTCTTTTTGTATCTTTTTACTCTGATTAGTAATCATTTTTGGGATATAAATACCTCTAATAATTACTGGATATGCATTTAGTCCTATTTATGACTATCTTCCATTTATGCTGATTAGTAACTTAAATAAACTATTGCCAAGCATACATGGCTTTGAGATATCTTTGCCAGTATATGCACTTGCTCACCTATGTTTAAGCATCAAGCTATTTCAAAGTGGTTATAAATTTACGGGAAATGAACAAATTAAGATATTTCTTACTGATTCACTTTCAATTCCTGAAGAAAATAATGGTATTTCTCCTGACAATATTTTTGCAAGTGAATTCAAAGAAGTAAACAAGATAAAGAGTAACAGTAAGATTCCTGTTATTGTTTGCAATCCCCCTTTTAACGTTACAAATTCTCGAAGAACAACTTATGAGATTGCAAATACTCTGAAGGGATCAAAATTTCTTGCTGATTCATATGTTCATTTTTTATATATTGCTCAAGATTTCGTCGAACGCGCAGGTTATGGAGTAATTGGCACAATTACAAATAATGGTTATCTTTCAAGTCCAGCCTTTGCCAAAATGCGCCAAAACTGGCTTACTTCTTTTTCGGATATCTACATTATCAATCTTCAGGGTAATCAACGTACAGGTAATAAATCTCCATTAGGGGAAAAGGATGAAAATATTTTTGATGTTCGGGTAGGTCTTGGATTAGCCTTTCTTATCAAACGTAGAGAGTCTACAAAATGTGCGCGGGTTCACTATGCAGAGGTTTGGGGTACAAAACAAGATAAAAATAAGTACCTTTCAGAAAGAGATATAACCTCAGTAGAGTGGAAAGAATTAAAACCATTTGAACCATCATTTTTCTTCAATTGGCTTAGTCTTCCATTACCTATAGATCTTAGAGAAAACGGTCTACACTCATTGCAAAAGGGGATAAAGTCTTATCAAGAATTTCATAGAACATACGATTACTGGTTGCTAAAAGAATCTGTAATGTTTTTAAATCATGGCATTGAACTACTTATGAAGCAGATTTTAGTTCAAAAAAATGAAAACTTGATTTTTACAGACCTAAATGCATTCGCTAAGCATAAACTAGGGATACAAAAACATAAAGGTAGTACACACACTGTGACATTTACAGATGCTATGAATCGAATAAGTGCATTTATCGATCCTCCTGATCTTGATGAAATATTAAAATCTAATCTTACACAATTGAACGACTTACGAAATCAGATAGAACATCATAAAATTAATCTTGATGGACAAACATTAACCCAGATAATTGAAACTATCCGCGAACCTTTGTACAAACTATTAGACTCACAAGGAATAAAAGCAGATTTTCTTAGTAACGAGATCAATGAGATGTAATACGGCTTGTTTTTTTGCTAATTCAAGGATGAAATGCAACAAGTTTAATTTATTTGAACAAAAGCGATATGTTTTCTTATATTGAAAAATAGAGGATCGATTTATGTCAGTTACTAATGAATCTCTGTTATCAAGAATCACTTTTGATCGCAATATTTTGGGTGGTAAGCCAATAATTCGTGGCATGAGAATTTCGGTGGCGATGATTTTGGAACTTTTATCTAAGGGAGCAGCGATGCAAGAAATTTTGGAAGATTATCCAGATTTAGAAATAGCTGATATTTATGCGGCCTTGCTCTATGCCTATCGCCTAGTAGCTAATGAAGAGATTTTTGAAAGAGCGATCGCATCTTAAATCATGAAATTTTTACTTGATGTGAATACAAGTGGCGCTTTATTGGGTTTATTGCTAGATTCGGGTCATGATGTTGCTTGTGTGCGTGATGTCGATCGCAAAATGAGTGATAGTGAGATTTTGAATTGGGCAGTAAGAGAAAATCGTATTATCATTACGACAGATTCTGATTTTGAGCAAATGATTTGGCTACAAGGAAGGCAACATTGTGGAGTTTTAAGATTGGAGAATTTACCTCGTTCAGAAAGAATGTCACTATTTGAAGATGTACTGTCTAGTTATGGTCAAGATTTAGAAGCTGGAGCCGTTGTGATTGCGACAAAGCAAAAAATTCGGATTCGTAGAAGCTAAAATTAATGAATAATCATCAATCGATGCAATACACAATTCTCATTCAATGGTCTGATGAAGATAACTGCTTTGTTGTCTTTTTACCCGAATTTACAAATGTGATGCAACCTTGCACCCACGGGAATACCTACTTAGAAGCAATTCAAAATGCTCAAGAAGTGATCGAACTGCTAGTGGAAACTGCCATAGAAAAAGGTGAACCATTGCCCAAGCGCCAAAAATTTCAAACAGTTGCAGTTTTACAAGCTGCGTGAATTTAGATAATGATTAAAGAATTAGACCGTGTTGTATTAGCCGATCGCATTGATGAAGCAGGCTTAGAAATTGGTGATATTGGCACTGTGGTATTTATTTATAAACAACAGAAAGGCTATGAAGTCGAATTT
>JANMFC010000338.1:0-51983 GCA_031377675.1 Pseudanabaena sp. OTE_70b_metabat_355 | reverse complement strand
CGCACGCTGCGCGTGCGCCACAGCTTTTGGTTCTGAGATCCTTAAAACTTTTACCCATAAGCACTTATGATCCCGAAGATTCAAGACTTAATTAACCAAGCGCAAGATCGTTATCTAGCCGTGAATGAGCTTGGTCTCATGGAAAGTTATATTAGCTCTCTACCCGATCGCCTCAAGCTATATAAACAACTTCGCGATCGCGAAATTGACCTATTGCAAGCTGTAGCTGATCAAGTGTCTCTAGAGTTACCAAACGTAACCGACGCAGAACTGGAATCAGGAATTAAAAATTTAATTCTCGTCCTGCGCTACTGCTCGATGGCCATGCTCCTAAATGACGAAAGTTTTCTAAAAGAAAGGTTGCTCAATTGGTTAGAAGGGATTATGTCCATGCGCGATATGCGCCGCCTCAATGAAACCCTCTACAAACTGCTAAATCAAGGACTACGCCAGCAGTTCAGCCCAGCGCAACTTACTCTGCTTCAGCCATTGATTACATCCGCCCAAGTCACGCTCATCTACTAAACGTTGATTTAACCGCAAAGCGGTCAAATCAACGATCTAGAAATTAAATACTAGAGGCTAAATATTATGATTTCTGTCGCCGATCTCGTTAAAGAAAATCGCATCCCCGCTAACTTTTTTGACTATAACTCTTACATCAAGGGAGATTTAGAAATTGGGCTATTAGAAAACAGGCGCGGCGATCGCCTAATTGCGGTTCCTGACACCTTAATTTCTTCGTTATACGCGGGGTTAGCAAAGGAGACAGGACAAGCATCAAGACTAGTTTTGTTTAACTGTGGCAAATGGTGGGGCAAAAATTTTTACACCCGTTTTACGGAGTCCCTTGAAGAATACTACTCTCAATCCCTTGCCGAGATGGACATGATCACCTTCATTCAAAGTTTAAAAGAATGTTGGCAGACTCATGGATGGGGCAAATTTGAGTTTGATCCCCAATATCAAACCCAAGGATTTATTTTTGTAAAAACTTACAACTCTCCCTATGTGAGGGCGATCGCTGGAAATAAATTACCAACAGGCTATCTGGAAGCAGGGATTCTCACTTCATTTTTTAGCCGACTTACAGGGCGTGAATTATTGGCAACCCAGACAACTTGTGAATCTTTGGGGGCTGGTAGCAACACATATATCATTGGTTTACCCGAAAGACTACAAATTGTTGAGTCATTTCTGGCGGAAGGATTAGACCACGACACGATTTTGCAAAGGTTACTATAAAAGAAAAGGAGAGTCATCAACTCTCCTTTTCTTTTATAGTAACTATTCATTGTTTGATCGCCATGCAATTCATCAACCCCAAACTCGACTATGCCTTCAAAAAAATATTTGGCTCAGAGCAAAGTCATGACATCCTGATCAGCTTTCTCAATGCCATGCTTTATGAAGGTAAAGATACAATCAAAGCCATAGAAATCATTGATCCCTATCTTGCCCCAAAACTGCGCGGCATTAAAGATACCTATGTGGATGTAAAAGCAACCATTCACAATGACGAAAATGAAAGTACGACTGTCATCATCGAGATGCAAGTCCTAAATGTGGAAGGCTTTGAAAAACGTATCCTATATAACGCTACCAAAGCCTATTCCACCCAACTTGACATCGGTGAGGACTACATAGATTTAGAACCCGTGATCGCCTTAACAATCACCGACTTTGAGATGTTTCCCGAATTCGAGCAACTCACATCGCGGTTTATTCTCAAAGAGAAGACCTATCTGACAGATTATCCGATTTATGATATTGAACTAGTATTTATCGAATTACCTAAGTTTAAGAAGACATTAGAAGAACTGGACAACTTGACCGACAAGTGGCTATATTTCCTGAAAACTGCAAGAAAGCTGGAGTCAGTACCCACTGTCATGGATAACGTCCCTGCAATCAGAAAAGCTTTTGCGATCGCCAATCAGGCAAATATGACCCGAACCGAATTAGATGATCTCGAACATCAGGCTATCTTCATCCATGATCAACGTAACGCCATCAAAAAAGGAGAGCGACTGGGACGAGAAGCTGGTAGAAAGGAAGGTCTCAAGGAAGGTCTCAAGGAAGGGAGAAAAGAAGGGCTTGAGGAGGGGCTTAAGGAGGGTGAACTAAGGGCTAAATTGGCGATCGCCCAACAACTACTAGAAGTACTCGATGATCTTGCTATCAGTCGCACTACTGGACTTTCTCTCGAAGCGATCGCTCAACTCAGAGACGAATAAGCTGATCTGCAAAACAAAAATGTGCCGCGCAAAGTGCGGCACATTTTTGTTTTGCATTACTTTAGTATTTTTTCGAGCCTTGAGCAGCCTTGACAAGTTGTTTCTGCGATCGCCAAGCTTCCCTTAAATGTCCAAAGTTTGTCTTAAACTCATCGCCTCCCCACCAACTACCGACACGTCCTTCATCCCAAGACGCGGAGATAGCACCGTAGCTCAGTCCGACAACGCCTATACCCAAAAACAACATACTCAATAAAACGACGGCTGAGGTCGGCAAATCCACTATATGTTTACTCACTAAAAAATAACTTACAACGAATGTGGTAAGCCCTAGCCCTGTAGGAATACCGCAAAATACAGCAACCCGCCGCGCAATTCGGCGATTTACTTCATCGGGGATGCCTGAATCGCGCTTAGAATCTACTTTAGCCTGTGGCTTAGTATTTGCTGGTGGCTTGGTATTTGCCAGTGGCTTAGTATTTTTGCTTACATTGGTACTAGCCTTTTTCGCAATAGAAGGGGCAGAAGATACTTTTTTAGGATCTTTTGCTTTTTTATTGCGATTATTCGGCTCGAACGGAATGCGACTTTCCTTAGATTTAGTCACTATCACTACTCATCTCTAGCTAACTGAGTTACACCCATGCGGTGTTAAAGCAATCGTTGAAACAATCACAGAATGCGATTAGCCTCTTACGCCAAGACTTTGGATCAACTGCTTATAATGTGAGCGATCTTCATTACGAACGTAGGCTAGTAGACGCTTACGTTGTCCGATGATTTTGAGCAAACTACGGCGAGACGAAAAATCTTTGGGATGTAGTTTGAGGTGGGTCGTCAACTGGGTGACGCGCTCGGTCAGTAACGCAACCTGAACGTCTGATGAACCAGTATCTGTGGGGTGCTTTTGATATTCTGAGAATATTTCTAGCTTGCGTTCTTGCAACAGTGCCATAGTAAAAACTTAAA
Source organism: Pseudanabaena sp. OTE_70b_metabat_355 (assembly GCA_031377675.1). Lineage (GTDB taxonomy): Bacteria > Cyanobacteriota > Cyanobacteriia > Pseudanabaenales > Pseudanabaenaceae > Pseudanabaena. The sequence continues at coordinate 48,777 of JANMFC010000338.1, read as the reverse complement.
CTTGTCTTGAGTGTACTTAAATTGTTTTAAAGCAATGGCGATCGCCACCTTTTGGGGATTATTGCTAAAGCCAGTAGCTTTTAGACAGACTAGCCTAACATATTGACTACATATTTTTACAGAATTTTCAAATTATTACAGCGCTTCGCGCTGACGTAAACCCCAGAGAAAATTTAAAAGTGCCGCTTAGCGGCACTTTTAAATTTTCTCTGGAAGGAGAGCTTTGCGCTCTTTAATAATTTTTAATGGGCTGAGCCATTGCCGTGATACTTGTCACTGTCGTAGAAACCGTTGCGAGTACCAAAGAATAAACAGCTAAAAGTAAATACGATGGTTAATATAGGCAGAATAACTTTGAGGTCAAGCATAAATTTTAAAGGCTTCGCACGATATTTAATGATGTTTATATTCTAAATGCTGCTTGCATCAGTGTTGTCAGCATTACTGTTTTCACCACTGGGACGATAGCTCTGCTCAAAGGCATAGCGCACAATTTGTGAGCGATTTTCAAGATTGAGCTTGGTCATGATGCTACTCAGGTGCGTCTGCACAGTCCTTGGACTGATCTGGAGACGTTTGCCAATTTCTTTGTTGGTAAAGCCCTGTACAACTTGCCAGAAAACTCGCTCTTCCGAAGGTGTGAGTGTTGTCCGCGAAACGGGTGCAGTCGGCTGCTGAAACAGTCGCATATGTTCGGCAGGAGTGCGGTGCGGTTCGCGCTTGTGGGGCGAGAAAAAGTCGATGTCGGTTTTGCCAATTGTCATGCGATCGCCACTTTTTAGCAAAATGGGGAAAGTAATTCTTTGACCACGCATAAACGAGCCATTGCGACTACCAAAATCAACTAGGTAAAAACTACCTGAGTCATTGCTAGAGCTATTACTGGAATTGCGGGACTTGACATCTGCTCGCATAGGCGAATCAAATCCATCATTTTTGGAAGCGCCAACAATTTGTAAGGTGGCGTGATAGCGCGAAACCCATTTGTCGGTTAGGACAATTGAGTTATTGTAGCCGCGACCAATCGTCCAAAAATCTGCGTTTGTAAGCGGAATCATTTGCTGCCCCTCATCTGCATGAACAATCAGATAGGGGTGTGGGTGTAGAAGGGTCACTGAACTGTTAGACAACTTTGTTGTGTGCATCTCAATCAATTGCCAATATAACCTAATCTATTTATTGTGAGACGTATTTCCTAAATTTTGAGTTCCGTTGATAACATTTTGTCAGATTTAAGGCTTTTACTAACATATTCTGTAATTAACAAACTGATACTGAAAAGAGAGTTGCGGAGCTTCGCGCCGCAACTCTCTTTCGGTTTTGATACACTTAGCAATAGCTATAAAGTTTATAAGTTCCCGTCAAAAACTTTTCAAAAAACCATGATTTGGATTGCGATCGCCATACAGTTAATACTTAGTGCAGGATTGTTATGGGCAACATGGCAAGTCTGGATGCTCCGCCAAGCTTTGATCTCAACCGTACAAACTGTTGATGAGTGGACTCAGGCTTGTCAAGATGGACTAAATGGATCTACGCCTAGTCTTGAGGTAGCTCGTGATGGCGTAGGATCGGTGCGAGAGCAATACCAAACCGTCCAAATTCAGTTAGAAAGAATTAGTAAGCTACTGTCTATGCTTGGGCGTGGTGTATCCTTTGTAGAGAATCGTTGGAATAATGCTCGTAAAGGCTCGTCCAACGCATTAAATAATAATTCAAGCAACAAGTCGTCAGGTCGTAGAGCCATAAGGAGCCAACATAATGTCAAACGGCGCAGGTAAATTTTGGGGTGGGTTGTTTGTGGGTACGGCGATCGGTGCGGCAGTGGGTATTCTATTTGCACCGAGGGCAGGTCGAGAAACTCGTCAAGCTTTAAAGCGATCAGCTCAGGATTTACCACAGATCGCCGAAGAACTAGGCTCTAATGTCCAGTATCAAGCCGATCGCCTGACTGAGCAAGCTCAACGTACTATTGAGGAAGGGTTAGTGCGTTTACAGGAAGCGATCGCCACAGGGCAAGAGGCAAGTCGTAAGCTACAAGAAGAATTGGCTTTATCGATAAGTTCTAGTAACGGTTCGACCGCAACAATTAATCTGGGCAATGATCTGGGCAATGATCTGGGCAATTCGGATGATGAATACAATGAAGATTAAGCATCTGCACTTATCTGTAACTATTTAAGAAATTATTTAAGAAATTATGTCAGAAGCAATTTTTCTGTTAGGTTTATCATTTTTAATGGTGGTCGTTTGCCTGACAATTCTTTTGCTAACGGCGATCCCCGCTTTTCAGGAGTTAGCCAAGGCTGCTAATAGTGTTATTCGGCTTGCCGATACTTTAACGCGAGAGCTACCCGCTACCCTTGAAGCAATTCGGATGACGGGGCTAGAACTCAGCGAACTAAGTGATGAGCTTAATCAAGGCGCAAAAAATGCTGGTGAGGCAGTTAAGCAGGTTAATGATGGGATTAAGGGTGTGCGTGATGGTGCTTCTAGTGCTTCGATCGCTACTAAAAGTGCATTTGCAGGCTTAAAGGCAGGATTAAGGTCGCTCGGTCGTCCGCGTCGTCATAAGCGATCGCAACCAGAGTTGCTGGAGGAAAATTTAGATCCCGAAGAGCCATCAGATGAAAACGAATAAAAAAGAGAGTGCGCTACGCGCACTCTCTTTTTTATTGATTATACCAAAGTGGGGTACGGCGGACAAAGGCTAAAATACAAACGCCGATGCTAATACTTAGCCATCCCAAGATGAGGGTTAGTAATTGCCATGATTGATTTGATGTGAGTAGATTTGAGATTTTGTCCATAGTTTGACTTGCGGTTTGACCTGATGTCTGATTGGACATGAAAGCGCTAATTAATAAGAGCGCTGTGCCAATTTCCCAAGGTTGTAATTGACTGTGAGCGTTTAGCCGATCGCTTTGGAGACTATTGGGAGCAACTAATTTGATAAAAAATCGGGCGATCACAGGACTAACAATACAAACACCTAGCCAAGCGATCACCGTCTCTGCCGAAAGTTTGGCTGGTAAAGGCAATAAAAATAATAACAATCCGCCAATGCTGATAAAAGCAGTGCCCGCTAAAATTCCTGCACCTTGAGGCAATAACACATGGGCTAGCCCTAAACTATCGCGTTCAGTTTCCTGCTTGGCGAGATGAAATTCGGTGCGAATTGTTTTTCCTAATTGATCATTTTGACTATCTTGATCGGTCGGCGAACCCTCCTTGGTTTCACCTGTAGATTGTCCTGAAAACATGGTGATCGCTAAAGGCAGTGTGATCTCGCTATTACTTCCAGCTAGCTGCATCCAACTTAGTTCACCACCTGCTTCTTGTAATTTGACAATTTCCAAGCGCGAAAAAGCGCGTAAATTGATCGCATAGGTTGCCGCCATTCCCCATAAGCCACTAAAACGCAGTTGTAAAATCTTTTCAGGCGATCGCAATTGGGCTTGCCATGTAAAAAATCCCGTCAGCCCCGTAATCGTAAAAGCGATCGCTACGGTCGCCCGAATACTATTGGACAGGCTACTACTGGATAAGTCGAGTATCGTCCAGAAAAATAGTCCCAACAGGATTAAGACTAAACTATTAAACTGTCGAGGCTGCTGCCCCAGTGAAGAGGGACTCACCAAAACTGTCTGGTCAGAATAGGTGACGATATTTAAAACATCCCCAATAATTTCATCAATTTGTTTTTTATTAGCTAGGACAGATTTTCGGGAATCAGTTGATCGCCAACCGATAGCGCCCGAAAGACCAGCAAAAATAGCCGCAGGTAAGATCCACCAAATTGCCACAAAAGTTTTAATGAAAGTTTCTGGGGATAAACTCAACCCTGCAACTAAAACTAGCCAATAGGCAACTGTGAGGATTAATTGCGGTTGCGAAAATACATAATCGGAATTTTGGCGACAGACTTCAATAACGGATTTTGATGTATACAGCCCTATCCCAAAACCCACAATCAACAGCAAAACCGCGATCGCTAAAAATATTGGCTCACCGATTTGTATCAACTGCGCGATCGCCACTGTCAGCATCAAAAATCCCGCAAAGCCAAAGTTTGTCGAAATAGGGTAAGTCGCCTGCCGCCATCCCCAACCGACCTTACCTGATATTAATTGTCGCGGGGATTTTTCCTGTGATTTTTGATGAGAATGAGAAGGCGAGACTTGCATATTAAACCGCCGCGATCGCCTCATGACGCGCAAAAATCATTCGACCTGCGGAAGTTTGCAAAGCACTGGTGACAATCACGATAATTTGTTTGCCAAGATATTCACGCCCCTCTTCGATCACCACCATTGTGCCATCTTCCAGATAACCGATCCCTTGAGAAGCTTCTTTGCCTTCTTTTAGGACTCTGATTTCAATTTCATCCCCTGGTAAATAGCTAGGGCGCAGTGCTTGAGCGAGGTCATTAATATTGAGGACTTCAACCTGTTGCAAGTTGGCAACCTTGTTTAGATTGTAATCATTGGTGATCAGGGTGCAGCTTAGCTCTTGGGCGAGACGGACTAGCTTGGCATCAACGGTATGTAAATCTTCATAATCAGCAGAATGAATCGTGATCCGATCGCTAAACTTATCGCGCATGGTGTTGAGAATATCTAATCCTCGGCGACCGCGCACCCGTTTTTGATCATTGGAGCTATCGGCGATCATTTGCAATTCTTGAATCACAAAATGCGGAATCAGCAACTGCCCTTCCAAAAAGCCAGTTTCCATCAGGGTCTGAATCCGACCATCGATGACAGTACTTGTGTCTAAAACCTTAGCGCTGACGGTGCGTAATGTACCGTCGGCTAATAAGCTGCTCTCAACATTGTTAGGGTTAATCAACCGTAACAAAGCGCGTCCGTGGGTATCGGATAGGGTCATCCCCGAATAGGCAAAGATGATACTCACTAAAATCGCTGTGAGTGGCTTGATAAAGGCAAAGTCTTCGGGAATGGGTATCAAAAATAGGGGTGCTAACATCAAGTTCGCCACTAATAGTCCAAAGACTAAACCAACGGCTCGACCCAAAATTGTCTCAAGGGGCATGGCTCTGACATTGGACTCGATACGGCGGTAAGTTGTCTGGACGATTAATCCTGAAACTAAGCCCACAAAAGAGCCGACACCAAGAGTTACCCAACGAAAGTTTTGGACATTTAGCCCAACGAGCATATCTGGCGGCAAAAAAGAAAGTCCGTGGAAGCCTGTGCCTGCTCCCGCGAGAATGAATGTAAAGATAATAATAGCGTCAATCATGAGGCGGAACTCCGCTTGGACGAATACAATTCATTCTACACAACTCTTACATGGCTTTTACAATGCATTCTCTTCCAAGAACCCAAATAAGCTGATTCGCCAACAAAGCGGGCGAATTAGCTTATTTGGGTTCTTGGTTTTATTAAGCCGAGGTACTTATTTGTTAAAAAAACGTTTTTAGGTTTACCGACACCTAATATAAGTATTAAAATATATGACAGGTATCAAAAAATTGTTAACTAATTCAGCAATCTTGGGTTTTTCAATTACATGAGTAAAGTTTACGATTGGTTTAACGATCGCCTTGAAGTTGGGGCGCTTGCTGAGGACGTTACTAGTAAGTACGTTCCTCCTCACGTTAATATTTTCTATTGTTTGGGCGGTATCACCCTCACCTGCTTCCTGATTCAGTTTGCGACAGGTTTCGCGATGACTTTTTATTACAAGCCATCAGTTACCGAAGCCTTTGAATCAGTACGCTACATCATGACTGACGTTAACTTCGGTTGGCTGATTCGCTCAGTTCACCGTTGGTCAGCGAGCATGATGGTGTTGATGATGATCTTGCATACTTTCCGCGTCTATTTAACTGGCGGTTTCAAAAAGCCACGCGAATTGACTTGGATCACTGGTGTAATTCTTGCCCTTATCACGGTCACCTTTGGTGTAACTGGTTATTCCTTACCTTGGGATCAAGTTGGCTACTGGGCGGTCAAGATTGTATCTGGTGTCCCTGACGCAATTCCTGTCGTTGGTGGAACCTTGGTAGAATTGCTACGCGGCGGTCAAAGCGTTGGTCAAGCCACTCTTACCCGTTTTTATAGCTTGCACACCTTTGTATTGCCTTGGTTGATCGCAGTATTCATGCTGGCTCACTTCTTGATGATCCGCAAGCAAGGTATTTCGGGACCATTGTAAGTCTGGGATCTTGAACGACTGTTTAAGATTTTTGGATTAGATTTGAACTAGATAATTTTTAAAAAAATACATCTCAAAAACTAGCGCAATAACTAGGTAAATAACATGGCAAAGACTGAAAAGCTCCCCGATTTAAATGATCCAATTTTGCGGGCGAAGTTGGAAAAGAACATGGGACACAACTACTACGGCGAACCTGCTTGGCCGAATGATTTGTTGTATATGTTCCCCGTTGTGATCACAGGCACGATCGCTTTGATTACTGGTTTGGCTGTGCTTGATCCCACCATGATCGGCGAACCTGCTAACCCCTTCGCAACTCCTTTGGAAATTTTGCCTGAGTGGTTCTTGTACCCAGCTTTCCAAATTTTGCGGATTGTTCCTAACAAGCTATTGGGTGTATTGCTACAAAGCATGATCCCTCTTGGTTTAATCTTGATTCCTTTCATTGAGAATGTGAACAAATTCCAAAATCCTTTCCGCCGCCCTGTAGCAATGGCTGCGTTTTTGTTTGGTACTGCGTTTACCCTCTGGTTGGGTATCGGTTCCACCATGCCTATTGACAAGTCCTTGACTCTTGGTTTGTTCTAAATAGTTTTTAAGATTAAAAATGGCTATGCCATTTTTAATCTTGGTACAAAGAAGCTGATTCGCCTACGACTTGGGTGAATCAGCTTCTTTGGTTTTATACTTAAGAATCAAACCAAAGAAAAAGTTAGATCTTTATATGATGTCGATCGCCCAAATTCGTCAAAACCTAATTAATAAAGAGCGATCGGCAACCGAAATTGCTCAAGAGTTTTTAAATCGTATTGATCGGCTAGAGCCGAAATTACATAGTTTTGTGACTGTTACTCCTGAAATCGCGATCGCTCAAGCCCAAGCCATCGATGCCGCGATCGCCGCAGGTGAAACTTTGCCACTGCTGGCAGGTGTGCCAATCGGGATCAAAGACAATATGTGTGTGAAGGGAATACCCACCACTTGCGGCTCGAATATGCTGCGAAATTTTGTGCCGCCCTACGAAGCGACGATTACGGCGAAATTGCGATCGGCGGGAGCGGTGATGGTGGGTAAAACTAACCTTGATGAATTTGCGATGGGTAGCTCTACCGAAAACTCAGCGATCGCGCAAACTACCAATCCTTGGAATACCGATTATGTGCCTGGGGGATCATCAGGCGGATCGGCGGCGGCGGTTTCGGGTGGTGAATGTGTGATTGCCACTGGCTCGGATACAGGCGGATCAATTCGTCAACCCGCGTCCTATTGTGGTGTGGTGGGGCTGAAGCCAACTTACGGATTAGTTTCGCGGTTTGGTTTAGTTGCTTTCGCTTCATCACTGGATCAAATTGGACCTTTTGCCAATACCGTTGAAGATGCAGCGATTTTTTTAGAGGCGATCGCGGGTTACGATCCCAAGGATTCGACTAGCATTAATATTGAAGTTCCCAACTATGCCGCTTTATTAACACCAGATTTAACCCAATCACTCAAGGGTAAAAAAGTCGGTGTGATTACCGAAACCTTTGGTGAGGGTTTAGATAGTGAAGTGGAAGTTGCGGTAAGAAAAGCGATCGCTCATTTTGAGGAAATGGGTGCAGAAGTTATCGAGATTTCCTGTCCTCGGTTCCGCTATGGATTGCCGACTTATTATATTATTGCGCCCTCTGAGGCTTCCGCCAACCTCGCTCGTTATGACGGTGTGAAGTATGGATTGCGCGATCAAAGTGCCGAAAATCTATTGAGTATGTATGAGAATACTCGCGAACAGGGCTTTGGTGCGGAAGTGAAGCGGCGGATCATGATTGGAACCTATGTGCTGTCCGCAGGTTATTACGATGCTTATTATCTGAAGGCGCAAAAGGTGAGAACTCTGATCGTTCAAGATTTCCAAAAAGCCTTTGAGCAAGTAGATGTTTTGGTTTGTCCTACTGCTCCCACAACCGCTTTTAAATCGGGTAGTAAAACCGAAGATCCATTGGGAATGTATCTGTCGGATTTGATGACAATTCCTGTGAATTTGGCTGGTTTACCAGGGATTAGTATTCCCTGTGGATTTGACTCTAAAGGGATGCCGATCGGTTTACAACTTATCTCCAATGTATTGCGAGAAGATGTGTTGTTGCAAGTCGCCTATGGCTATGAGCAGTCAACGGAATGGCATAAGCGCCAACCTTCTCTCTAAGAAAGTTGGACGTTGGGAATTATATCGATTTTCAGTTGAGTATGACAAAAAATGTAAAGGCAATTCATGAATTGCCTCTACATTGATTTGTATAAAACAAAATTCTATTCAAAGGCTTTGCTGAGGATGGTTTGCAGGACGGCGGCGGCGAGTTGTTTGTGAAAATGGTAAAATAGTAAAGTGGACGGTAGTGTTTTATATCAAATCTAGGAGTTTGAAATGGAAACCATTACTATTAATGTTGATAGTGAAGTAGCTAAAGCTTATCGAGAAGCTCAAGTTAATAAGCAACAGCAACTTAGCACGATGATTAAGTTGTTTTTTCAACCTGATTTGGCTAATAAAACTCTTAGTCAGGTGATGGCAGAGATTGCGGATAAAGCAGAAAAAAGGGGCTTAACTCCAGAAATATTGCAGTCTATTCTGGAAGATGATGATTAGACGTTTTGTTGTAGATAACAATATTTTGGTAAGTGCTTTACTTGTCAAAAATTCTGTGCCTTTTCAGGTAATTAACAGGATCGAAGAACGAGATGTAATTTTATATTCGGAAGAAACTCTGTTAGAACTTAATCAGGTTTTAAATCGTAAAAAGTTTATTAAATATTTTACTATCGAAGAAAAGCAATCGTTTATTTTTAAGCTGCTTGAGAAGTCTGAGTTAGTAGAAATAGAAGAATCTATCAATATTTGTCGCGCTCCTAAAGATGACAAGTTTTTAGAATTAGCATTTAGTGGTAAGGCTGATTTTATTATCACTGGTGATCAAGATTTGTTAGTGTTAAATCCCTTTAGAAATATTGAAATTATTACAGCAAACGATTTTTTAAGTAGATCTTAGTTAAATCTATTCAAAGGCTTCGCGGAGGACGGTTTGTATTAGCGAGATCCACCTGTAGTGGTTAAGCATTTACGCGACAATTTCTGAACTCATCACAGCGATATCATTCTGCAAATGCTAAACCCTCTTTGCTTTTAGCGATCGCCTATTGCTGCGTTGTGAGGTTCTGTAGCGGCAGTTAAGATCCCCGACTTTTTCTTTGCTATTACAGATTACTTTTGCTAGTCACAAAAAAAGTCGGGGATCTGGGCGCACTAAATTTTGGTTGGTTAATCGCTTAGATGAAAAATATGCTTGAAATATTGGGTATTTAAATTACTTTTTTGGGTAATGAGTCGGTCGCTAAAGTATGCAAAATTTAAAAGTTAAATTAATGATATATTTCTGGAAGAGCGCTAAATTTTCTTAACTTCAGGATTTGACTGCATGACTCTCACTACTCTTTTTCCTCAGTGTCAAGATTTACAGACTCAAGTTGAAGCGATTTTACAGCTTTTGCAACAGCAGCCAACTCTGCGATCGCAGCAGGATGGTAGCGTTGTTCAGTCTTCTTTGAGAAAGGCGATCGCGCCGACCTTTGAGATTGTATTTGCAGGGGCTTTTAGTGCGGGTAAATCGATGTTGATTAACGCGCTATTAGAACGGGAACTGCTTTACAGTGCCGAGGGACACGCCACGGGGACAGAATGCAAAATTGCTTTTGCCAAAACTGGTGAAGAGCGGGTTGTATTGACTTTCCTCAGTGAAGTGGAAGTCCGCGAGCAGGTGCAGGCACTTGCTCAGCTAATTGGACAGGTTGCGCCGACAAATATTAATCAACCTGAAGCGCGTAAACAGTTGCAAACGATGGCTCTCAGCGTAATCGAGCAGGAGGGTGGTAAGAGCAAGTCCAAGCGAGCTAAAGATGCTGATGCTTTGAATCTATTGCTGGAAGGTTTTGACAATAACCGCGATCGCATTAGTTCGGTCGCTAATGCCACTTACTCGATGGATCAGTTTAATTTTGACAATCTCAAACAAGCTGCTGATTATGCACGGCGCGGCGCAAATAGCGCAGTTTTGAAACGGGTGGAATATTACTGCAATCATCCACTTTTGGAGGATGGCAATGTGATCATCGATACCCCTGGGATTGATGCACCTGTCAAAAAAGATGCCGCGTTGACCTTTGACAAGATTCAGAATCCCGACACTTCGGCGGTGGTATTTGTATTGAAAACGGCGGCAACTGGGGAGTTGACATCGGAGGAGACAGAACTCAGTGAAAAAATGCAAGGTAATGCAGGAATCCGCGATCGCGTTTTCTATGTGTTCAATCGCATTGATGAGACTTGGACTAATGACCAATTGCGCGATCGCCTTCAAAATACAATTATCACCCAATTCCGCAATAGCTCGAAAATCTATAAAACTAGCGGTTTGCTTGGATTCTACGGTAGTCAGATTAAAAACACGAGTTCAGGCGATCGCTTTGGTTTAGATACGGTATTTTCAGAAAGCATCAAATCGGTGGGTGGTCAGGAAGGAACACCCCAATTTGTGAATGAGTTCAACAGCTATTGTCTAGTTTCTGGCAAGCTGGATATCACCAAGTTTCCGATTCCCTACAGCGTTTTAGAAACGAATGTGAAGAATGAAAAGTATGTGCGCTTACTTAATGGTTTGGGATCGGGGCTAATCGATCAACTGACTAGGGATAGTGGTATTGAGGAGTTTCGCACCGCGATTACTAACTATCTGACCAAAGAGAAGCGTCCTTTACTATTTGCCGATCTTGCGAATGACTTGCAACCGATTTGTATTGCCCTGCGTCAGTCCTATCTGGAAGCTTGGCTGCAATTGGAAAGCCAACCGCGTGATATGGATGCGATTAAGTCGCAGGAGTTGCAAAAACTCAGTCGCGCTCTCAAAGAAATTGGCGATCGCCTTTACGAAGATATCGCTAAAGAAGTGAATGTGGCGGTGGCAAGCGATCATAATGAGTTTTTAGAAGCTGACTATTTGAAGCTCAAAACCAAGATGGTGCAGCGCTTAGACGAACTGATTATCAACTTCTCGGTAGCTGTGGTTCATCAACGCGCTCAAGCTAGTCATCGCCGCAATTCTGTCGTTCCTGTGATGGGGATTTTGACGGAAGGATTCTATTTCTTGGCAAATGAGCTAGAAGATGTTTTGGTGGAATGCTCGAAAGAGATTATTACCAATTTCTTTCAGAATCTGATTGAGAAAATCAAGAAAACCGATTATTATCTTGAACTTTACCGCTTGCTTGGCAACGATGGCGGCACGGAGAGCTATTTACACAGCGTCATGTTGGATGCTTCTGATGCCTTGGTGAATGAAGCTAAAGTCGAATGCGATCGCTATGTGCGCGAACGTCCGACATTTTATGCTGATGGTACTACGGGAATTTATCAGTTACAACAAGCTTTATTCCAAGCCTGTCGTGGTTACGATTACCAGAGCATGATTGGCTCGGAGCCAGCAATTCGTCAGCTTTTACAGCTAGATTTTGAATTTAAAGTCAAAGACACGGTAATTCGGACTTTCCGTCAGACGATCAATCAAACTCTGAATACGCATTTACTAGCGGGTGCGGCGAAACAAGGCGATGAGATTTTGCAGCAGTACGATCGCGCTCGTGCATATCTTGCTCAAACTCTTGAGAAAGAAGCTCAAGCGAAGATTGATAACAATCGCCGTTTGCAAGGTGACATTAAGCAAAATATTGATGCCTATAATGGCGCAGTTTCTAACATTAATGCTTGTTTAGAAGCAATGCAATTGTCTCGCAAAAAGTTGCCCGTCATCAGCGAATCTGATTTGTCGGTTGTTATTGTGCCAACTGTAGCGATCGATGTGATTGATGCTGATTCTGTTGTTATTGATGAAGCGATCAATTCAGTGTAATAATCTACATTTTAGATGACGCAATATATTTGATTTTGAGTTTGATAAAGGCTAAATTTTTTGGATACCTTTATCAAACTCATCTTATACAATCAAAATTTTAAGGTTTATGGAAAAACTCGATATATTTCGCGGCGATGTGCAACTCGTTGACAAGTAATTCTCTTGTTAAGGGAATCAACACTAATTCCAATTCTATAGTCACCAACACGAATTTTATATTTGTCGTTGTATCCTTTCATTTTTTCAATATATCCAAGACTAAATGGATTATCTGATTTAAGTTCTTGGAATACAACAACTTCTATACGATTTTGAACATTGCTAGGTAGACTGGCAAGTTCTTTTAAAAATCTCTTAGTAAAATCAACTTCCCACATTTTGCTTTTTTAATAATTGATAATATGAGTAAGCATCATCACCAGAAAGTAGTTCATCATTTTCCACTTCTTCCATTAGTTTGATCAAGCCAAAATTTTCTAGGATTTCTTCGATTTGATTAAAAACTGCTATGGGAATTTGCACAGCAAGAGTACGTTGCTGCTCATCAAGCACATACTGCTTTTGAATTTCTAGCATCACTAAGCCTCAGAAAGTCTATTTATATATGGTAGCAGAATTTTTAAACAGTGTATTCAGAGTAGATTATAAGATTTATATCCTAATTCTACCCATGTACAGTTTCATAAACTAGCAGAAGTTACTAATAATCTTACTGTTTAATATTGCTGATTGAAACTACCATTTGCATAAAATGCATAAAAAATTGAAGTCGTAAAACAAAAATTAATGCTTGCAAATATAAACTTCAGCGTGTAAAATCTAGTTCAGCCAATTATTTTAGGGGAGAAAATATAAACATGGAAGAAAAAAGAATATCTTTGTTCGATGCTAGCATTGGAGGCGAAGATGTAATAGCCTTTGGTGACATAGTTTATAAAATAGCGAAGATTAGAAGCATTTTCGAGAATTTACTTGTATTAACCTATCCACAGCTTGCCGCCTATTTGAATCAGCAAGGAGCCTCTAAATTTGGGCTTACCAATGCCGACAATTCTATGTCAGACATCTATTCAGGCAATTATTATGACTTTAAGTATTTGAAACTAGGAAGTTCAGATTGGACAAAAGGGAAGTTAAAAATATATTTGAGTATTTTTTTATACACTAAAGAATCTGACATTGTAGAACAACTTAAGGTTGGCTGCTACTATCCTAATATTTTTTTCGATGACAATGATGTTATTTCTTTAACAGAAGATTGTCTATGTAAAATGAAACCGATAAAAGCAATTTTTAACGCGATAGCATCAAACGACAGTTTTGCTTCTCAAATTACGCAACAGTTGACAAAATCAGTTGTTGAGTTTACACGTTCTAATTTATTTAACGGTGGAAAGCAATGTGAGATTCTGAGATTGGGTTCTTCAAGTTGGGAACCACTCATTTTTGGAATTCAGTTTACTATTGATGCAATAGATAATGCGCCTACGGTTGAAAAAACTATTCTTTCAGGCGACATAGACTCACCTTTAGATGAGATTCGTAGAATTTCAGAATTATAAAATTGGTAATCTTTCGCCTCAATAATAAAAATATAAGCGATAGGAAAAATTATAATTTTATGATAGACAAAACACCGCGCATTAACATCCCTCCCGAAGTCAGAAAAAAGGTCTTTGAACGTAACAACTATCAATGTCAAAGTTGCCATAAAATCGACCTTACAGCCCAAAAGCTGCAAGTCGATCATATTATTCCTAAAGCAAAAGGCGGCTGTGATGACTTTAGTAACTTGCAAACTCTTTGCGCTAAATGTAACCGCCAAAAGAGCGACAAACTTGATCCCCGTTTTCGGAGACTATATAGTGATTAACTAAACTTTTGTCGATGCATTAAATTTCACTTGTCGCGCAAGAAGTTACCAGTCATCAGCGAATCTGATTTGTCGGTTGTTGTGGCAACTGTAGCGATCGATGTAATTGATGCCGAGTCTGTTGTTATTGATGAAGCGATCAATTCATTGCAATAATCTAAATTCTTGATTAGGATTTACGCAGAAGTTCCTAAGACCCTCACCCCTAGTCCCTCTCCCAAAAAGGGAGAGGGGAACAAGAAAAACCTCTTACTCCCGTTCTGGGAGAAGGGGGCGGGGGATGAGGGCAGTTTTTAATTTGCGTAAGTCCTATTGATGACACACTATACTTAAATTTTGAGTTTTATCAGCATGAAAAGTCTTTTACTTGCGAGTTAACTTCATTTTTTGCAAGGCTCGACAAATATGAGATCGCGAGTATATTTTGGTTTTGATTTAGGCGATCGCTTTCCAGACATAGCGCACCCGTTTACCCATCGAACTCATTCCCAAGCTTGTAACTCGATCTCGACATTACGGAATAGCGCCAGAATCCGATCGCGCCGTACTTCAAAATTAGCAGCGACTAGAATAAAGCCAATCCCTGCAAAAATACCGAGCGCCCACATGAGGAAAGAATATTGGGTGACTAGGGTTATGGCTTGAGTCAGAACCAACAGAATAAAAGTAAGGGTTCCTGTAAAAAGATAAGCTCTGACGCGGAATCCTAGCCCCGCTATGATAAAGATGGAACTTAAAATCCACGTTGCGATCGCAATCGTGGGGTTACTGAAGGAATAGAGAAAAGCGATCAGACTCATGCCGCCACAAAGTAGAGTGCGTAAGCTATGACGTAAATCTTTGCTATCGTGCGATCGCAAGGTTGGTTCGACTTGGGCAAAATATAGTCCAGACAAACCAATCGCGCCAGTATAGATCAAGAAATTGAATCTTGCGCTGTCATATAGACTGATGGGTAGATTCTGAAAAATCGCCCAATTCCAGAGTAAAAGTGAGATATAGGTAACGCGAATTTGTTGGTTTACTTGGGCATAGATAACATAAAAAATACCTGTGATAATCAAGCAGGGCAGTGTGATCGCCTTGCTTGTAATCAATGCAAAAATCAATGGTAATGCGAAAGCCGAGTTATGCCAAGGTTCTAGATTCCAGTCCCATTCTTCCCAAGGTGGTAAATAGAGGATTCCCGCGATCAAACAAGCGATCGCGGCGGCATAGGGTGTAATTATGTTGGCAATTAGCCAAGGGTTAGGGAAAGCGAAAAACAGTAAATAGGCGATCGCACCGATACCAGTAGCAATCCCTGTATAAATCCAAAGATCCGATCCCCCTAAATCCCCCTTGTAAAGGGGGACTTGAGAATTATCTTTTCCTCCTTTCACAAGGGGGGCTAGGGGGGATCGCCTTCCCTGATTAATCGCATAAGCCGTCAAAGCGATCGCCAAACCACCACCGATCGATCCACCCGTTAACGATGGATTCAAGAAACTACCCAAGATTAAAAATATGGCGCTTGCCGTCCAATGCAGATGAGCCGAAATACCAATTTCTTTGATGGATAGTCGTAAATATGGCACGATCCAGTTAGCGAAAATCCCATAGGCATAGGCGATCGCACAGCCTAGTGTCGCTAATATCACCATGCCATCGCCAAGGCTACCACCTTTGGAATTGGCTACCATTTGATAGAAAAGTAGCTCATAGGCGGAGAAAGTGGCTACCACCATCGAGAGATAGGTGAGCGCTTTAAAAATGGGATTTGATTGGGAAGCTCTGCGTCCGATGCCGATGCCGATGAGAGATGTACTGAGGGAAAATAATCCTGATAGATTGCTAAAACTGCCGATCCTCAACAGTGAACCTAATCCGCCATAAATCAAGGGGATAATATGCCAACTGCGTGGATATTCGCCCTGATTTTTCGCTTCTCCAGTCCGTTGCATCCACCAATCGCCCAATAGCTGCGAAATAAAACCAAGGGCGAGATTGGCGATCGCTAGTTCAATCGCTGAGCCGTTAGTAATGGCGATCGCTCCAGAAGTTAGTAGTTCAATGCTCCACGCAATTCCCCATTCTGTCCAGAATGGCGGTACTTTTCCTGATTGCCAAACGCGATAAATTAATCCTAAAGCCACTAAAGTCGTGCTAGGTAATAGATTGATAAATAGCTGACTATCGCCATTAAAGGCAAAGGTAAAAGCGGCTAAACCAGTTTGTAAAATCAATAAAGCCGTGGAAAGCATCGCTGCCCAAATATCAAAGGCTTGGGAATAGGACTGATTTAACGATAAATTCAAATTAGGAACTTGGCGATCGCGGCGGTATTTTAGCCAATGATTGAGAACGTATAGTATTAAAACGCTGATTACTGCGCCATTAATTCCGAAAGTCAATTGAGCGATCGCCCCCGATCCCTGTTTAAATTGCCAAAGTAGCGAGGCGATAAACAACAACCCATAACCGACCGTATTAAAAGTGGTCAACAGTAATTCGCTACGGCGAGTATTGACGAGCATCAAGCCATAGGCTACCCCTAAACCGATCATACGAGAGCTATCACCATTCCATGTCAGAAATTGGGCGATCGCTAGTCCTGCGATACTGAGTTTGATCGCCAAATCGCGATCAGCAAATTCGCGCCAAGTTCCCAAAAAAGTCAATGACATGGGGACTACTAACCAAGCCACGCCCCAAAGACTGGTGTTAATTAGCATCTCGGTATTACGGATATTGTCCGCAGCGATCGCCGCATTCCAAAGCAAAATGTAGCTAAGGGCGGCTAGACTCGCGCCAATATGCCATGCACTATCTCGCCATGCTTGCAGATGCGGTTTGTGAGCGTTCGGTTCACCGCTATATTTACCAATAAATGTGCCAATCACCAAAACCGCGCTCCATTCCATCAACATCACAACTAACAAACAGCCCACCCATCCGAAAATAGAAGTAGAACGGGTAAAGAAGAAACTGTTTGAGGCGATCGCACCCAGACTGATGATGTGCGCGAAATAGACGAGACTGCTTAAATCGGGGCTGTTCGGTGAACGTCTGGCTTGTAAGATGAGTAAGGTAATTGCCGAAAGAGATAGGTTGATGGATATGGTCAAGATATCAGGATAGGTCAAGCTGTGGAGTAATACGCCAAATCCCAAAGCTAAGAGTTCGGCGCGAATTGCTAGAGCTTTCTTTTGGCGATCGCGATAGATTGCACCGATGATTAGAGCCAAAATCAGGTAAGGAAATAAGAAGATTCCTAGCAAACTATTCTCAGAGCTAGTTTGGAAGAAGATTAACATTTTCTGAGTGGACTCAAAGCCCCAAGTTTCAGGAATTAATCTTTGACCTAACCAGAGAATTTGTAAGCCCCAAAAGAATAAATAGGTTAAATCAATCGGCTTTTCCAGTCGCGACAGGCGATCCCATAGCAACCATGCCATCAATAAACTAATTAAAAAAGTTTGCCAAGGATATTGATCCCACACTGATACCAACCAACCTAGTCCCAGTAAGATTTTTCCTAAACCTAACTGAAAGGAGCTTGCGGAAGGATTTTCTGTATTTTTATTTGCGGTTAGATTGGTTATCGTGGAATGAGATCGCAGTCTTTCGGCTTTATTGGTAATTTGGATTAAAACCCAGCCGCAAATTCCAAACGCTAAACCTAGTTTAAAAACTGACACATTCCCAAATAAAAGCGATCGACTAATCAGCAATATAGTGCTGTAGGCTCCTGTAATCAGAGCCAGTGGGAAAGTAGAACTGTCGGCAGTATTTAAGCTTTGCTGTCGATTTAAAAATGTGGAAGTGGCGATCGCGGCAATTCCTAAATAAACGGCGATGAAGGGATAGTATCTCGATAACATCCAACCGAGATGTAGCCAACTTAATAACAGAATTGTAAAAATAGAAAGTTGGCTTAGTTGTCGCTGTATGCGTTTTTTGGATTTATTCTTTGCTGGATCTTCTTCTAAAAGAGCCTGAGACTCTTGAAATACAAAAGATGTTTGTAATAGAAAAATAGCGATCGCCGAAAGCAGACAACCTGCGATCGCGCCTAGTCCAATTCCCGTAGGATTTGTGAATAAACCCAAACCATCCATCGCCCAGAAATTAGCTGGCACTAATAGCAATGTCACCAATTGTAAAGCGCGGGTGGTCATGCGTAGTCGTTCATTTTTGCTAGTCCAAAATCCCACTCCAAAAAAGCCCAAGGTGTAGCTCAATAGTAGTAAATACTGCCCTTGAGCAGGAAAATTATTCCATTGACTAGCCGCCAGTAATCCCGATGAAACCACCACCAGAAATACGCCCAAAAAGAGCAGCCACATTGTACTGAATTCTGAGAAAAGCGATCGCAGGGTTTGGGCGACTTTGCTCGGTTCTTTTGCGATTTCTGGTTTGATTTGTGGCTTAACGGCTGGAGTTTTGGCAACAGGCGATCGGGCTAATCGAGAACCAGATATATTTGCCTCAGATATACTTGTGCCAGATATATTCGCGGGTTTTCTTTGTGGAATTGTAGACTCCAAAACAGGAGCATTAATCTCACAATTTAGACGCGATCTACCAATTAGCCTGACTTGCTTGTCGCTGACTAAACCCAACTCGAGCCACAGTCCCAGCCCTTCCAAAATCCTCTCATTCTCGATCGCGACAATGGTTAGCCGATTCGCCGATCGCGTTGATTTTAGATCGGAATTGCGCCATCGAAAATCTACCTCTGAGATTAATCCCAACTCAAACCAAGCATCCAAACCTTTAAGGACATCACTATAAGGGATAGAGATTTCGATATCGAGACGCAGATATTTGACTGGTTCTGGCTTCATGAATTGCCTCTCAGGACTTTCTCACAGAATAATTAATTTGATTGGGCGCGATCGCCTGTGCCGAACTCTCAAGCATCTTCGTGGCAAAGTTAGGAAATATGCCAAAGAAGATAATGATCAAAGCCAGAGCGATCGCGGGATATTTTTCGTGCCATTTGACTAATTGTAATGTATCGGTAAATTGATCGCTGCCATCTTTGCGAATGGAAAGACGACCAAAAAACACCTTGTCGATCATGAGCAGAAAATATACGGCGGTTAAACCAGTGCCGATCATGCAGAGAATCGTTTGCAAAGGGAATACCGTAAAACTGCTACGGAAAATTACAAATTCTGCAATAAAGCCGACCATTCCAGGGATGCCAGCACTTGCCATCGCCGCTAAAATCATTAGTGAGCCTGTAATTGGTAAGCCCCGTTCAGGATTGAGTAAACCACTGAGCGAGTTGATGTTCCGCGTTCCTGTTTTTTTATAAACAATCCCCACCAAAATAAATAATAGGGCGGAAATTAAACCATGACTAACCATTTGGAAGGTCGCTCCCAATAAGGAGAGAGGTGTGGCGGCGGCGAGGGCAAGCAGAATATAACCCATGTGACCGACAGAACTATAGGCGACCATCTTTTTCATGTCAGTTTGAGTGATCGCCGTCAGACATCCATAAATGACACTGATCACCGCCCACCATGCTAAAAATGGAGCGATCGCTTGCCATGCATCAGGAAGTAACCCTAACCCAAAACGCAATAGTCCATAAGTTCCCAGTTTGAGTAGAACGCCTGCGAGTAAGGTGGAAACAGGAGTAGAGGCTTCAACGTGAGCATCGGGCAACCATGTATGTAGTGGCACAATCGGAATCTTAATCCCAAAGCCAATTATGAGCAGAACCAATAAACTGAATTGGGTGGATTTAGGGACATTGGCGAGATTTAAGTCTAGATAGTTAAAGGTCAAACCATTAATATCCGCGCTGCCAAGGGTTGCCATGCCAAAGAAAGCCGCTAAAATCAGTACTCCCGAAATGGCGGTATAAATTAAAAATTTGGTAGCTGCATAACCACGTTTTTCGCCACCCCAAATAGCAATTAATAGATAGAGTGGAATTAACTCAACCTCAAAAAACAGAAAAAACAGCAATAAATTTTCTGAAAGAAAAGCTCCATTTACGCCGCCGCCAAGCAGTAATAGCAGCGGGAAATAGAGTCTGGGTCGTTGAATGTCAGTACTAATATAAATGGCAATAGTCAGAAGCAATCCATTTAATAACACCAGTGGAAATGATAGTCCATCGACTCCTAGGCGGTAGCTAAGTCCGATTTGTTCTAACCAAGCCAATGACTCCTGCATTTGCATGGGTGCAAGACTAATATCAAATTGGGTCAGTAATAATAACGACCAGCCAAAGGTGGCGATCGCGATCGCCATAGAGATATTGCGTAATTGTTTGGAGTCAAGCCCTCCGCCCAATAAGACGATTAAAAATGCACCTGCGATCGGAAACCAGATTAATGTACTAAGCATAGTAAACAAGGAAAAGGGAAAAAGGAAAAATAATTTTTGAAAAAAAGTGGGATTATCTTCTTCCCCCTTTACAAGGGGGATTGAGGGGGATCTCTAAAATGAGAGCTTTTGGAATAGTTCCGATAGTGGCAGCGTGAATCCTGCGATAACGTCTTCGCCATCAAGCATGTCCGACTGTTTGAGTAGGCGATCAGGTTCTTGAGCAGAGCGATAGACTAGGACATAATGCTGTTTGAGATTAATTACCCAGACTAGGCGTGAGCCATTCTCGAAATATTCGACTAGTTTCTGATGGATTTCGGCGATCGTGTTATTGGGAGACAGAACCTCGATCGCTAGGTCGGGAGCGCCAGCTAAAAAGCCGTCGGGTAATTGTTCAAGTCCTTGCAGGTTAGCTTTTGATACAAAGGAAATATCAGGCGATCGCTTGTTACCATTTTTCATCGTAAAAGCCGTACTGGAATCAAGAATAATGCCGAGCTTTCTAGGCAAAATGTAATTCATCAAAGCCATAACTAAAATGCTACAAACATAACCATGCAAAGCTCCTGAATTGCCCATATCGACTAATTCTCCATTGATCAGTTCATAACGATTTCCATCTGGTAATGACATTAATTCGTCATCTGTCCAGATTTTAGGATTTTTTGATGGCGGTGAAAGCGTAATTGTTGACATATACTTTTCTCCTTTGCTTTTCTTCTTGGTTTATTGCAATCCATAAAAAGCAGCTATTCCAATTAAAATTACACCAATTAGAATTGTCAAAACATACTGCTGCAATCTTCCTGTGACTGTGTATTTTAGACTTTCGCCGCTAAAGATCGAAGCAAATCCTAAAAAGTTGATCGAACCATCGACTAAATAGCGATCAATCCAAGATAATACTTTCGAGCCGCCGCCCACGATGAACACAACTGTGTATTCATAGATCTGCTCTACATATAGATCGTAAGCTAATAAATCTTGGACAGCTTTCCATGCATTCCGAGTAATTTTAGGTGGCATTGGTACAGAACTACCCGCCTCGTAGGGCTTGATGTAGATATATGCGCCGATCGCAAAACCGATTAGCCCTGAAGCAGATAATACGGCTGTTCCCAAAATATCAACGGCATCTAGGTCAATATCTACAAATTTCCATAACGGAAGTAGAATTGGTACAAGTAAGGTAATAATCGTCAAGCTAACAAGGGGGATCGCCACTTGCCAAGCTACTTCTGGAGCGCGACGGGTTTTCGGTTTCGGTTCTCCTAAGAAGACTAGAGCAAAGATTCGCATCAGTCCAAAGGCGGTGATGCTATTCACTAAAAGCGCGATCGCAATCAGTAAAGGATTGGTGTTCCAAAAGGTTTCTTCCCAACGTAATAATGTCCAAAATCCACCAAAGGGAACCATCGCCACTAAACCAAGGGAACCGACAATAAAGCCAACTAAGGTGGCGGGCATTCGGGTTTTGATGCCGCCCATTTCCGTGAGATCTTGCGTCACCGTTGTCATCATCACCGCACCTGAACTCAGGAATAACAACGATTTGCTAATACCATGACTAAATAATAGTCCTAGAGCCAAGTCTGGTTGCTGCATTCCCACGGCGATAAATACTAATCCCAGATAGGCACTGGTGGAGTGGGACAAGGCGCGTTTGAGATCGATTTGGGCGATCGCAACAAGTGAAGCGCCGATCGCCGTAATCGCGCCAATCACCACGGAAACTTCGGCAGCCACTGGAAAAAGGGATAATACAGGCTGAAATTTAATCAGCACATAAGCACCTGCGCCAACTACTACAGAATTTCGCAAAATCGAAGCGGGATTCGGCCCCTCCATTGCCTCGTCAAGCCACAAATGTAAGGGGAACTGAGCGCATTTTCCTAAGGGTCCCGCAATTAGGGCTAAGCCTAATAAAGTGCCAAATTGTTGATGTTCAGCAAAATAGGCGATCGTCTCTGGTGCAGCCGCCCATACTTTTAAATCCGAGAAATTTAAACTTCCTGTTAGATTAGAGAGCGTCACTACACCCATCAACAAAAACAAGTCACCGACCCGCTTTGTCCAAAATGCATCTCTAGCGGCCGTCACTACCAAGGGCTGAGCATACCAAAATCCCACTAATAAATAAGTGGACAAGGTGAGCGTTTCTAACAAAGCATAGCTAAAAAATAGGGAGTCACTAAAGGCGATCCCCGTAATGGCAGCTTCAAAGAAACCAATCAAGGCACAAAATCTGGCTAAAGCCCAATCAGTTTCTAGCGATCCCAGCGCATATACCTGTGAAATTAAGCTCATGGTGGCGATCATCACGGATGCGCCAGCGCTAATGGAGGAAATATTAAAAGAGCAGACAAGGTTGAGATCGAAGGCTTGAAACCAGCTAAAACTGATTTCTCTTGCAGGCTGCGCCCAAGTCGAGTTCAGTAGCAAACAACTATGCACTAAGGCGATCGCTGTCATTAACATATTCAGGTAAGCCGCAGGACGAGGACCTGTGCGACGTATTAGCCGCAGTGACCAAGGTAGGGTGATTGCTGCACCAAACAGACCATAGCAAGGAAGTAGCCAAGCTGATTCTAGGATCATTGATTTTACTATAGAGTTTTTACTATGTTTATATTAAAATTGATTGAATATATTAAAAGATTACCTTAAAATGCTTCGTGCATAAATTATGAAAAAGCGATACGGTTGCCAAGTTTGTATTCCCATGCGATCGTCTCAACACCGATCAACTGGGTATTGTCATCAAAAATGATCGCGCCGTAAAGCATAGAAAAAATGATTCGCGTAATTATGCTTGACTTGTAAACAAAGAAAAAGGAAAAATTAGGATTATCCACATAACAGTAGTTAGTTAACCGCAACCTGAAAGGGAGCGACTCGCCACAACTGCTCTAACTTAGCGGCTGGCATGGTCAGGTATAAAATATCACCCGCACTGAGAGAAGCTTCTAATAAATTCCATCCGTGAATAGTTTGGCAAGCCGTCTCAATATATAGAGGCACAAAATCCGCCGATCGCGATGCTTCCTTTACGGGCTTACCGCAAAATGGATGATTGGGCGTGATCATCGTGGCGATCGCCACCCACAGACTATCGGCGACAATGCCATTACCAAGAATTCTGCCGCCGAGAGCCGCAGAAGCAAAGGCAGGTGCAGCAATTTCTGGGGGACTGAGAACCGCCTCAAAATCAAATATTTCCTGCGCCATGCCTGCATAGTAGGGATCGTCATAGCGGACGACAACGCGGCAACGTGGGGCGATACCTTTAGCATTTAAGGCAATTTCTAGATTGGCGGTGTCGTTACTGGTGACAGCGAGCAGACTTTCGGCTTTATCGAGATTCGCCGCCTTGAGCGTAGTGGGCAGACTGGCATCACCATGAATAACAGGAATATTTTGCGATCGCACGGTATCTAAAAATCGATTATTGGGATCACGCTCGATAATTAGCACTTCATAGCCATAGTTCACCAATTGCAAAGCCGTCTGCACACCGACACTGCCTAAGCCACAAATCACAATATGATTGCGCTGTGGCACTCGCGCTGCATCCCAGAAATTTCTTAGCCGCGATCCCAAAATAAAATCATTTAAAATCGCATAAAAAATGCCAATTACCGCCGTGCCGATCAGCATCATGATAATTGTAAAAACTTTGATGCTATCAGCAGAATGCTCTACGACCAGCTCGTTTCCCCCCGCTCCCGTAATCATTCCCACCGAGAAATAGAGCGCATCTACTAAGGAAATATTCATCTGAAAGCTGGTATATACCACCGTTGCCGAAAAAATCGTGAGCAACAGGGCGATCGCTGTAAATAACACCGCTTTTCCATGTTCATGAAAATGGCGAAAACCCATGAATAACTTCGATATTTTTTGCAATATTGGTCGTGAAGCTGTTCTCACGCTGGGCTGCGTTCCTAATAACAGGCGATCGCCAAGTTGCAAAGTCCGACCATCTAGCACCGCGCTCACTAGATCAATTTTGCTCTCATCATAGGGTAGGTAATAGATCAACATCCGCAATCGATCTTCCCAAAATTCCGATAGGGGCTTACCCAACCAAGGATGGCGATCGTCAATATATTCTTCATGGATCGGCCAAACTTGATTAAATAAACGCAACTGCCCGATCGCTTGGCTACCCATCGCACTAAAGGCAAATACAGGCGCAGCCAGTGCCGCCACACTCATCGTCAAATGATTGGGCAAGGTCAAATCTAGGCGCACGCCCAAACTGGAATTAAACAAGCGATTAATAATCCTGACATGGGGATTCAGCACCCGCGCTTGCATTAAGATCGTCAGGTTGCGCGACTCATCCGCCCCCGACAAAATCAGTGTCTGAGCATCACGAATCCCTGCGGCAAGCAAAGTCTCCGCCGCCGCTAAATCACCAATGATCACTTCAGCATCGTCATGATGGGTAGCGCGATCGTGAATTCCCACAACCAAACAGCCTTGCTGTCTTAGCAAGCTCAAAATTTTATAACCCGTTCGATCTAAACCACAGATGATAATGCGGGGTTTCATGGATTATTGGCGATCGCGATCGCTACCCTGAATACTATCTAAGCTATTGTGAGCTATAGATGACATATTGACTGTATAGCAACTGTCATTATTGTGTTTGATCCCCCTCAATCCCCCTTAAAAAGGGGGAAGAAGAAAATCCTCCCCCCTTTACAAGCTACGGTGTATACACAAGTCGCGAGAACCAAGAACTAAAGTTCTTGGCTCAAAGCTAAAGTCAGTTAAAACTGACTAATTTCTGATTTTCAACCCGTTTCAACGGGTTTTAGCTTTCAGCCCGCAATTTATTGCAGGGTATTCAGGATGCGATCGCACAATTTAGACTTGTGAGTACACGGTAGCTTTACCAAGGGGGGCTGGGGGGGATCTACATCCTGAAACGTAGTCAAAGAACTTAATTTATGCGCTTAATTCATACTTCAGATTGGCATTTGGGGCGAAAGTTAAAAGGAGTTGATCGCACTCCTGAGATAGCCATTGCCTTAGAAGAAATACTCAAATATGCCAAGGACTTTGACGTTGATGCTGTCCTCGTGGCAGGCGATATTTTTGACGTGCCGAATCCGTCAACTGAAGCCGAAAAAGTTGCCTATGAATTCTTCTATCAGCTTAATCAGTTAAGCATTCCATCCGTTGCGATCGCGGGAAATCATGATTCCGCAACTCGCATTGATAGTCTGGCGCAGTTGCTATCCCTTGCGGGAGTGAGAGCATTGGGTAGACCGCGTATTGCCGATGAGGGCGGCGTAATCACAATGGACACGGCAAGTGGCAAGCTCTGTGTCGGTGCAATGCCTTTTGCTTCCGAACGCAGAATGTTAGCTGCTGAAGATGTTTGGAATTTAGACGCTTCAGAACAAAGGGCTGATTATAAAACCACCGTTACCTATGTTTTGCAAAATCTGGCGACAGGATTTAGAACCGATGCCGCGAATGTGATGATGGCGCATATGACCATAGAAGGCGCAAAATTTACAGGTTCTGAAGCCGCTTTTCATAGTGGGAATATGTACAGCCTGTCGGGACAAGCGATTCCTTCCGAATGTCAATATGTGGCTCTAGGACATATTCATCGACCACAGCAAATTGCTAATGCTGCACCGACTTACTATTCAGGCTCTTTGATTCAAGTCGATTTTGGGGAAGTGGGGGAACAGAAGGGTTTTAATGTAATCGATGTGGAAGTGGGAAGACCTGCGAAAGTTCAATTTCAACCATTGATTTGCCAGAAGCCGCTTAAGCGGGTGGAATGTCATATTGATCAACTGGATGAATATCTAGAATCCCATCGTGATTATGTCGGTTATTTGAAATTTGCGATCGCTGTCGATACTGCACAGATTGGATTAGCCGATCGCGTCCGAAAAGTTTGTCCTCAAGCCGTGATGGTCGAACCTAAGTTAATTCAAAAAGAATCAGCTAAAATACCAGAAACAGAAGTTAGCGATCGCTTCGATCCGATCGCTGAGTTTCAAAAGTTTTATAGCGATCGGGAAAAAACTTTGTCCCCTGATGTCATGGTCGCCTTCCAAAACCTATATGCTGAGTTTAGTGAGGTAGCACCATGAAAGTCTCTCTCGAATTTCTTTATCACTTTCATTGCGATCGCTGTCGTAAATGGTGGAGTCGTGCGGACATCGAGCCACAAATTGGAGAAAAGGTCTATTGTCCCTACTGCGGACATATTAATGAAGTTGAATCTGTGCAAACTTTTCGCAATGCTGCACGCGGTGGTAGCTGTCTCAGTCAACGCCCTGACGAGTGATTAAGCTAATCAAAAATAGTCTCTGCCAGAGCCATACTTCCAACTATTAAGCTGACAAGTCAAAGCGTACTGATGTTCAGGTAAAAGATTGGCTAAAGAGGGTTTGAGATTATGACTAAAGCGATCGCCTAGATCGTAGCTACCCAATCGGACAAAATGTTGAAGCCAACTTAGCAGATTTGGTAAACCAACTTGAACCGCAATCTTGGAAACTAAGATCGGATCTGCCAACATCATCCCCCACAAGGTCTGAGCTAGGGCAGGAAACTGCACGACATCTTGTAAAAATGGTTTAAGAACGCGATCGCCAAGGTTGTCCATTATGGCAAAGGTGACGGATAAGAGTTCATTTACGGATTCAGGATTATAAGTACTACCAATCTTGATTCGCATTGACTCTTGAAATAGCCAAGTTACCGAAAGGTTGGGTTGGTAAGGCTGCAACAATCTCAAATCTGAACGACTTAATAAATTCCCCTGCAACGCCATGTCAATCCCTTCCACCAGTCGCGGTAAATGTCGCACCAACGCCCCAAAACCGCCAAAACTCAGAGGTGACTGACTGCCACTGCTATCACCGACCTGTAAAATTCGATCCCAAGGGGTCTGCAAAGGCGATCGCTGATAGGAAGGGAAAAACCCATACAAAGCCCGTTGTAGTTGAATTTCTGCCAAATCTACATCTTGGTATTCAGGCAAGTAATGAAAGTATTCATCAAATAATTGCTTAAAACTGGGGCGATCGGGATGTATATCCGCATAGGTAAACATATAGGTAGTTCTACCATCTTGGGCAGGAAAAGCTTCCCAAAAATATTGACAGGCCTTTTGGATGGGCGTAAAAGAATAAAACAAATCTCCATATTCCTGTTGTGGCAGCCCTTGAGCGCAACTACCCACCACTAAACAAATTCCATCGGGGCGACTATTTTGCCTTGCTTGGGCAGCGATCGGCGAAAAATGTCCCATCATGTCCAGTAATAGTCGGGCTTGGATACTCTGGCAATTTAGTTTGCTTCTTACACAAATCTCAATTCCATTGGGATACACGATCGCTTGCTGAAGCTCTGTCTGCTCTAAAATATTACCGCCAGCATCCAGAAATTTCTGCTTGAATAAATCCAACAAAATGATAGGACTTACCCCTAAATTCAAAACATCTCGTACCCAAATATCTTTGCCGCCCTTAAACCCAATGCGACTGGGATTGTATTCTGTGGCGATCGCCGACTCTAATTCATTAGGAGTCAATAATTCTAATTCCTCTAAAATCTCTAATTCTTTACGGGAGATATTCCATTCCTGTACCCGACCCTGTAAAGTCCCTTTTTCAATTACGACCACCCGCCATCCTAGTTTTTGTAAGGCATAGGCAAGCACAATCCCCAAAGTTCCCCCTGCGATCGCCACATCATAGTCAATATTTACCAATTGACCAGAATTTTGAGACACTAAGCTGTTTATCGATTCAGGGCTGAGGCGATAGTTTGTCCAGAATCGATCAAACTGTTCTAGCCTTAGTAAGCTCTGATTTGGAAGCGAGGCCAGTAGGTTATCCGTAATGGACATGGGATTGCGTGCTAGGATTTAACAAACTAATTGTTGCATATCCCAATGAATCTCATCGAAGTTGTCAAGTCGGACTATCAAAAATTTCCCCAGTCCCAAACTTATGAAATATATGCTCCAGATGTTTTTTTCAAAGATCCTGTCTATGAGTTTCGGGGCATAGGTCAGTATCAAAAAATGATTGGCTTCATTACCTATTGGTTCGCAAATCTTAAATTAGAACTCCATGAAATTTATCAACAAGAGACAATAATCCACACCCAATGGACAATGAGTTGGAATTCTCCTTTACCTTGGAAGCCGCGTATAGCTGTTACGGGTCGAAGTGAACTTACGATAAATGAAGAAAGCCTGATCGTATCTCACATTGATTACTGGAATTGTTCACGGCTAGATGTGGTGAAACAACATTTTAAGCGAATCTAATACATCCAAAATTGCTAGCTAAAACGCGCAATTTCAATCCCGTTTTGACGGATTACTAACTCGATTGTTAGCGTAGTTGCAGGGAAAATTGCATCTTTGGCAACGGCTCTAATTTCATAAGGAGATTTCAGTTCACTTACAGCCCTAAAAAGTTCGTTTAATGCATCAGGCGGAAAATTGCCGACTTTGCCCGTAATCGGATCACCTAACACACCCTCTCGACGAGCGCGAAAGCTGACGAGCAGAAATAATTGCTCAACTCTAGAGGCTAGTACCTGTGGTGAAAGATTGGGGGTAAACTGCAAACTTGCAATTTCATCACCCTTAGCAAATATCTGACGATTTAGAGTGACATCGGCAGCGATCGCAATTTTAGTTTCGCGTTTGAGAAAGTTACCCGCCGAAAGAATCCGAATCACATAGCTCTGTCCATCTTTGATCCGATTTAATAATATCTCGATTTGCGCGTCAGTAATTTTGATAACTGATTCTTTGGGAGCTTGATCGGGTAGAAAAGAGAGAAATTCTCGCGCATTCAGTTCCGCTTGTTTAAGTAGTTGCATACTCGCTTGGCGTAACTCGGAATCCGTCAGATTTGGGCGTACCACCCCAACCGCCAAAATTTGATCGGCAAATATGGCGACATTGCCTTTGCGGAGAGCCGCAAGACTGCTAAGCAATTGTTCGCGGGCAGATTCTAGTGAAGCAATTTCTGAGGTGAGATCAAGGCGTTGTTTATCGATCACCACCAAGCGCTGTTCGGATTCATCGACTTTGGCTTTGAGGGTTTCGCGATCGCGAGAAATACTGGTTAATTCGCCCGAAATACGTTCTTTTTCTTGCTTGAGTTGACTACTTTCTGTTTGCAGGTTTTCTTGTTCTTGAGTCAGAATTTGAACGCGATCGCGCAGATCAGCCTCTTGTTTTGAAGCTTTTTGCAGTTCTTCATCGGCTTTGTCAAATTTACTTTCGACCGACTGTAATAAGGCTTGGGTTTCGGATTGTTTACGCAGGGCTTGGACTAAAGATGTATTAATTTCTCCTAAACGTTGCTGCGCTTTTTCCTGTTCATTTTTAGCCGTCTTTAGATCAGTTTCAATTTTTTGCTTTTGCTGCTGACTGCTGGCTAGTTCGGAACGAATACTTTCTAAGCGAAATAGTCCATCTCTTAACTGTCCGCTAAATAATAATAAAATCCCCAATGTCGAGGCGGAGATCATCCCACCTGTGGCGATCGTCACCACAGTCGCCGTGTCACGAGGTCTGAGGTTGAATATGCTAAGTCGCGCCTTACCAACCTTAGTGCCAATGCGATCGCCTAGGGTCGCAATGATACCGCCTAAGATCAAAATCGCTAAAATCAGCGTATATCCAGCCATGCAACTCCTTTTTCCTCACGCCATCAATTTTAGCAGATTCCTACCATGAAAGATGTAGTGGCAATTCATGAATTGCCACTACATCTTTCATGTGCAAGTGAACAACGATGAGCTAATAGGATAAATTAGGCTAATATGACAAGTATTGCAAATATTTCAAAAAGCGATCTTCATAACCTAAATGGGGAACATGGAAAAGCAACTCAAAATTCAACAGTTAGTTGATAATCTGGCGAAGGCGATCGTGGGCAAGGAAGAGGCGATTCAACTAGTCCTAGTGGCGCTGTTTTCAGGTGGTCACGCCCTACTAGAAGATGTGCCTGGTGTCGGCAAAACTTTACTTGCCAAATCCCTTGCCGCCTCGATTTCTGGTAAATTTCAGCGCGTGCAATGTACGCCTGATTTACTGCCAACCGATATTACGGGGACAAATATTTGGAATCCCCAAAAAGGTGAATTTCAGTTTTTACCCGGTCCAGTATTTGCCAATGTGTTGCTAGCCGATGAAATTAATCGCGCCACACCGCGCACTCAGTCGGCTTTGCTTGAAGTAATGGAAGAGAGTCAAGTCACCGTTGATGGCATATCGCGCCAAGTTCCGTCCCCATTTTTTGCGATCGCCACGCAAAACCCGATCGAATACCAAGGGACGTTCCCGTTGCCCGAAGCCCAACTCGATCGCTTTGCCCTCTCCTTTAGCCTCGGCTATCCCAGCGAAACCGAAGAATTAGAAATGCTCAAACGGATGCAAGTTGGTAAGATTGGCTCGGCTCAATTGGAAGCTTGTATTACCCCTGAAGAAGTATTAGAAATTCGGCAACTGGCATCTCAAGTGGCTGTGAGTGATGCGACTAGCGAGTATATTGTCAATGTTGTCCGCGCCACTCGTAATGATGAAGAAATCACTCTTGGAGTAAGCCCTAGAGGGACTTCAGCGTTATTACGTTCGGCTCAAAGTTATGCCTTAATCCAAAAAGCGCTTGATCCTAATCGTAAATCTGAATATGTTCTTCCTGATGATGTCAAGTTTCTCGCCCCTTATGTCTTAGGGCATCGGATTATGGCAGCAGGTAGGCGATCGCCCAAGAAGATCATTGAGAGATTATTAGATGCAGTAGCTGTTCCTTAAATTCCCCAACCTTGCGGCGCGAAGCGCCGCAACTCTCTGTTTCGTTTTGCGATCTTAACTATTCTCCATACATTTCTGTAATGATTCTTCTCAATTGAGCAGCTTGATCATCAGGTAGAACGTCAATTTTATTTTTTAGGCGAGTTTTGCTAATAGTGCGAATTTGATCAACTGCGATTTCTGCATTACTGCCAGCACAAACAATTTGGAGGCGGCTGCGCCATCTGGGATGAAGTTTGGAAGTAAGCGGACAAACCACTATGGTATCTAAAGATGAATTCATCGCATCCTGACTAATCACAATCACAGGTCTGACTTTGTTGATTTCACTCCCAATCGTAGGATTGAGATCAGCAAAGTAAATTTCATACCGCTTCGGGTGCGACTTCATCTACTTCCAGTCCATCTTGTATTGTATTTTCAAAATCTTGCCAATCTTCATGTTCTTGAGCCATTGCTTTATAAGTTTCCTCCCAAGAGAGTTTTGCATCATTTATTTGACGCAGGAGGATACCATGCTCAGTTTCTTCTAAAAGTAATCTGTCTGAAAATCCATACTTTTGCAATATAAATTTTGGTAATCTCACACCCTTAGAATTACCAATCGAAACTAGCTTAATGCTTTGAGAGTGGGACTTCTTGTTCATAAATTTATGGCTGATAGGCAAAAGCTATCCACAAAAGAATGTAAGTACTGTAATTACTTTTAAGATTTATGTCAATCCTGACAGCCGTATAGCTTTTTGCGGATTCACTAACCTAAGGGCTTGATGTTTTGAATGCTGCATTAAAAGCCTTGCCCTTTAGCCAATAGGTAATCATTTCTCCCTTACCCTTGACCTGAATTGAGCCGCGCTCTTCCAGTAAATATTTATCCTTGAGCAATTGATAGGTCACATCTGATACCTGAATACAATTAGGCAAGCTATTAGATTCCATGCGACTGGCAATATTGACCGTATCACCCCAAAGGTCATAAATAAACTTCTTTTTGCCAATTACTCCCGCCACCGCCTGCCCCGTATGGATACCAATTCTCAATTGAAAAGGACTGCCATCGGGACGGATAAATTGCTCAATGACATTGAGCATCTCTAGGGCGATATCGGCGATCGCCTGTGCGTGATCAGCGCGGGGAAGGGGCAAACCACCCACTAGCATGTAGGAATCACCAATAGTCTTGATTTTTTCTAATTCATATTGATCAACAAGGCGATCGAACTCAGAAAAAATGGCATTCAACATATCCACAAGATTAGTTGCCGATACAGAACTAGCAAACTCTGTGAAACCAACAATATCCGCAAATAGAACAGAAACTTCCTCAAAAGTATCAGCAATAATTTTACTATTGCTACTTGATTGAGAATTAACATCTCGAATCTTATTAGTTGAGCGCTGAGTAACATGGATGGGAGAAGATTTAAGGCGATCGGCAATTACTTTGGGTAAAATATTAAGCAGAAGCCGCTCTGAGCGGACTTGTTCTATGCGTAAATCTTCTTCAGTACGGCGGCGCTCTTGTGCTTCCATCCCTAAAGTCAATAGATCTGTCAATGAGCTAACAAAACCAATTTCTTCAATCAACCATAACCTTTCAATACCGCTATGCTCAAACATAATTAAACCCGTCAGATCACCTCTTATTTCAAAGCACGAGACAATCACCGATACAACTCCCATCGGACGAAAGTAAATGCGTTCAATATCGACTAAATATGGCTCATCCTGTAAATCTTCCACCGCAAAACCATTTTTTTGATGGATTTCGTTGAAAAAAGTTGGCATATTTTCTGCATTTAACATTTCTGCTTCAGTATGCAAATTGATACTCTTTACATACAAATCAAGGCAATTGAGGCTAGTTTTATTAGTATCAAATAGCCAAATACCGACCCTTTCCACCTCCAAGGTTTGACTGGCTGCTTCCGTAATATCTTGGACTGCCAACATAAAGTCACCAAGGTTGAGAGATTTGTTTTTGGTGATTTCAATTAATGTCTGCTGTTGTTTTCGCATTTGCTGTTCGCGTCTGAGTAGCAAGAAATTATTGCGCTGTAATGACATCTGTGAGTCTGCTAATTCACTAGTTCGCTGGTGTACCCTCAATTCTAGTTCAGCATTTGCCTTTTCTAAGCGGTTAAATGATTCTGTTAACATCTCCGCCATGCGGTTAAAAGAATTTGATAGAACTTTAATTTCGCTAGTGCCTTTTACCAATACTCTAGAGTCAAGATCGCCGTTAGCGATCGCTTGAGAAGCGCCACTCAGCTTCGTCAAGGGAGAAGTAATAAAACGGGAGGTGATCATGCCAATCAAAATCGAGATTGCCAGAGCCGCAAGACTAAATAGGAGCGTCACACGGTTGCGATCGTAGATTTTCCCCATAAAGGCCGACTCTGGCAAAATCACCACAATTAGCCAATCTAAGCCATCAGCATCGCGCCAAGGTTGAACTTGAATAAAGTGTTTGCCAATTTCTAAATTAGCTTCTAACTCTTGCTTGTCTGCAATAGAATCAAAACCACCAAATTGACTGGTTAAATATTTAGCAACACTTCTAGAAACCTGATCATCACTATTGAGAACATTTAAGCGCTGAGGCTTGCCATTAACAAGGTTAAATGTACGCTCATTATTAGAAGTTCCCACCATCAATCCAGAGCGCTCAATAATCAAAATCCTAGCCGCAGGATCAGGATTAATTTTGTTGAGAAATCCATTGATCTGCGTGAGAATGAGATCAACGCCTAAGACTCCAACTAATTTGCGATCGCGGTCATAGAGCGGATAGCTATGGGAAACTGAGAGAACGTCAGGTTGTTTGCCCGATTGATAGATTCCTGTCCATGTTGGCTTGCCAGCCTTAACCGCATCTGCGTACCAAGCTTTTTGTCTGACATCTTCAGTGGAAATAAGTTCTTCTTCTAAATCAAGACGATTACCAGCATTGTCTGTCGAGAATACCGCCGTTTTACTCCCCCCCCTCGCGATCGTTGTTTCATTAATTAAGAGCTTGCGATTGTTTTGGCGCTCCACGCCGATAAATTCTTGATTTTCAAAGGCAAAATTAATATAGCCCACTTCATGGAGATTAATTTGTTTCCAAAACCAGTTCCCAGTCAGCAAAAAGTTTTTTAGATCTAAAATCCTTAATCCCGCAGCATCGGCGTTGATTTGATTAATTTGTTTAGGAGTTTGCAGATATTGACTGAGATTGTCACTAACATGATTGCCAATTTCTATGCTCATTCGATTGGCTAGGTCGCCAACTGCTTGCTGTCCGTTCCGAAAGGATACCCCACCGACAACCACTACAGCAACACAAATTTGCGCCACAAATGGAACGACGAGAATCACTCTTAGGGGTAAGTTTTTGAGGTGCTTAAACAAGTCTTATAAAGATAGAGCTAGACAAAATATCAACTCAGTCTAGCCTAATTGGTCAACAAATCTAACTATGCTTTATGGCTGTAGTCACTTAGGGCGGAACCACTACCCCAGTTAAGGTGACTTTATAATCAAGTTAAAATGAGTAAAAATAGAATTAGATTATAATCAAATGCGCTTACAATTAACCAAACAACCAATCACTCAAGCCACCAAAATAGGAATATGAAAAGCGGCGTAGAAACAAAGAGAGCCAACAAATTTTTAATCCCTGCGATCGCCCTTGCCCTTGCTGGGTTAGGTGTGAGTATTTGGTTTGTGTTTGGACGCGCTAACAATACAGCCCCAACCACCTCAACTCCTGCTACAAACGCCGCGAGTAACAAAGAACAAGCAAGAGCGATCAGTGCATTAGGTCGTCTAGAACCGCAGGGAGAAGTACTCAAAGTTGCCTCACCCTCAGCCCTTGGTACATCACGGATTGTTAAACTCATGGTCAAAGAGGGGGATACAGTCAAACAGGGGCAGGCGATCGCCATTCTCGATAGTTACGATCGCTCGGTAGCCGCCCTTCTCCAAGCCCAAAGCCAAGCCCAAGAAAGTGAGCGCAATCTTGCCAAAGTGCGGGCAGGCGCAAAGGGTGGTGATATTGCGGCTCAAGAAGGAAATGTCCTTGCCGCCGCCACCAACATCAAAGCCGTTGAAGCCAATGCCGCCAGAATTAATGCCGAATTAGAAATCGCTGCTAGAGATTACAACCGTTTTCTTCAGGTTTACAAAGAGGGCGCGGTATCGCAAACGCTGCTTGATTCCTATCGCCTTAGAGTTGAAACCTTGCAAGGTCAATTAGCACAAGCCCAACAACAAGTTCAACAAGCGCAGTTCCAATTGAGTCAATCGCAGGGATTACTCAACAGTGTGAGAGAAGTTCGTCCAACTGATGTGGAATTTGCTGAAGCGCAATTACAAACGGCGATCGTCAATATCAAAAAAGCGGAAGTTGATCTGGATCTTGCTCAAGTTCGCGCTCCTATCGATGGACAAGTTCTCAAGGTCAATTCTAAAATTGGTGAAGTGGTTAGTCAGACTAATGGAGTCATCGATCTGGGCAATACTAGGCAAATGTATGTAGTTGCGGAAATCTACGAAACAGATATTGGCAAAATTAAAGTTGGACAATCGGCAAAGATCGAGAGTGAAGCCTTTGAGGGAGAGCTTACAGGTAAGGTTGATCGCATTGGGTTACGAATTGCCAAAAATGATGTATTGGGAACTGATCCCGCCGCTAAGACTGATGCACGCATTATTGAAGTGAAGATCAAGCTGGATGACAGCAAAAAAGTCTCAGGACTTACTAATTTGCAAGTCAGAGTCAAGGTTGATATGTAATTCAAAGCTAAACCTAAATAAGGTGTTCCGCCCGCGAAGCGGGCGGATCACCTTATTTAGGTTTACTTACAAAATATTTTTAAAAATTGCTATAGGAATTTATGATTCTTGCTGTACCTCTCGCTTGGTTACAACTCACTTACGAAAAAAGTCGCCTATTAGTGGCGATCGCGGGAATTACCTTTGCCGTGGTTCTCATGTTTTTACAGCTTGGTTTTCGTGATGCGCTTTTTAATAGTGCGATTCGACTGCAAAGTAATCTTGTCGGTGATTTGGTAATCATTAGCCCTCAGTCAACCAATCTGGTGGGAATGCGAAATTTCTCGCAGCGCCGCCTCTATCAAGCTCTGGGCATGAAGGAAGTCGCATCCGTAAATCCTCTTTACATTGGCATTGGCGCATGGAAAATCAAAGAAGATCCTGCGGGACAAACTCGCAGTATTCTGATCTTAGGCGCAAACCCAAATGCGAATGTCTTTAGAATGCCTGGGGCGATCGCGAATATTGATCGCGTTAAAACCGAAGATGTAATTCTTTTTGACCGTGCTTCTCGTGCAGAATTTGGTCCGATCGTTGGTGAATGTGGCACTTTAGCACTCAAAACCAGTTTTAGTGATGACGCTTTTCTCTGCAACAACTTGGTCAATCGAGAAGTCGCGAATCGAAAATTAAGGGTAGGTGGTTTATTTGAACTGGGTGCTTCTTTTGCGGCTGATGGAGCGGCGATTACGAGCGACATCAATTTCCTACGGATTTTTGATAACCGTCGTTCAGGATTGATTAATGTCGGACTGATTAACCTGCGTCCAGAGGCTTCTCCTTTTGAAGCGATGCGAAATTTCATCCTCAGTCAACCCAGTGACACGGTGGTATTGCCTCGCGAAAAATTGGCTCCCGATGGCAAAAGAGTTAGGGCTTTATTTCAAGATCGTATCGGTGCGGATGGGAAAATCACCAGTGAAGAAGATAAGAATAAAGTAGTTATCTCCAAGTCTGATTTGACAACCGATGATCTCAAAAAAACTGAGGATGCGGCAATCAATGATACTCGGATTATGACAATTCAAGGCTATATCGATTTTGAGAAGGGTTATTGGCAAAAAAGTACAGCGATCGGATTTATCTTTACGCTTGGGACGATCATGGGCTTCATTGTCGGTATTGTGATCGTGTATCAGATTCTTTATACCGATGTTTCCGATCATATTGCTGAATATGCGACCCTTAAGGCGATGGGTTATGGGAATTTGTTTTTAGCCCAAATCGTGATTCAAGAAGCCTTTGTACTATCGATTTTAGGATTTATCCCTGGACTGGGGATTTCCTTTGGGCTGTACAATCTCACCAAAAATGCGACATTACTGCCGCTTTATATTTGGGATAAGGCAATTCCTGTAATGATTTTGACGATTATTATGTGTGTGATTTCAGGAGCGATCTCTTTACGCAAAGTCCAATCTGCTGATCCTGCGGAAATATTTGGCTAAAACCAAAATAAATGAAGTGAGCGCAGCCCACTTCATTTATTTTGGTTTTTATTTTTGATCCTTAAAGACTTGGCTTGTGTTAAGTTGTTACCCCAAATGTGGAAAGCATTCCCGATATTTTGATGGAGTAAGTTTATGAGCGCACAGAATCGAGTCCCAGTAGGTATTGTTGGCGCATCAGGTTATGGTGGTATCCAACTGGTGAGATTGCTGCTAGAGCATCCATTGGTAGAGATTACTTATATGGGCGGCAGTGGTTCTGTTGGACAGAATTTTGCTGACCTTTATCCCCACATTGCCCATGCCGTAAACTTGCCTATCGAAAATCTAGAACCTGAAGCGATCGCTGATCGTTGTCAAATTGTCTTTCTCTCATTGCCCAACGGTTTAGCCAGCAAGATCGCCCCCAAGCTCTTGGCTAAAGGCTGCAAAGTTCTCGATCTATCCGCCGATTATCGCTTCACCGATCTCCAAGTTTATGAGTCTTGGTACCAAGAGACGCGGACTGATGCCGATGTAAACGCCACCGCCGTCTATGGATTGCCTGAAATTTATCGCGATCGCATTGCCACCGCTAATCTAGTTGGTTGTGCAGGTTGCTATCCCACCGCCAGTTTACTCGCCTTACAACCTCTACTCAAGCAAGGTTTAGTCGATCCCAGCACTATCATCATTGATGCCAAGTCTGGCACGTCAGGCGGTGGTCGTCAGCCAAAAACCAATCTCTTGTTAGCTGAAGCCGATGGATCTCTAGGAGCCTATGGTATTGCCAGTCATCGACACACACCTGAAATCGAGCAGATTTGTAGTGACATGGCAGGGCAGGAAGTTCTGGTTCAGTTCACCCCCCATTTGATCCCAATGATTCGTGGTATTTTGTCCACGGTATATGCAAAGTTACGCGATCCAGGTTTGGTCAAAGATGATTTGCTGACGATTTACAAGTCTTTTTATCGCAATTCCGAATGGGTGCAAGTTCTTCCTAAAAATATTTTCCCGCAAACCAAATGGGCTTTAGGCACAAACCTCTGTTATCTCGGTGTGGAAGTTGATCAACGCACTGGGCGGGTAATCGTGGTTTCAGCGATCGATAATCTGATGAAAGGTCAAGCGGCGCAAGCAATGCAATGTATGAATATCATGATGGGGTGGGAGGAGTCGCTAGCTTTACCGAAGCTTACTTTCTATCCATAGCGAAATATAGCGTTTTGTAAATGAGTGCATACTCATTTGCAAAACAAAAAACAATCAGAGTAAGGGTTTTGAGTTTTCATTTTGCCTACGGCAAAATGAAAATCGCTATAGGGCAAGGGGCTTAAGCCCCTTGTTCTATATGAGAAGTGCTGTAGTCTAATTTTTTAATTTTTTCATAGTTATGATCTAACTGCTCCTCTAACAACAAAATCGCGGCAATGCGGCGAGTTATATTGCTAACTTCTCTGACTTCTTCCACATTAAGCGATCGCCCTAATAAAGTCTCCTCTCGATAACTTAGCCATTTTTTAATTACCTGATAGCCCCCAATTGTGTAATCCCAAACCCTAGTAGGAATATTTTTCCAGTAGGCTACATCATTCAAGTAAATATCAAGGGTTGTTTTACCTAGTAAAGTTTGCATAGGTTGATCCAGCACTTTCAATTCATCGGCGCTATATTCGCGCTCTTGGATTTTACCTTTCCCTGGCATGGTCACACCTTCTTTACCAGCATGACCCCAGCCTACGGTAAGTGATAGTTCTTGATCTGGATTCAGTTTACCGCCGCCTAGTTTTGAAATTACACCTATATTCCGCAATTCTGAATTAATCTTGCCAACTGTCACGCCTTCGATTTTGGTTTCGGTATCCAAAAGCTGGGCAAGTTGTTTACCTAAATTCGCAGAGGCAATTAACAAATCTCGGTTATTGGGTAATGGAATCCGTGGGAAATCCTGTTGAATACCGTCATGATTTTGTTGTAAATATGCGGGTGAGTAACCGATCGCTAAGGCGTGCATCCAAATTAAGATCGCTGTTTCCTGATCTTCATCGGGATTTGGGAAACCTAAATGCTTGAGATATGCACGAGCAGGGGCGGAAAGATTGGCAAAGGGGCGATCGACTTCGGGCTTTTCTCCCAGTAATTCTAAGAGGTTCAATTGCTCTCTAGGTCGAATTCGCGCACCATTCATTAATTGCAAGGGAATGGCAACGGCATCAGGGGTTAATAAATGATCGTCTGATAGACAAGGGGTAAAATAAAAAGGTGTTCCTTCATCATCTTTCGCTGCTTTAAATCGCGTAATTAAAAATTTATTCCCTTCCCAGCATTGTTTCCAGAGAAATGGTCGCGACTCATTCCAGATCGGGCGAACTTCTGAGTAATAACACCATCTTGTTTCGAGAGGACGAAGAGCGTAACGAAGCAAACGTCTTTCATCAAATATTTCTGCTAAAAGAGCTTTCCGTCTCGCAACTTTAGGATCAAATCTTGCTTGAGGTTTGACTAAACCATAGCCTAATTTTTGATAAGCTTCCCAACCCAGATCAGCATCAAAATATGCTCTCATTCTTTCTGCTAGAGCATTGCGATCAATATCAATTAATGCACCACCACGTTTTTCCATTAGTCCATTACTAGGCGCAACTGCACAAATGTCAGTTAATTTTATCCACTTTAAATATTCTGCTGAAATAACAGAAGGCTTAAAAGAGAATCTATTTGTTTCAGAAGGAAATACAGTCTGATAATTGGAATTAAAGTTTTCTTCTTCTAAGGTTGATAGCAACTGTTGGCGGCGATCTGAAGCTTTAGCAGCATTAATATCATCCCTGAATCTAACAAGTGGTATGGATTGTCCGCCATTTTTAACCCATAGAGAAATAGCTACACCTTGCTGAATACCTGCGGAAAATCCTTGAATTGCAAAAATTGTTTCGCTTGTCTTACCATCTGGCGCATATTCAGAAATTTTACGATTTCCATGCATATTCTCAATCCAAAACTTATCAAAGGATTGATATAAATTTTTGCGTAAGACTACAAATGAAGGATCGCTCACCCAAGACTGATTAGAAATAAAGCAAACCACACCGCGATTAATCGCCGCCCTATTAATGCAGTTTTCGGCAACTCTAAAAAAGCGTACATACAAATCATCTAAATTAAACTTTTTAATGCCCCATTCACTGATTAGCCCTTCTTTATAAGCATCAACTAATCCCTCTTCCTTTCCTGAACTGACACCCGCATAGGCATTATAGGGAGGATTCCCTAATACTACTAAAATCGGTTTGCCACGCTTCACCGAGTCGGCAGCATCGCGTTCTTCTTGCAACTCAGGGAAATTTAAATTTAATTGCTGAATTCGCCGCTTTGCATCATCATCAGGTGGTTGCCAACCCGTCAATGCATTGGTGAGATATACTCCCACTCGTTCCGTATCATCCTGCAACGGTACACCAAAATTTTGCAATAGTAGCCCTAACTGTAAATGTGCCACCACAAACGGAGCCGTCAAAATCTCGAAGCCAAACACACGATTTTTGGCAATTTCTTTTAAAGTACTTCCACTCAAAGCGTCCTCTCCATTTTCACAGAGAGTTTGATTAATCCGCTTCAAGACCTCTACCAAAAAGGCTCCCGTACCACAGCAAGGATCGAGAATATAAACATTTTCATCGGCTAAACCATCCGCAATCCCTAACTCCTCTCGCAAAACTCGATCTACCCGCGCCACCATATACTGCACAATTTCTGGCGGCGTATACCAAACCCCCATATCCTTACGCAGTTGTGGATCAAAGGCTTCTAGAAATGGCTCATAAAAATACTGCACGGCTTGACCTTCATCAAACTGAGCAAAAAAAGTTGCGCGATCGACCCGATTTAGAGCTTCACCAGTCCAATCCAACACTTCAACTAAATCTAATCGCCCCAAATTCGTAGGAGTTGCCACTTTTTCAAATAATGCCTTCACCATCGGCACATGAAGTGACCATGCGGCAGTTTTCCAGTCAAAATAACCATCAGATCTAGCCCCCTGTTTGTGCCACAGTACCCATGCGGAGAATAATCCGTAAAATAGGGTTTGAATCAAAGTGGATTTAAAAAAGCGATCGCCCTGTTCTTCCTTAAAGGTAATTCCGAGAGCTTCTTCTAAACCAGTGCGAATTGATTCTAAAGCAGGTAAATCCGACTTTTCGATGCGTGCCTTTGCATCCTTAGCATAGGAAGCCAGAAACCAAGCCAGATCCTGTGGCGTAGCGATCGCGGCTTGGATCAGCATTACCCGCTTCAGATATTCGGTGATCTGCTCTGCTTGCTCTAGGGCAAATGCTTGAGGATTTTGTACCTTCAGCCAAAATTGTTTTTCATTACTAGCTAAACGATAGGTTTCTAACTTGATCGGCTGACCATTCACATCTTGCCCAATCAACACAAAATCTCGATAATTGGTCACTAATACTTGACGATATTTATCCCAATATTTAGAAACTTGTGGCGTATTGGCGATTACCCAAGCATCATCTCCCGTCCCCTTAATCTCGATTACGCCCCGTTCAGGATTTTGTGGCTCAATCGGTTCATCCCCCGATCGCTTCTGAAATTGTCGCGCTGTAAACAGTCCACCATCAGGCATTCCCGCGCCTTGATTTTTTAGCTGCATCACACAGCGCACTTTCGGCTGTAACGTTGCTCCAATCTCATTAAGCAAATTTGCTAGAGCATTGTAATAGGATGTCTCTTTAACACCAGCCCCTGTTGCCCGAATATCGCGCAGTTCACGAATATATATTTCAAAAGGACTCATAATTAGTTTGCATGGGGCGAGGTCAATCGATCTTTTACATTATGGCTTAAAGGCGCTTATTTAAGAAATTCTAATTGCTTTTTTAGTAGGGTCTTTTTGTAACTGTTCATGATTTTGAATTAGATAATCGATCGCCTTTTTAAAATATTGACCATTAGTTGAACGAAAGGCAATTTTTTCTAAATCAATCTGCTTTACCTTGTCTTCCATCGCTTGATAAAAATCGGGATTATTAATTAATTTCAGAGTTAACTGTGTATATTCCGTAGGATTTTTAGCGACAAGCTCTTCCAATCCCAACTTTTTCATCAGTTTCGCGCCAGCCCGACTGTACCAACGTTTCCCTTCAAATAGAACCGATGGTTTCTGTAAATATAGACCATCAACTATGACATTAAATCCACCAAAATGATAGGAATCAAGGCAGATATTTCCCTCTTGCATAATCCCCATATACTCAGAATATGGCATATAGGGATATACATAAACATGGTCAGCACCTAATGCTTGTTCGACATCTTTGGCGAAGGGAATAAAATCATTTTTACGGACTAATGCGCCGCCTGAAAAGAAGCGAAATAGAACTGGTATATTCGATGATTGGGAGATTTTTTTAAGTAAAACTAAGAGTGGGTAATTTACCTTTTGGGCATACCAAGGACAATTAATAATAAATTGTGTTTTGTCTTCTGAAATATTATTTTGATACTTATTTTTGTCAACGGATATATTTAGTGGCTCTGGATAGTTAGGGCGATTATTTACCGCGCCTAAACCATTTAATAGGACTAATCGTTCTGCATAATTAGCTTCAGGATTACGATTTACTTCGGCATCATTACCACTTATAAAATAATTGATCGCACTGCCAAATGTACTCACAGGATGTCCCAGTCCACAAATTTGAATCGGAGCAATGCGTATATTTGACAATAAAATACTCTCTGGCAGCATCCCAATATCAGGATAGTAGATAACCATGAAATCGTTGTTTTGAAGGCAACTAAGATCAAATTTTCCGTTTTTAAATTGTAAATATTTTACTTCTTGGAAATATTGAGTATCAATATCTAGATGGCGATCGCCTAAATGAATCAATGTTAATTCATAGCTATCTTTTAATGCAGCCACACATTCAGAAAGAATCCGATAAACGGAATGCTGTGGAAACCAAAAGCCTGAAATTATAGCAACCTTTTTTGGGTTAGGTTGATTAGAAACAAGTATATTTTTAACTAGCTGACTATTTTGAATTGATTTATTGATCTTAGTTTTGAGAAGGCGATCATTGTCTCCATCAATGTAGGTTGCGCCAAAGTAGAGATCATCAATTTTATAAAAGTCGGTTAAGCGATCGTCTTCATAAATAAGATGTTCGCGCAAGTTTTGGTATACAGTTTTATTGACTAAGCCCCCACGATAAATCTCTAAATAATGGGAATACCATAAACTCGCTAATTCTGGACTAGCATCAAAAAAGGTTCGCCGATCAATTTGAAAGTTATTTCTGGCTGAGCATAAAGTTAGTAGCTTTGCATAATTTTGTGGCTGTAGTTTTAATAACTCTAAATAGGGATCGGTATTCTTGAAATCAGACATGGCAACCAAATTCGAGATCGTCAAATTTAATTGAATAAATTTGGTCACATAGCGATCGCTTAGCACATAATCAGCTTGCGTAAATATATATAAAAAATTTTTAACGAAAGCATTAATAAAATAGCGAGATTCGGCTGTGAGCGATACATAAGTAACCTGCTCAAAGTGTTCGATAATTTTAATTAATTTTTCCGATAGAAGCTCGTAATTTTGGGTGAAGTAAACCTGTAATAGTTCAGTCGGATTAAACTGAAGATCGTTAGAGTTTTGGCTAGAATTTTTTACAAGCATAATCTTAGTTAATCGCCCTTTAATAAACTATTTACTTGTTGAAGGGGCGATCAAACAAACTCAGTCATTTTTCAGCCTTATCTGATAATGTCGTTGCCAATGTTGGCGATAGATTAACTCTAGCTGATTG
The DNA here is from genome assembly GCA_031377675.1 of Pseudanabaena sp. OTE_70b_metabat_355. GTDB lineage: Bacteria > Cyanobacteriota > Cyanobacteriia > Pseudanabaenales > Pseudanabaenaceae > Pseudanabaena. The sequence continues at coordinate 4,543 of JANMFC010000338.1, read as the reverse complement.
CCAAACTTCATAAATAGCTTAGATTGTTGATCTTGAAGGGCTAGAAATAAACGATGAAATGCTGTTGTAAAAAGAGCAATTATTAAACCCGTCGCCGTTGTAATTAACGCTTCACCAATACCTTGAGTTATCGATCCTGATTTGGTATTAGCAGCCACATCACCGATTTTCAGCGATCCAAAGGAAACGATCAGCCCTGTGATCGTTCCCAATAATCCTAACAAAGGCGCAAGGGTAATTGCTGCTTCCAGTAATTGTTCACCCTTCATCATTCCTGCCAACTCTTCATCGGCAGTACTTTCGAGGGCTAGTCGAAATAGCTCAGGATCTGGTTCATGCAGAGCTAGCGGTGCGTATAGAAAGCGCCCAACTGGATGTTTTCTTGCTGCTTCTTCAGCCACTTCAGCCGCCAATTCTAAATCTTGGCGAGCGATCGCTAAAATATTCTCGGCAGTTTTCTGCTCTAATCTGAGGATGCCAACCCAAAATATCACGCGATCCATGATTCCCGCAAATGCAAACACAGATAGACCAATGAGAGGGTACATGACTGGTCCTCCCGCTTTAATCAACTCAAACACTTGGTGTTGACTCCTTCTCTTCGCGTTCTCGACTTAGCTGATTGATTAGAGATAGCACCTTGACACCACGTTCAAAGGAGCGATCTTCCTGAAATGTGACTTCAGGAACACGCCGTAGGGCTAATCTCTGCCCCACTTCACGTTTGATAAATCCTGTGGCTGAGGCTAAGGCTTCCATAGTTTGCTGGCGAGCCTCTTCAGTGCCGTAAATACTCACAAAAATTTTCACATGTTGCAGGTCGCCTGATAGTTCGGCATCAGTCACACTGACCATGCCCATACCCACGCGATCATCTTTGATATCTTTCAGCAACATATTGCTGACTTCTCGTTTAATTAGTTCGGCGACACGAGCAACTCGTCTTGTAGTAGCCATAGTTTTACATTTACACAGTAAATATGTTTTTATCTTTTGATTTTGGTGCAGCTATTGCAGAATTAATTAGGCTATATCTAACCCTAGCATAGCTCTCAATACCAATGATACACCGATAAACCCACTCACTATAGCGCTAATCATGGCGATCGCGGTTACAGGTTTTTGCAATAACGGAATAATGGGGGCGATGACCACCGAAAGTACACCACCAGTGATTAAAGCTAAAAATTTTGGATAACGGAGCAGATTTTGAATAAAGTTTTTCATAATTTAATTAGGGAGAATTTTTTTCTCCCCCCTTTTTTAATGTTAAAGCAATGTTAAAGCAATCTAGCTATTTACGGTGCAAAGTGGGCAAGGTAGAAATCTGTCCATAGTGGCTGGGAGCGGCTCCCTCTGACAACATTTTTGTCATCGCTTCAGGATGATAATCCCAACTTAGTAAACCAGCAAGTCCCATAAACAGACCAAATACGGCTGGAACCATCGATGCTCCATATAACCAACCCTTTTGAGTAAGTGAGGTCATCGCTAACAAGGCAATCGCTAGGGCAAATGCTGCCTCTGATAGGTCAAACTGATCATCATGCACATTTAACTTTTCGTATAAATTTTCAGCATCCTTGGCTTGTTGCTGTAATTTGTCCTTTTCTTTGTCTTGCTTTGTGGCGATCGCCTGATACTTGGCAATTTCTTTGTCGTATTCAGCGCGTAGTTTTGGTTGCTGTGACTGAACTGCCGCCGCCTGTAATGTCAACTGCGCGATCGTTGATTTCGCGATCTCAGCGCGGACGTTGCGAGCTTGATAAAAAGCCCATGTGTCAATGCGATCGGCTTGAGCTTTTTGCATCGCCTGTACTATATTGTCACTTTTGACTTTGCAGACTCCCATAAAAGTGACAAACAAAACTACGGTAATTGCCACATAGTTGTTGAGTTGACTCTTTTTTTGTTTTTGTTGAGAAGGATCGGGTGAATTTGATGATTTATCGCGATCGCTGACTTGTTGATCGGCATCGTCATCTTGGCTTTCGACAATATCAGGTAGTTCCATCGAAATACGGCTCTTCTGGGTTTGAGGTGTAAATTGTATAATTGTGATACAATAATTGACAGCATTATCAGACTATAACTGTTGCTCAGAAAGGCTTCTGGCTACTATTAGTTGTGCTTCCCCCATGAACCCAGAAGAGTCCGAAATAATTTGATCCAAGCAATTTACTGAGATCTCAATTCTACCAAAAGACTTACGCAAAACCAAAAAAAGGTAGGGGCAGTTCATGAACTGCCCCTACCTTAGCATGACGGTTTCCAGTCCTATTTATTCGCCAAGATCGCGTTAACTTTAATCTCAGAGATTTTCGGGAAAGAAGATTGATTAGCAAAGATTTGCTCATTCTTCACAACGGCAACTTGCTCATGAGCTAGACGCATTTGTGAATTTAGCGCTGTTGTCGTCGCATCATATAAATTAGTTGCCATCTTCGGATAAGCCCCGATCGCAATGATCGGCACTAAGAAGCAAACCGCAATAAATACTTCACGCGGTCTAGCATCGCTAAAATCAGATTCGCTAGGCAACTCGCAACTTGTACCGAAACAAACTACATCTTGATTGCCTTGAGACTTGAGGCTGATATCGGAAATATCGCAGGATGGATTAATGTCGCAAGATGGGTTCCCTTCACAAGCGTAAAAAATCTGGCGCAGCATCGACAGTAAATAAATGGGAGTAAGAATTACGCCCACCGCCGCTAAAAATACGGTCACAGTCCGAAAAGTCGAGCTATAGATATCGCTGGTAGTGATCCCCATGAAGATCGAGATTTCGCTAGCAAAGCCACTCATGCCAGGCATGGCAAGAGAAGCTAAAGCACCAACGGTAAATAATGCAAACACTTTGGGCATCACCTTACCGATATAGCCCATTTCACTCAATAGCATCGTGTGGGTGCGATCGTAAGTGACACCCGCAAGGAAGAATAACACCGAAGCAATTAATCCATGTGAAATCATTTGCAGCATTGCGCCACTAAGCCCTAGATCGGTATAGGATGCGATTCCAATCAAAACAAAACCCATGTGAGAAATCGATGAAAAGGCAAGACGGCGCTTCATATTGGTTTGGGCGAAAGAGTTCACCGCGCCATAGACAATATTGATCACACCCAGTGTTGCCAAAATCGGTGCAAAATAGACATGGGCTTGGTCAAGTAATCCCATATTTAGACGAATCAGACCATAACCGCCCATTTTTAGCAATACACCTGCCAAAATCATCGATACAGGTGAAGATGCCTCACCATGAGCATCGGGCAACCAAGTATGTAGTGGGAAAATCGCTAATTTGACCCCAAAAGCAATTAATAAACCTGCGTAAAGCGGAAGCTCTAAGGCTAAGGGGAAATCCTTGAGGGCTAGCTCAGCCATATCAAAGGTCACGTTGTTACCGTACAGCGCCATTGCTAATCCTGCGACAAGGATAAAGATCGAGGCGGCGGCGGTATAAAGCAAAAATTTCGTAGCCGCATACTGACGTTTTTGACCACCCCAGATCGAAACCAATAGATATACAGGGATCAGTTCAACTTCCCACATGATGAAAAATAGCAACAAATCTTGGGCTACAAACACGCCGATCTGGGCGGAGTACAGCACCAACATTAAGAAATAAAACAGGCGTGGTTTGATGTTAACTTGCCATGCGGCAAAAATTGAGAGAGTGGTGACTAAGCCCGCTAAAAGAACTAAGGGAGCGGAAATACCATCGACTGAGACCGACCAGCTTAGACCTAATTGGGGTATCCAATTGTACTTTTCCGTGAGTTGGAAGGTAGCACTGCTCGGATCGTAGTTCTTCCAGAAGGCGTAGCACATCAATATAAAATCTGCGATGCCTACACCTAATGCATACCAACGTATAGTTTTGCCATCTTTGTCTGGCAAAATAGGAACGAGGGAGGACGCTACGAGTGGGAGCAGGACGATCGCGGTAAGCCAAGGGAATTGGTCTGTCATGTCAATAAGTGTAAATACTTACCAAGGGGAATGTTAAGCATTGTACTAAACTTTACAAAGTTTTAAGCATCATTATCCCACTGAGATTGGTAGATGTTTCTGATGAATGTTATAGAGATAAGACTGGGAAAGGAGTAACACTTTTACAAAATTTCTTGACGGTTGCTATAATTCACCATGATGACGAAAAATTTAGACAGAGTGAATCAAGATGGCGAGAGAACCAAAAAAGCCTAATGAATATATCGTGCATTTGAGGCTAGAGGGCGGACAAGAAGTCACGACGAAATTTACGACCATCGAAGAAGTCAAAAGTTGGTATGCCTCACAATTTAAGCCCAAGGCAAACGAGGATGATTTGATGCCGATTCCTGTACGAGCTGAGCTAAATGAGATTTTGTTAGTTCGTCCTAAGCGTGTTATCTCTATTCATGTTGAGCCGATTTACTCTTCTAGCGTAGAAATGTTTTCATAAATAAAAAAGAGCGCACCGCGCTCTTTTTAAGTACCTCGGCTTAATAAAACCAGAACCTCAAAAAGCTGATTCGCCCGCTTCGCGGGCGAA
>JANMFC010000311.1:0-9302 GCA_031377675.1 Pseudanabaena sp. OTE_70b_metabat_355 | reverse complement strand
ATCGCCCGCTTCGCGGGCGATTACGCTTATTTGGGTTTTAATTCTAAAACTATTATTCAATAACCTTTTTGACTTCATCTTTAACATCTTCAGCAGCATGACGAACTTTCGCTTCAGCTTGTTTTGCCTTACCCTCCATTTGAGTGCTAGTATCGCCAGTTAAATCGCCCACTGATTCTTGAATTTTACCTTCGACGTTTTTCGCGGTTGCCTTAGCTCTATTTTCTAAACTCATGATATGTTCTCCTGATTATAGTTGAGGAATATTTCGTCAAAGCCGAGTTTGCAACTCTGAACTTGTGTAATCACTATGACAAGCGAATATTTGATTTCTTGAGTGAATTGATTAAATTGATTGAATACGACACAAATTGTAATTAAACTCGCCACAAATAAGAATATAAAACCTATTGCGGGGCTACGCCCTGCGACCCTTGTTGTGGAGCTACCATGTACACACAACTATAGGAATTTGCAAATCTCATCAATTACCCCTCCCTAGCCCTCCCCTTGCAAAGGGGAGGGAACAAGATTTCTAGTTTTCCCCCTTTGCAAGGGGGAATTAAAGGGGGTATTTAGACTTGTGTGTACACCGTAGTGTTGTGGCGGGTTTAAACGCAAATCAGATGCTTTGGCTTTTGGTCTCATTCAATTTCTTCGTAAAATTTGGATCTTCAGTACTGAGTAATTTATCCCAAAATGTGAAATAAAGACCATAATGCCGATTGTATTTAAGATGATGAATTGAATGATGATCGGGACCAATAAACCACTTGGCAAGCCAATGATGGGGAAAAGATATTGGAAGCCGATCAATTCCTAAATGGTTTAGTACAGCCCATATCGTCATTGTCGTTAGCACTGCGATCACAGTGATGAAATGTAATGGCAGAATAAAAACTATACCAATGAGAAAAAGAGAACTGACGATCGCCTCTGGTGGGTCAAAGGCAAAAGAAGTCCAAGGTGTAGGATGGTGTGATTGGTGGTGTCCTTGATGTACCCAATGAAAAAGTAATGGATGATGAAATAAACGATGGGTAAAGTAAAAATAGGTATCCTGAAGGATCAAAACAGCGATATAGCTTATGCCTAAATACCAAAGCCCGTACTGATGCGGATCGCTGTATAGGCGTGTAATTCCCCAACTATATGCAGATAAAACTAAGGCTGAGGCGATCGCAAATACTGCTGCTGAGAATACTGAGAGTTTAATATCGTTTTGAATTAGTCTCTTGTCAGGTTTCTCACTTAAATTGGGTTCTAAGAATCCTTGGCGAAATGGCGCATAAAAGAATAGATACATTCCTCCCGCCACTAGAAAATATCTAACAAGAATAATGGTAAAGAAGGCAATACCATAGAAACCAAATGAGTGATTTAGCAATTTAGTCTCCTTGGATCATCCTTGAATTGATCATACTCTGTTATAAAAAATGAACCTTACTAGGGACACTACTAGATAGCTCAAGAGTGCATAGGCAATAATCGCAATTACAATATTTACATCAAAAATATTTGCGCCTCCATCGGAAGTGGGACTAATGAATAAGGTGGAAAACGGTGCGACAAAAGGAGCCGATAGATTATTAATCAATCGTGCGAACTCATTTTCAGGATTAGCTCCAAATAGACGAAGCACAAACCTTAGTCCTAGCAATATTTCCAGCAATCCTCCCAACCAATAAATACTATTCACTATCCAGATGTAAGTATTACTTCGCTGAGCAGTTCCTAAACGCTTTTCTTCTTGTTGAAGTCGAAAGTTTTCTTCGTCCTGTCGTAAGTCTTGCCGACGCTCAAGATTATTTTGATCGCGCTGATTATCATTCATTTTTAAACCTTTAAAATTAAATCTGTAAATAATAAATATCGTATAAGTAGGTAGGCATAATTAAATATAAAACCCAAATAAGCTACCGTTTTGAATTTGAAATTGCTGGTTGCAAATTAAGTTTTTTGCCTGATTTTTACAAGTTCGATCGCTAATTTAATCGACTCGATCATACTAGCGGGATCGGCAATACCTTTGCCAGCGATATCAAAGGCAGTGCCATGATCAGGTGAAGTCCTTACAAAGGGCAAACCGATAGTTGTATTTACGGCTCGATCAAAAGCCAAAAGTTTAACGGGGATGAGTCCTTGATCGTGATACATGGCAAGATAAGCGTCATGTCCAAGCGTAACCCGATCGCGATCGCCCCAAGCTTTAGCAGGATTGATCCACATGGTATCGGGTGGAATGGGATTAGTAATTTTGACATTGGGATGTTGTTGTCGATAGCGCTCAATTAAAGGCTGCAACCAGTCCCGTTCTTCCATTCCTAATTGTCCCTGTTCGCCGCTATGGGGATTAATGCCTGCGATCGCAATTGTGGGGTGACTAATGCCAAAATCCTGTAATAGCGATCGCCTGAGTAATTCTAATTTCTGCTCAATTAGTTCTGGGGTGAGTTGTTTAGTAACTTCGCTTAAAGGAATATGCACTGTCGCTAGCAAAGCTCGCAATACCCAAGCGGTATGGGGTGATTTACCAACAAACAACATCCCAAAATCATTAACTTGACTGCGCTCGGCAAGTAACTCTGTTTGTCCTGCATAGTCATGCCCTGCCTGTTTCCATGCTGATTTAGCGATCGGTGCGGTGACGATCGCCTCAAAATGACCTGTGAGAGTCTGGGCGATCGCCGTATCAAGATAGGCAAAACTAGCTGCCCCACTTGCCTCATTACCAATTCCTAACGAAATTTCTTGGTTGGTTGAAATATCAATAATCTTTAAGCGATCGGGATCGATTAAATGGCACTGATTTCGTAACGAATTATATGTTTGGTCAAGATATCGGCGATCGCCAAAAATTGTAAACTCGACATCTAAGGCTAGCAAAGCGCTATCTGTCAAAGCTTTGAGAATGATTTCTGTACCTAGCCCTGCGGGATCACCTATAGTGATAGCTATGCGTGGTTTAGAGTCGAATTTAGATTTGAGGCTGGGATTCTGCAAAATGTTCATTCAAGTAATCCTCCAAAATTTTAGTTGACGCGATAAGATCGTAATTCGCTGTTTGCCATCTCGACCAAAAGTCATCTTGACCATACCCACAATGTCTGTTGATATTTCCTTAGAAACACTCTGGAATCAAGTCCTAGAACTACTTGAAAGCCAGCTTAGCCGTCCGACCTACGAAGGATGGATCAAGACTGTTGTGGCTGATCAGCTTACGGCGGATCGCTTGACGATTCGCACGCCCTCAGATTTTGCTAAAAATTGGCTGCATAAATATTATTTTCAGAATATTACCGATGCGGTCACCGAAATTTTAGGCTATCCCGTTGAAGTTTATATTGTCTCGGCTCCTACATCGGAACCACCCACGGGTCAGCCCGAACCACAAGAGGTAGCAAGCCCAGATGGAATGCTGGAAACAGCGATCGCTGCGGAAGCCGTGGAAGCAATGTCCGCCGCGATCTCCAACTCAGAGATCACCAATAATCAAAGCAGTCCCGCATCAGAAAATAATGGTCATGCCCCGCGCCCCATTAATCTTAACTACAAATATAATTTCAACCGATTTGTGGTTGGCTCCACCAATCGCATGGCTCATGCGGCGGCGCTAGCAGTGTCGGAAGCCCCAGGGCGAGAGTTTAACCCTTTGTTTTTATGCGGTGGTGTGGGCTTAGGCAAAACCCATCTGATGCAGGCGATCGCCCATTACCGTCTGGAAATTGATCCCACCGCCAGAATTGCATACGTGTCCACGGAACAGTTTACCAATGATCTGATTTCGGCGATTCGCAAAGATAGTATGCAGGGCTTTCGTGATCTGTATCGAGCGATCGATATGTTAATCGTTGATGACATTCAGTTCATTGAGGGCAAAGAATATACCCAAGAGGAGTTTTTCCATACCTTTAACACCCTTTATGAATCAGGCAAGCAAATTGTACTGGCAAGCGATCGCCCCCCTGCTCAGATTCCCCGTTTGCAAGAAAGACTTTGTTCGCGTTTTTCAATGGGACTAATTGCGGATATTCAGGTTCCTGATTTAGAGACCCGCATGGCGATTCTGCAAAAGAAAGCTGAATACGACAATCTCAAAATCCCCACCGATGTGCTGCATTACATCGCCGCCAGCTATACCTCAAACATTCGTGAATTAGAGGGAGCTTTGGTAAGAACCGTGGCTTATATCTCGATCTCAGGCTTACCGATGACCGTAGAAAACGTTGCGCCAGTTCTCAACCCGCCCAAAGAGCCTGTAGAAGTCTCCGCCGAAATGGTTTTGCGGGTAGTCACGGAAACTCTGAATATTGATCTTGCCGATTTATTAGGCAGTTCGCGGCGGCGAGAAATTAGTCAAGCGCGTCAATATGTGATGTATTTGATGCGTCAGCACACCAATCTCAGCTTACCCAAAATCGGGGAAGCGGTAGGCGGTAAAGACCATACCACCGTGATGTATAGCTGCGAAAAGGTAGCGCAATTGCAATCTACGGATGGCGACATCGCGCAGTTACTCAGGCAATTAAGCGATCGCATTTATTTCATTGCTCAATCTAAAAACTAGTCCATAAAAAAGGTTTGCAGCGCTATGCGCTGCAAACCTTTTTTTATAGATCCTGATGCGTGAAGGTCTTAGCATTTGCGCCTACATAATCAGCAACAATATGTCCATCGCCGACAAGACGATACTTGTAAGTCACAAGTCCTTCTAACCCCACAGGTCCCCTTGGTGGCATTTTATTGGTACTGATCCCCACTTCCGCACCAAATCCATACCGAAAACCATCTGCAAATCTAGTCGAACAGTTGTGATAAACACCCGCAGCATCAATGTCGCTAGTGAAAATATCGGCGATCGCTTGATCTTCCGTCACAATTGCCTCAGTATGTTTCGAGCCGTAAGTGGTTATATGGGCGATCGCTTCTTCTAAAGAGTCAATCACTTTAATTGATAGAATCAAATCGCAATATTCGGTTGACCAATCCGCATCCGTGGCTGGTCGAACATCAATAATCTGCTGAGTGCGATCGCATCCCAGTAATTTTACGCCGCGCTCTCGCAAAGCAATCGCAACTAAGGGCAAAAATTCTGAGGCGATCGCGCTGTGAACCAATAAAGTCTCGATCGCATTGCACGCAGCAGAATATTGAGTTTTGCTATCAACGGCGATCGCTACGGCTTTATGGATATCCGCCGCGACATCAACATACAGATGACATACTCCATCGGCATGACCAAGGACAGGTATATGGGTATTTTCTTGGATGTAGCGCACAAATTGATTGGAGCCTCTAGGAATAATCAAATCGATCAATTTATCCATTTTTAAAATGGCTAGAGTTTCCGCACGAGTGGTTAATAACTGCACTACATTTGGTGATACTGCTTGAATTTCTTTCTGAATTTCTTTTTGATAAAGCTTTTCGAGTGCATCATGCATTACCTTAGCGATCGCTTCGCAGGAATGGACAGCTTCACTACCGCCTTTGAGAATGACCCCGTTACCAGATTTAATTCCTAGTGCGGCAATTTGAGTGACTGCATCAGGACGCGCTTCAAAAATTACTCCGATTACACCTAATGGACAGGAAAAGCGTTCCAAAATTAAACCCGTATCTAACTGACGGTGGATCTGGCGATCGCCGATCGGATCGTCAAGGCGGATCACATCGCGCACCCCTGCGACCATACTTTTGAGTTTGTTCGGATCGAGTTTGAGACGGGCAATCAAGGGACTGGGTAATTGAGCCGCAATCGCAGCCGTGACATCCTCTTGATTGGCGCTCAAGATTACTTCGGCATTCTTTTCTAAAGCGATCGCGATCGCTTCTAATGCGTCATTTTTTACGCCCTGTGACAATTTTGCCAAGGCGATCGCGGCGGTGCGAGTACGTTGAATTACATCGATAAGATTTTCTGCCAAATTCTTTGCCAAATTCATGAATTTCTTTGCAGCCTACTGAGGCTTTAGGTATTTCAGAGAAGGATTTAAAAGTGTCACAAATCGACACTTTTAAACTCTTCTTTGGGTTTAGTTAGATCTCTTGCTTAGACTAGAGAAAAGATACTAGCGATTTTTCTTTAGCTCTGTGCGTAAGCGTTTGAGTTCATTCTCTAGTTCACGAATCTTGAGATCTTTGTCAGTATCGGCTTGAGTTCTGATGAACTCACTAATAGCTGTAATTTCTTCTTCATTTTCTAAAGCCAAAATCACCTTACTGATCACCGAAGCTACAATACCGCGACGGTCATTCTCAGACTTAAACTTGGGGTAAACCAGAAGTTTCTCGATAATCTCTAGCGCTTGTTTATTTCTAATATCAATGGATAACATAGTGGTTGTATATAGTTGTATCTTTGAGCGTCTTGCTCTTTAAGTATTTTCTTTGCAGAAAGTTTACTCATTATATACTTTACGGCAGTACTCGATCAAACCCGCCACAAGAAGATTCACAGGGCAAAGCCCCGCAATAGGTTTTATATTTTAATTTGTGGCGGGTTTGAAAGCAAATTGCTGTAAGCGGTCAGCATCTGGTAATTCACTACCATTCAATAGGATTCAAATGGTAATAGCGCTGAAGAACTCTATACAAATCAGGATAATGCTTAACTAAAACAGTCGGTTTTTCAAAGAAATTCTCGGTAATGACCGCAAAAAACTCGGCAGGACTGGTTGCTCCATAGCTATCTATTGCAGTTTTTTTGTTTTGTTCTATGCGATCGCACAATTCTAAATAGGCTTTACTCATTACCTCAGCCCACAAATCAAAATCTGACTGACGGGGCAGGAGTGGTACACCTTCCGTTGAACCCTCTTCTTGATCCAGTTGGTGAGCAAACTCATGTAATACAACATTATGTCCATCTTGCCATTGGGTAATATCTTGGGCGATCTGCGCCCATGCCAAAACTAATTGATCCCTTTTCCATGACTCGCCCAGCCTTGTAGTCTGACGTTGTTGCACCACTAAGCCGTCACTGATAGTTTCGGTAACGACATAAGCATGGGGATAAATTAAAATTGAGCGTAAATTGGGGAAATAAGTACGTCTTTCGTTAAAAAGTAAAAAACAAGCGATCGCTGCAATCGTGACTCGCATTTCTTCAGTCACCACTAGCCCTAGACAACCAATAAACTGCTTTTCTTTGAGAAATACTTGAATATGTCCTTGTAATTCAGTTTGTTGATCGCGATCAAGGTGATCATAAATCGCCACATTACGATTGATAATTCCTAACCATTGTTTAGGAAATGGTCGTCGGGAAAGGCGATCGCGTTGCCATTGCAATAGTAATGGTTGGAAAATAATCAAAACCATTACCAATGAGATAATCACCAAAAATATTAGTGGTGGCAGCGTCAACATATTCTAGTTTACGAGCACTCCTTCAGTCTTTTCGATACTAAGCGATTGCAATAGGCTTACCTTTGCTGATGGACTGGATATATTGGCAAAGTATTCAGAAGTCAGATAACTAGCATAATTAGGTTCTTTAACCAGATGCGTTTTGAAAAAAGCCACGCTTAGTAATTTGAGATAGTTTTGAGAAGCAATCGGATTTGATCCTGCTAAAACGCTGCTGACTTCGGGGCTGAGGCGATCGCTGGCGGTAATTTTTGACACCGCCGTATGTCCTGCGCCATTTAACATTAGCAAATAACGATTGGATGATGTTAACCATGTAAACGGAATAATTTGCTCAAATGCGGCGGGCGCAAAGGTATCATCGGAACTGCTGACGATCGCGATCGGTACTGTGATTTTAGTGAGTGCGGACTTGCCTAAAACATGGCTGGTGACTGGATTAACCGCGATCGCGGCGGTGATGCGTGGATCACCTAACTTATAGGCTCGATTGGGTAAGCCCAGCGCCACACATTGCAATAACAATGAGGCATTCCATTTATATTTACCTTGGCAAGCTTCTCTTAAATCAGCAAATTGAATCTGAGCATCGCTGACTAGAGCCAGAGCCGCATAACCACCAAAGGAATGTCCAATCATGCCGACATTCTTCCAATTGATATTGGTACTATTGAGATTATTCACCTTGGGGAATTTCTCTAAATAATTGAGAACCGCAGTAATATCATGGGGACGCTCAATAAAACTCTGCGGCGGTGCAATTTCATTGGCTACACCAATAATCAACTTTTCCAACTGTTCATCGCTACTATTTGGCGAAATTGTTAGCACTACCGCAAATCCATAGGATGCTAAATGTTCAGCTAGATAAAGAAAGGGTTCGCGGTTAGACATTAACCCAGGGGAGATCATGATCGCTGGGATTAACGCTGAATCGCGAGGAGAATTATTTGGTATGAATAGATAGAAGGGGATCTGATATTTATTATCCAATGCGGGTGCTGTGAGGCTATACCGTTCCCATGTAGAGTCACCTTTACTACGGAGGTTCTTTAACTGTACAGATGGAGATTGTGTAGATCCTGTTTGGTTGACTTTAGCCTGTTTAGTTGCTTCTTCATTGACCATCTGCACCATTTTTTGAGTATGTTGAATCAGATCGCTCAATTCCCCAACTGTTTGTAATCCTTCTTGAATATCAAAATAGATATCGGAGGTGGGAAATTTGCGGAGGAAGTTCAGCAAAGACAATCCTTTTTGTTGATCCACAGTCGCTAGAACGGCGGCAGCGCGAATGGCGCGATTACCCGATAGATTCGGTCCTGTGGTGATAAAGTTTCCTAAAATATCTAGCGATCGCTCGCCTTGTGAGGTATAGAGAAATCGAGATAATAAGACTACGGGAACATCAGCTCGCTCGGTGAGGATGCGTCGAAAACTTGCCATGTCTTTTTGAGAAATATAACGGGAAGCCATATCCAGTGCGCCCCGCAATTCGCCAGTTTTAGAGAAGGTGTCTAAATCATCTACGGATACATCAACTTCAAAAACATTAAATTTGAAATTTACGGTTTGGGCGGCTTCAGTGGGTTTCGCGATCGCCATACCCGCGATCGCATTCAGGAGAATGATTAATGTGGCTGATCGCATCATCAAATGTGAGGAAATATTAGCGATCGCTTTTGTAAAGACTTTCTGGAGATTTTTCATGTTTGAACTAGCTTTTGCTATCGGTTGATGCCCTGAAACTAGCATGGGATTTAATCTACATTGATTTATGCATTAGATCTTTTCATAAAAAATATGGTTAGAGGTTCCTTTTTAGAATTTAGGGGCGATTGTGGCATGACAAAAATTTTGGTATAAACTATTGAGTACATCGGCTCAATAAAACCAAAAACCCAAATAAGCGGAATTGCCCGCTTTGCGGG
>JANMFC010000307.1:0-1857 GCA_031377675.1 Pseudanabaena sp. OTE_70b_metabat_355 | reverse complement strand
GTACTTTTCAAAATCGAAAATATTTGTTTGCCTGTCATGCATTGCTTTTCAACCTCTTCTATCTCTTAATTATTATAATATATGTCTATCCCAATTCCTCAAAAACCTTGTCCTGCCTATACCTATTTTTAGAGATGCCCTTAAATAGATTTATTTGATGGTGTTCTGGTTCGTGATTCTGTTCAGCTTGATATTTTTGAGGATTAATATCGATCATAAAATGTTGACAGGTCAAACTCACCACACCTGCGACAATACCAACACTCAGTACTAGACCATAGCCTCTTATGCTTCCGCCTTGCCAATTAGCGATTATAAAACTGGCGATCGGTAAACAGAGTAAGCCTGTAACATTGCTAACAATGCTACGCACACTATAGTATCGCCCTCGTAACTTGGGGGGAACCAATGCTGCGAGCCAACTCATCCAAGAAGCACTTCCCATCGCTGCCAATATATTGGAAGTGACAACCAAAGTTAATGTCAAATAGACTAGTTCCTGAGAAACATCAGTATTTGTACCTTTTAAAATAATACCGACAAGTAGAACTAGCCAGAGTAATCGCGATGGCAGAAATGTCCAAATTCCATAGTCATGACGGCTATGAGAACGATTAGATAATAAAGCTCCTAAAGGTTGTAAGAGATTTGCTAACATGGGTAGAGAAGCTACCATCCCAATCTCGAAGGGACTTGCACCTAAGTCGATCAAAAAGCTGCTAAGTAAAACGCCTCCTGTGATATTACTAAAAACTGTGGATAGACTGCCATCAATACTTGACGCACGGAGGCTAGTGCGAACAGATACTTTCGGTTCTATTTCTTCTTCAGTATAGGTTTCGATGATCAAAATAAACCTAGATATTTTATAAATTGGACTGGCAATGACCTTACCTAATCAACCTCAAAAAGTTTTGACTAAAAATAAACTTTCTCATCAATGGAGAGTGCGATCGCGACTGATCTTATCTATTTTAGTTGCATTTGTTGTGGCAATCTTACTGCCTAATTGGTTTAGTTTATCCACACGTATTCTCTGTATATGGAATGCAGGGATGATTAGCTTTTTATTAGCCACTTGGACATTAATGATCCAAGCAAAACCAAAAACAATGCGTCGCAATGCCCAAAGTCAAGATGAAGGGCGTTTGGTAATCTTGAGCTTAATTACGGCGGCGGCTTGTTTTAGTATATTGGCGATCGCTTTTATTTTGAGGGAAGCAAAGGGGCAAGATATAAATATTGTAATTCCTCACGTAATTCTTGCGGTGATTACGATTGTTGGTTCATGGTTACTTGTGCATACAATTTTTGCGATGCACTATGCCCACAAATATTATCAAGATCATCACATACATTGTGATGCTAAAGCAGGTGGTCTAGATTTTCCTGATGATATTGAGCCAGACTATTGGGATTTTCTATATTTCTCGTTTGTAATTGGAATGACTAGTCAAGTTTCGGATGTGCAGATCACTTCGCGATCGCTAAGGCGATTGTCTTTATTTCATAGTATTCTTTCTTTTTTCTTTAACACTGCTATTGTAGCAATGAGTATTAACATTATCGCGGGTTTAATCCAGTAATTTACTAGCTTTTATTGGATGTAGGCACAACGATAGGCGGTGCAAAGCAGCGTCTATCCTCAATTTTTTATGACTACCTTTGATTGTAATGATTTGTAAGGTTCTAATACAAATCATGCAACTTATACAATAAGCAAACATGATTTCAAACAGTAGAATGGGATACTCAACGATGGCGCAAGCTATTTAAGATTAACAATCTCGTTCTAAGTACCTCGGCTCAATAAAACCAAGAACCCAAATAAGCGGAATCGCCCGCAAAGCGGGCGAT
>JANMFC010000298.1:0-13928 GCA_031377675.1 Pseudanabaena sp. OTE_70b_metabat_355 | reverse complement strand
AATGGACCCGACTCTTGGCAAGTTGCCCTCACCTTTGATGACAAAGGTGGTGATCTCTTTGCCAAAACCACGGGTGAAATCGGTGGTACTGGTCGCTCTTTGGGGATTTTCTTAGATGACAAATTAATTAGCTCTCCATCGGTGGGTCCCGAATTTCAAGGTAAAGGCATCACAGGTGGACGAGCCGTCATTACAGGCAACTTTACCCTAGACTCAGCCACTGAATTAGCTTTGCAGTTACGCGCAGGGGCTTTACCCGTTCCCGTTGAGATTGTGGAAAATCGCACAGTCGGCGCAACCCTTGGCGCAGATAGCATCCTCAGTAGTATTTATGCTGGAGTTTCAGGATTGTTACTGGTCTTGATCTTTATGGTCTTGTACTACCGTATTTTAGGTGTGGTCGCTGATATTGCCTTGATTACCTATGCGGTGATTACTTTTTCATTGTTTGGACTATTGGGCGTAGTATTAACTCTACCTGGAATTGCAGGCTTTATCCTCAGTATCGGTATGGCAGTTGATGCCAACGTGCTGATTTTTGAACGGACGCGGGAAGAGTTAAAGGCAGGGCGCACCTTGTATAAGTCAGTTGAAGCAGGTTTTTATCGAGCTTGGTCAAGTATTCTCGATAGTAATGTGACCACATTGATTGCTTGTGCAGCGTTGTTCTGGCTTGGTTCTGGCTTTGTTAAGGGTTTTGCTGTCACCCTCGGTGTGGGTGTGATGGTCAGTATGTTTACCGCAATTACCCTTAGCCGATCGCTAATGCTGGCGATGATTAGTAATCCCATCTTCCGTAAGCCTGAATACTATGGCATGAAGGCTTTTGGGAAAATCTCAACGGTGACAGATAGTGTCGAGACTATTACCGATGAGCAATCGAAAGACAATAAAACCGACAATAAAAAAGATAATACGAGTGGTGCAGTCCTATGAGATTAGATGTAATCAAGAATGCGCGTCTTTACATCACGATTTCAACAGCCGTGATTTTGGCGGGGATTGTGGCGATGGTGATCTCTTTTCAGCAATTAGGTTCTCCTTTGCGATTGGGAATTGACTTTACAGGCGGCTCTAGTATCACTCTGGGATTAGCTTGTAAAGCAGGTGATTGCAGCAAGGCGATCGATGTCAGCACCGTGCGGCAAGCCGTGGAAAGCAAAGGTTTTGCCAATAGTGTAATTCAACTAGTCGAAGGCAAGGATCTTAAGGGTATTTCGGTACGCACATCAAGGCTGACAGTCGAAGAACGCGAAAAGCTGAAATTGACACTCGCTGATGCGCTCAAGCAATATGGCGAAATCGATCCTAAAAAATCACAAATTGATGAAGTTGGACCAGCGATCGGGCAGCAAGCTTTACAAAATGGATTGTTAGCGATCGCCTTGTCCTTTTCAGGTATCGGTATTTATTTAGCATTTCGGTTTCAGTTAGATTATGCTTCCTTTGCGATTATTGCCCTGTTTCACGACATCCTTGTGACCGTTGGCGCTTTTTCGCTGATGGGGCTAACCTTGGGTGTTGAAATCGATAGCTTGTTTATTGTGTCGATGCTGACCATCTGCGGATTTTCAGTCAATGATACGGTGGTAATTTACGATCGCATTCGCGAAAATGTAAAACTCGACAACAGTGCTACCAGTTTCAATGAGCTAGTTAATGCCTCTGTCAATCAGACTCTAGGGCGATCGATTAATACATCACTGACCGCTACATTACCTTTGATTGCGATTTTCTTATTTGGTGGCGCAACCCTGCGATTTTTCGCCCTTGCTCTGATTATTGGCTTCTTGTCTGGTGCTTATTCCAGTATTTTCAATGCCAGTATTTTGCTAGCTTGGTGGCGTAGTCGTCAGATATCCCCAATCAGTCAACCGCTAAGTCAGTAACAAAAAGGCGGCGCGAAGCGCCGCTTTTTTGTTACTAATTCAAAGCGATGTATATTGGAAGTAAGTCTTGGGCAGAAAACTATGACTATTACAGCAATTCGCAAGCTAACTTTTGAAGAGTACCTAACCTATGACGATGGTACGGATAAAAGGTATGAATTTAATGATGGAGAATTGGTAGAAAGGCAACCACCGATAGGATTACATGAAAGGATTGTTGCTTTTTTGTGCTTCTTTTTAACACTAGAAGTCAAGCAACAGTCCTATCCTTACTGTGTTAGATCAAATGGAGTCGAGATTTGGACAGGTAAGCGCACCCGTCGTCCTGATGTATGTGTGTTGAGCAAGCAGCAAGAGCTAGACATTTTAAAAAAAGCGGCGATATTATTTACTGCGCCTTTGCTAGTGATTGAAGTCGTCAGCCCAGATTATCGCAATGTCGATCGCCAAGACAAATGGCATGAATATCAAAGTATTGGTGTGCTTGAGTATTGGATTGTTGATGCTGGACTTGGGATAATTTCCGTTCTCTACATGATCAATGGTTTTTATCAAGAAACCATTTTCCATTTAGGAGAGCAGATTATTTCGCCTATGTTTCTGAATCTAGAGCTTACGGTTGATGATGTTTTGAATGCAGATATATGAATTCTGAGAATAGTAATTCGCTTTCCGATATTGATGATTCTCATTCTGATCCGATACTAGAAAGACAAGTCCAACGTTTGATAGAAGTCCAAACCTATTTGCGATGGCTGTTTGATGGATTGTTATGGCTAACGATAGGAACTGCTAGTATTTGGGCTTTGCGATCGGATATTGAACTATGGATTGCCACATTTACATGGGCGGCGGTGCGTATAACCTTGGCTTATAATCGTCTGCCAATGATGGGTTTGGGGATTTGTGTGGCAATGACGCTTGCGACATTAGTTTGGCAAAGTTCGATTATTTTGTGGGGAGTTAATGCCAGAGAAAAGCGATCGCTGATTAATCAAGTAAAAAGGATAAGGTCAAAAGGAAAAAGTCATCCTCTTTGGCGTTGGGTTTGTGAGGACAATGTTTAGGAAGCGATCGCCTAAACCACCTTATCGCGCTCAATATTAGCCCGCACCCATTTACGAAACTCCCTTAGGGTTCCACTTTCTCCTAAAGTTAAGCGCTTCTGCACATATTCCATAATAATCTCGGCTGGCAAATCGGGAAAAGATAAACTCTTGTCTATTAGTTGATACTCTCCATTCTTTAAAGCTAGAAACTCCAACCAATAGCCATCATAGCGCCAGACTTCAGGTACACCCAGCAAGGCATATATCGGTAAACGGCGATCGCTAGGATTAGTAATATCCACTTCTAAAACTAGATCGGGGGGTGGATCTTGTCCCACAATCACATTCTCTTGAGCGCGAATCCTTAACTCATTTTTGAGATAATAACAAGAGTCTGGTTCACCACCTATTTTTAATTCAGGTATTTTCATCAGTAAAGAACCTAGACAGCGCATATCAATTTCTAGTTCATCCACAAAAACTGTTAGTAATCTATCAAAAAAACGACTGCTACCTTCGTGGAGTGATAGTGGAGACATAATTTCTAAAGTGCCATTGAGGTAATGAAATAAAGTTTTGCGGCGATCGCCTAGATCGGCAAGTAAGCTTTCAAAAGTCTGCCAACTAACGTTATGCAAGATCACACGATCTTCGGCAAGCGGTCTGCTTTGCTCACACACAGAATTAGTAATAATAGGTTTGCTTAGTGTGGTGGCAGTCATTATGATTTCCTCTATTATTAATAAGATCGGCGATCCTGATTTAGTAATTTACTGCTAGTCAGATAATTTTAGCATTTTGAAACTTTGGGGTTAAAGCGATCGCGATAAATTTTGCTGAACTGCTGGCATTAAATCATTTAGCTCCTCAATTCTCAGCATCCGAATGTCTCTAACCGATCCTGAAAACCACGGTAGCGATCGCGACAAGTCGATCGCCGCAAGAACACAGGTTACAGCATTGATATTTTCATTACCAAAATAAAGGCTACCTTGTTGTCTGACAAAACCATTGCGCTGTAAAACTTTATCAATCTCGGTATAAGCGTTGTTATAGGGATCGCCATAGTTTAGTCTCAGGGCTTCAATGTCCATGTCAAAAGCGATCTCGTACACTCTTTCTCCTTTTTGGTTTACCTGTGTAATGCGATCGCCTTTCGACCGTTTTTTCCTCTCTTCAAGTTCTAACCGATTAGCTTAAAGTGAAATTATTTGTCATATACATCGCGCCGATGACCTATGTGAAAAATTGTGATTATTTGCTGTTGGTCATCAATCTTATAAAGTACACGATAATTTCCAACTCTAATCCGCCAACCTTCTTTACCTTTGAGTTTCAGACAGCCTGATGGTCTAGGCTCTCTAGCTAAATCTTGAACTGAATTACATATTTTCGGATAGATTTCTTTAGGCAGATCGGCAAGTTCTTTCTGAGCGCGTCTTAATATTTCTAAGTTGTAGCTCATGATCGTGACTGATTGATTTCAGCGATCGCTTGTGCAAATGGGATAGCTTCGTCTTGAGATTCTTCGGCTAGGTCAAAGGCATAAATTTCTTCTAGTTCTTCTAGACGCGCAAGCAGTTTTTGATAATAGTCAAATTCTACAACCACGCTCAAACGTTGACCTTGAGCATCAACAATGTATTGTTCGCTAATTGTTTGCATTGGTAACTCCTAATTATTGGGGTTGAGTCAATTATATGTAATCTCAGGGAAGATGGGTGAATGCTAGACAGAGAGTGATTTTTCAAATTCTTGTTTTTTGGTGGAAATTAGAGAACGTAGGCGATCGCCTTCTTGCTGTTGTTTCTTCTCCTCAAGTTCTAGGATACGAAAGATTTAAGCATATCTATAGCTTTTATTTATCGTACAACCCATGATTGAAGTACGAATATATATAGGATATTTTTGATAAATGTACAATAACAAACCATGATGCTAAGCTAAAATAGCTGAAATAGGTTGTAAAATCTAAATTAAAAACTAAAAGCAGAAAATATGCGATATATTTATGATAAATAATGGTGTTTACATAAAAGCTATTAAGGGAAACTCGGAATATGCCGATCAAGTAAAAGCTTTGGGAAAAGCTAATGCAGATAAGTTATCTCTTTTTCCTGAAGGAGCTTTCGATGACTACATCTGGAAAGGGAATGTCTTAGTGGCTTTGGATGAAAATGATACTTTTCTTGGATATCTTTTATATACAGTTAAGAAAAAGGAAAGACGGATTAGGATATATCATCTATGTCTAAAGAAAGAGTCTCAAGGTAAAGGCATAGCAAAACAACTCATAGAGCATATAAAGAACATAACAAGAGAATTTATTGATATATATCTTGTATGTCGTCAAGATTACGGTATTGATGGTATGTGGGAAAAGTTTGGCTTTATTCCCATGCACGAAAAGTCTGGGAAGAATAAATTAGGGAAGCGCGTAACAACTTGGGTATACAATCACGGTCATCCAGATCTTTTTTCTGCAAATGTAAGTACAAAAACTTTTGTCGTTCTTGATTCATGTGTTTTTTTTGATTTCTATCAAATTAGCTTGTTAAAAGACGTAGATGATCGAGAATCAGCTTATTTACTAGCAGATTGGATTCAAGAAGAATTAGAATTGTGTACTACGGATGAAATATACAATGAGATTAATAAACTGTCTGTACCAAAAGAGAGAGATAAGATTCGTTCATTCGCCGAGGATAAGTTTTTTAAGATCATTTGCAGCCCTGATAAATTTGAGAATATCTATGAATTATTGAAAAATTCATTATTAGTTAATGCAAACTTTACAATTAGAGACATTAATATTCGCCAGATAGCTCGAACAATAGCTTCTGGAAAATCTACATTTATTGTAACTACAGATGTAAATCTTCTATCCTACGCAAATCAAGTCAAAACAGAACACCGCATTCTAATTGTTAGTCCTACTGAGCTAATAGTTAAGTTAGATGAGCTTAGGAGAGAGTCGGAATATCAACCTGAGAATTTAGCAGGGACTCAGCTACTGAAAAAAAGAGTCGCCGCAGAAGAAAAGCAAATTCTTATAGAATCTTTTACTCTAGATGGAGAAGTTGATTTTAAAACTCAGTTCTCTCGAATGCTTATTGAGAATGACAAATATGAATGTATTGCTGTTTGGGATGGTAATACTCCTGTCGCTTTAATAGTATATAGCAGAGAAAATAAATATGAATTATCTGTTCCAATATTGAGAGTTAACTACAAATCATTATCAGAAACACTTACTAGACATATAGTATGGCGTACAATTAATTTAGCAGTTTCAGAGGGAAGGAATTTTACTAGGATAATTGAAAATCAAATTGATGATTTTGTTATTAGAGTTATTCAAGATGCTGGGTTCTATGGTGTAGACGGGAACTGGATTAAAATTAACTCCAAAATAGCCAAATCAACAATCGAGGTATCAGAACATTTAATCAATATTAGTTTAGATCTTACAGATGAATATAAAAGTATCTGTAGACGGTTTTCTTATAATCTGACATCAAATAAAAGGGCAAATCCTGAGTTTATGTTTGATTTAGAGAAGCTATTGTACCCAACTAAGATTGTTGATACAAGTATTCCAAATTTTGTAATTCCTATCAAACCACACTGGGCAAAAGAATTATTTGATGAAGAACTAGCCAGAGAAAGTTTATTTGGTGTATCAAGATCTGAACTAGCACTGAATTGGGAATCTGTATATTACAGAAGCACAAAGCCAAAGCCTATCAATTTTGCATATCCTGCACGCATTTTGTGGTATGTATCTAGTGACGTAGATGGAGCTTATACAAGTAAGAAATCAAAAATTTGTGCTTGCTCTACACTAGATGAGGTTGCCATTGGAAATCCTGAAGAACTTTATCTAAAATTTCGGAGGCTTGGTATTTTTAAGTGGGAAGATATAAAATCAATCTCTAAAAATGAAATTATGGCAATTAGATTTAGTAACACAGAGATATTTAAAAATCCTATTTCTCTAGACAAAATACACGAACTTTTAGAAAGTAATGCACAAATACAATCACCACGCCTAGTTACGAATGAAGCATTTTTTAAAATTTATTCTCTTGGAAATTCAGTATGAATAGTAAATCAATAAAAGTTTCTAATGATGGATATGTTTTGCTTTTATCGCTTCAGCCAAGATATGCTGAATTAATATTTAATGAGACAAAGAAAGCAGAACTAAGGAGAATACGCCCTAGAGTTGATCGTGGTGACTTTCTTTTTATCTATGTTTGTTCACCTGAAAAAATATTATTGGGTTCTTGTGAAGTGAAAGAAGTTATGCAAAGTAGTCCAAATAATCTCTGGAAACTTGTCAATAAAGATTCAGGGCTTAAAAAAGCTGAATTTCTTGAATATTTTGACGGAGTTTCAACTGGCTATGCAATTTTTGTTCAAAATGTCCAGAAATTTAATCAACCAATAAAACTTTCAAGACTACAACAAGAATGGGATGGATTTCATCCTCCACAAAGCTATAGATATTTGACGATAGAAGAAGTAGATTCAATTGGAATTATGGCAGAACATGACATGACAAATATTTCTATGAGACTCCAACCTAGATCTAAACAGGTTGAACTTAATGTACATCAAATGTCTTCATCAAAGTAATCAGAATCAACTTTTTGAAGTGTATAGGTTTGAATTTCGCTTACACCTACACCAAAGTCAATCATTAATTGAGTTAATTTATTGCCATCAATAAGGATTATTCTTTTTTCAATAATCTTTACATATTCTTTTGCTTCTTTTGTAAACTGCGACGTAGTAATCATTACACCTTTCCGAGCTTTCATGCCCTCCAAGCTGCCAGCGAAAGCTTGTACTGCTGGTCTACCTACAGAAGCTTCCCATCTTTTCGCCTGAATATAAATTAAGTCTAGTCCTAAATTATCTTCTTTAATAATTCCATCAATTCCGCCATCGCCACTTTTCCCAACTGCTTCACCAGCATCTTTTCTTGACCCCCCATAACCCATAGCAAGTAATAAATCAACTACAAGCTTTTCAAAGAATTTTGGAGAACAACTCTTGATTTGTTCAAGAAGTTTCTCACCTAATTCTTTTTTCAATTTTTGATAGCTAATCTCAAAGTTCTCTTCAGGTGTTTGATCAATATCTTCTACTATTGAAACATCAAGCTTTAGATCATCACTTGATCTAATATTTTGAAATTCTTTGAATTCTGTGAACCTTTCAAGAAAACTTCGATCAATTGAACTGGGCTGAGATTCCAACACTTCTTTACCTCGGTAAGAAATGTAGAATGTTCCTCTCTTTCCACTTTCTAGTAATTTGGCTTTTTTTAAATATGTAACAGCCCACCCAATTCTGTTTGCTAGTTTTGTTTGTCTACCGCTAGGTAAAAGTTCCTTTCGATCTTCCTCATTTAAGTTAAACTGATTAGCTAAGAACTCAACTGTTTGAATAAGTAAATGTTCTTGTTCATCACCAGCGATCCGTAGCAATGGCAAAAGAAAATCTTGATATGTGGGTACAGTCATGTTCTATCGGTAAGCTAATCTATATTTTTTATTGTGTCAGGTAGCATTATACCTTGACTCTACCTATCCAACATTTTTCAAGCTTCGGGGCATAAAGCTTTAAAAGCAGATGTAGTTAAACGATCGCTCTTATGTGGCGATCGCTAATCTATACCATTACTTTCAAGAAGCATAATAAAAGCGATCTCTTCTAATTTAATAGTGATATCTACATTGTAAAAATTTAATGTTATTTTGCTCAACTAGATAAACCAATCGATGCTCTTGAGTAATACGACGCGACCAAATACCAGAGCCAAGATATTTCAAGGGTTCTGGCTTCCCAATTCCGCTAAAAGGATCGCGCATGACTTCATCAACTAAATCCATTACCCTCAAAGCAACCTTACGATCAACAGAGATCCAATGGGTTAAATCTGTACGAAAATCTTGATCGAAAATAGATTCTCTATTCAATGGAGAATTACTCTTTGACAAGACCTAACTCCTTGCGTAAATCATCAGGTGTTTGAGAAGATTCTGCATTCCTTCTAGCGCGACCAATAGCATTTAACAAACGTTCCGCATTTCTAGGCGATCGCAAAAGATGCATAGTTTCTAACAAACTTTGTAACTCATCCGCAGCAATCAAAGCAACATTTTCACCACTTTGACTTTTGATATAGATAATCTCGCGATCGTTGACAACGCGATCGAGCAATACATTTAAGTTTGGCATTGTCTGTGCATAACTGGCTTCAACAATCATGGTGACTTCCTGAAATCTTATTAAGATTATAGCGAATTCTTCGAAATTATGGCATAAAGCTTTAAAAATAGAAGTAGTTAAACAATCGTCTGATACGGCGATCGCTAATTTGTACCACTACTTGCGATAATTTATCTGTCAAAATATGAGTATGAAGTAGTTGGAAAAGCTCAAGCTGCGGAGCATAAAGCTTTAAAAGCAGATTTAGTTAAACGCTCGCCTGATATTGCGATCGCTATAATGATTATAGACAAAATAGACAATTTGTCTATTTTGTAAAAAAAGAGTTAAAACTATGCAAATTGTTTCAGCAACAGAAGCCAAACAATCTTTTGGCGCAGTCATCGACAAAGCCCAGCGAGAACCTGTGATGATCCGCAAACAGAATCGTGATGTCGCGGTGATTATGTCCATCGAAGACTATCAACGCATCACTCGTATCAACATTCAAGAATTTCAACAATTTAGAAATAATATTGGCAAGAAAGCACAAAAAAGTGGCTTAACAGAAGACAAGTTAAACGAACTATTAAGTGACAGCCAATAGTTATATGCGTTTAGTTGTCGATACAAATGTATTAGTCAGTGCCATTTTATCTCCAAATTCAATTTCAGCCAAAATCTTAAATTGGCGCGAAGACAATGGCGTAATTTTATACTCTGTTGCCACTCTCAATATCTTGTGTAGATCTAAAAATCAGAGGACTTAAGCCTACATTCAGCAGGTCTTTTGGGCAAAAAAATATTTACCACGAAAGAGTGAGGGTTTCAGAGATCATATTCTCAATAGTAAATTTTTCATTGAAAGTTAATATCAATTAATTAATCTCACCATAAGTCTCAAAAAAGCGAAAAGATCCTAAGATGTTTTGTGCGTAAAGGTTTTCCCGATAAATGCTGAGTCTCAAAAAATATCTAAAGTCATCCGCTTTGGCGTTGGGTTTGTGAAGAGAAGATTTAGAGGGGGAGAGAAATTTTTCGGGTTAAAAAAGAAAGAAAAAACAAATCTCTTTGGTTATGGTTCAAGAAAAACGCCCATCTTGCGGAATTTTTGGTAGCGAAGTTCCTTTAGCTCATCGGTTCCTAGTTGAAGTAAGCGCTCTAAATTGTTGACGATCGCTGCTTTTAAATTTTCCGCAGCCTTTAATGGCAAACGATGCGCTCCACCTAACGGCTCATCAATCACATAGTCAACAATACCCAACCGTTTCAAGTCTGGAGCCGTAATTTTTAAAGCTTCAGCAGCCTTGCCAGCTTTCGCCGAATCACGCCATAAAATTGCCGCACAGGCTTCGGGAGTAGCCACTGTGTAGACGGAATTTTCAAACATCATGATGTGATCGCCGATGCCGATCCCCAAGGCTCCACCAGATCCGCCTTCACCAATGACAGTACAAATAATCGGTACATTTAGTCCAAACATTTGCCGTAAATTAGCGGCGATCGCCTCACCTTGTCCTTGCTCCTCTGCCGAGATTCCAGGATATGCCCCAGGGGTATCAATGAGGGTGATAATCGGTAAATTAAAGCGATTGGCATGATCCATCAGTCTCGCCGCCTTGCGATATCCCCCTGGGGAAGCCATGCCAAAGTTGCGGGTCATGTTGTCCTTGGTGTCACGCCCCTTTTGATGCCCCAAAATTACCACAGGGCGATCGCTAATTCTCGCGATTCCACCGACTAAAGCTGGATCATCATTACCACGGCGATCGCCATGCAACTCCATCCACTCATCGGTGATCGCCTGCACATAGTCAAGGGTGCTAGGACGGCGGGGATGCCTTGCGATCTGCATCCGTTGCATCGCGCCTAATCCCGAAAAAATTTCCCGCCGCAAAAGCTCGGCTCGTTGCTCTAAAAGGTGAATCTGCTCAACCATATCCACATCGTTTTCATTCGCGAGTTCGCGGATTTGAGCGATACGAGTTTCTAGTTCAACGATAGGCTTTTCAAAGTCAAGCAGGATTTGGCGATCGGCCATGATGGAATTTTTGTATAGTAGATACCAATTCTCAGATTAGCAGACAAAGGACTAGTTGGTTGCATATCTTCAACCCCCTTAAAACTTTATCTTAGTCGCTTTATTTAAACGGTGACTTTGAGATTGCGACACCTTGAGTAGATCATTCCAATCATTTGGAGGATGTCCATTTTTGAGCATTTTCTGGAAAACTCGATAGGCATCTGTATTACTTTCATAGGCTCGCTTAGAATCATCATCATTTACCCAAGCAAGAATAATTATTTTACTTTCTTGGTGATATCGAAAAAATAATCGGTACTGCTGAAAAAACTTGGCTCGAAACCAGTGCTTATACTCATTGCCAAGCGTTGCACCTTGGCGATATTCGCTACGGGTAGGATCTTGAGGAATGACATCAAATGCTAATTTGGCGATCGCTGCTAGACGTTTTGTAGCATTTTTCTGATGGTAATCATGAGGATATTTCTGCCGTAATCCTTCAACTTGTTCTAGAAGTATTTCCAATTGATCTAGAAAAAGAGAATGAGCAAATATGTTCCATCCATTGATTACTAACGACTGATTATCAGACAAATCTATTCATCCTCTTCAAGTAGGGGTGCATCCAGATCGAAATCAACATCAGCTACTAAAGCCTGAACACAACTTACTAAATCAGGGCTTAAAGATTGCACATGGTGAGGATTTTCCTCGATGTCTTGAGCAAGAAAATTTAGAAATTGTCCAATGACGGGATCGCTTTCGGTTTGATCAGCACGAGAAATTACAACTCGACCATCCGACTCAATCGTATAGAAAATTTTATCCCGTTTATTTAATCCCATCGCTTTACGAATCGGATCAGGAATTGTGGTCTGATAGCGATCGGTAAGGGTGGATTCTGAGCATGGGGCTAGGGTAATAGCCATAGCAATTTTTGAATTTAACGATGTTAATGTCATTCCAAAGGTAATGCGATTGCATTGTCTTGTCAAGGCTTTAAATCAATGCTTTAAAAATAAACAAACCGTTAAGACGGTTTTCGGAAAAATCTTGCTTGCTAACAATACGAAGAACGTAATCGGTTCTAAAACTGTATAGTTAAATAAAGGTTTTGATTAAGAAATGTAATGGCGCAAACACTCGATGCAGATGTAATTGTAATTGGTTCAGGGATTGGTGGCTTAGTCACCGCCACGCAATTGGCGGCAAAGGGGGCAAGTGTGATTGTCCTTGAGCGCTATTTGATTGCAGGGGGGAGCGGTGGCTATTTTGAGCGCAATGGTTATCGCTTTGATGTGGGCGCATCGATGATCTTTGGTTTTGGCGATCGCGGTACGACAAATCTGCTCACCCGTGCGCTGGCGGCGGTGAATATGAAAATGGAGACGATCGCCGATCCTGTGCAGATCCATTATCATTTGCCGAATAATCTGGAAATTGAAGTACATCGCGACTATGAGCAGTTCATTAAAGAATTAGGCGATCGCTTTCCCCATGAGCGTGATGGGATACGCAAGTTTTATGATGAATGTTGGCAGATTTTTAATTGCTTAAATGCGATCGAGTTGCTGTCCCTCGAAGAATGGCGCTACTTGATGCGCGTATTTTTCCAAAATCCCTTAGCTTGTTTGGGATTAGCGGCTTATTTGCCCCAAAATGCGGGAGATATCGCCAAGAAATATATTCGCGATCCTGAGTTGTTGCAATTTATCGATATGGAATGCTACTGCTGGTCAGTGGTTCCCGCCGATCGCACGCCTGCGATTAATGCGGGGATGGTGTTTAGCGATCGCCACTATGGGGGAATTAACTATCCCGTTGGTGGTGTGGGCAAGATTGCGGAAAAACTCGCTGAGGGTTTAGATAAAGCGGGTGGTGAAATTCGTTATGGGGCAAGGGTGACAGAGATTATTCCCAAGGCGAAATCTGGTAAAGAGGCGATCGGGGTGAAGCTAGCCAATGGCGATATTCTTTATGCGAAAAAAGTGGTTTCTAATGCCACTCGCTGGGATACTTTTGGGAATTTACTCAAAGATGAACCTTTACCTAGTGGTGAAAAAGGTTGGCAATCACGCTATCAAAAATCCCCTAGTTTCCTGA
Source organism: Pseudanabaena sp. OTE_70b_metabat_355 (assembly GCA_031377675.1). Lineage (GTDB taxonomy): Bacteria > Cyanobacteriota > Cyanobacteriia > Pseudanabaenales > Pseudanabaenaceae > Pseudanabaena. The sequence goes on along the minus strand of JANMFC010000298.1, from coordinate 642 downwards.
GTTTACATCTTGGTGTGGAAGCTTCCGTAATTCCTGAAGATTCAGCTTGTCACCATATTTTGCTCGAAGATTGGAATGATATGCAGAAAGAACAAGGCACAATTTTTGTGTCGATTCCCACGCTGCTCGATCGCTCTCTTGCGCCTGAAGGACATCATATCGTGCATACCTTTACGCCTAGTTGGATGAGTGAATGGGAAGGTTTATCGCCTTCAGAATATGAGCAGAAAAAAAATGCGGCGGCGGAGAAACTTTGCGATCGCCTGTTAGCAATTTTCCCAAAACTAGAAGATTGTCTGGACTATCAAGAAGTCGGTACGCCACGCAGCCATCGTCGTTTTCTCGGTCGTGCTGATGGAACCTATGGTCCTATTCCTGCGGGTAAACCTTGGGGACTTTTGGGAATGCCTTTTAATCGCACCTCAATTCCTGATTTGTACTGCGTTGGTGATAGTACTTTCCCCGGACAGGGTTTAAATGCAGTAGCATTTTCGGGTTTCGCTTGTGGGCATTTGGTTGCATCGTCATTAGGGCTTGTATAAAATGGGTTACGCTATATCAAAAAGAACTGCTAAATCTACAGGTTTAGCAAAGCAAGCGCGATCGCTAATAAGTAGTTAAGCATAAGTCAACTCCAAACCC
>JANMFC010000264.1:0-2298 GCA_031377675.1 Pseudanabaena sp. OTE_70b_metabat_355 | reverse complement strand
AAAACAATTTTGCCATCGTGGCGACGGCGCATAAGATTTGCAAGTTTAATATCTCGATGAATAACATTTTGTTGATGCACAAAAGCGAGAACTTCTAAAATCTCTACCAGTAAATTAATTGTGGCTTCTTCTGAAAGTTTTTGTCCTACGCGAATTTCTTGATCGAGGCTATGCCCATCCACAAATTCTTCCACCAAAAAAAATTCATTGTTTTCTTCAAAGTGAGCAAATAGTTTGGGGATTTGCGAATGAGTACGGCCTAATTTATAAAGATATTCAGCTTCGCGTTCAAATAAACTTTTAGCGATCGGGAAAATATTTGGACTCGTGGATTTTGGCTGGAGATGTTTAACCACACAGACGGGGTGACTTGGCAAATCTGTGTCTTGCGCCAAATAAGTGTCGCCAAAACCACCACTGCCAAGAACTTGGACGACCTTGTATCGATTTCTTAGTACTTTACCTAGCAGCATAATCGAAGTACAAAATTCATGTACAAAAAAATATACTATACGCGAAAAAGTCGGCGCTTTGGATCTGAAGCGTACAGATTTTTTGTCAACAGCGATCGCTAATTCTGATGTTAGAATGTAGACCAAATGTAAAGATTTGCAAAGCTATATAAAACGAGTCATATTGACCATGCGTATCATTTTAATGACAGGAAAAGGCGGAGTTGGTAAAACCTCCGTAGCCGCAGCAACAGGTTTACGCTGTGCTGAATTGGGCTATAAGACTTTAGTTTTGAGTACCGATCCTGCTCACTCCCTAGCCGATAGCTTTATGATTGAGTTGGGACATGATCCCAAAGAAGTTCGTCCAAATCTCTGGGGAGCCGAACTTGATGCTTTGCGAGAACTAGAAGGCAATTGGGGCGCGGTCAAACGTTACATTAGTGAAGTTTTACAAGCAAGAGGATTGGAAGGCGTTCAAGCAGAAGAACTGGCGATCCTGCCAGGGATGGATGAAATTTTTGGACTAGTGCGCGTCAAACGTCACTATGACGAAAAAGAATTTGATGTATTGGTGATTGATTCGGCTCCGACAGGTACGGCGCTGCGCTTGCTGTCTCTTCCTGAAGTGGCGGGTTGGTATATGCGGAAATTTTATAAGCCTTTGCAGGGAATGGCACAGGTTTTGAATCCTGTATTTGAGCCAATTTTTAAGCGGGTCACAGGGTTCTCTTTGCCAAATAAAGAAGTGATGGATGCTCCTTACGAGTTTTATGAAGAACTAGAAGCTTTAGAAAAAATCCTCACCGACAATACGATTACCACGGTCAGACTGGTGACTAATCCTGAGAAAATGGTTATCAACGAGTCCTTGAGAGCGCATTCCTATCTCAGTCTCTACAATGTCGCCACCGATATGGTGATCGCCAATCGGATCATTCCCGAAGAAGTGCAAGATCCGTTCTTCAAAGTTTGGAAGGACAATCAGAAGCAATATTGCGAACAAATTCACCGCGATTTCCATCCTCTGCCCATTAAAGAAATCCCTCTTTATGCTGAGGAGATGTGCGGTATTGCAGCGCTAGAGAGATTAAAGGAAACTTTGTACGGCGATGAAGATCCTTCTCTAGTTTATTACAAAGAAAATACGATGCGGGTGGTTGAAGAGAATAAGCAGTATCGTTTGGAACTTTATCTGCCAGGGGTTCCTAAAGAACAGATTGAACTAACCAAGACAGGTGATGAGCTAAATATTCGGATTGGCAATCATCGCCGTAATCTGGTACTACCCCAAGCTTTATCGGTTCTCCAAACTGCGGGTGCAAAAATGGAAGATGATTATCTGAAAATTCGGTTTTCAACTCCTACCTAAAAGCGTTGCCTCCATGGGTGCTTCGGTACAGTCATACATGATGAACGGCTCAATAGGGTGCGTTAATAAAATGCACCCCACCCACATTTTTTTATATTTCGAGTTTAAAACTTGAGGGACGATATTTTTAGTTGCAATCTTAATTTTCTTACAAATATTCAAGGTGATTCATCATTTCCTCTACTTCAAGCACCTGCCAAATCACAACTAAACCCTGTACAATTTCGCCAATAGATTTACTTTTTTGATGACAGTAAGCAATACCATAATGAAAAACACCTTGTTGATGAAGCTTCACAAAATCAGTATCTTGAGTAAAAATTACTCGTTTTTGGGATATAGCAAAAGCTAACTGTTCCTCATCTAATATTCCAATCAGATTCTGCTCTGGAGTCGTTGTTACATCAATTCCCCTTCTTCTCAAACCATTAGCGATCGCCTGACTAATATTCTCATCCAAATGAAACCGAATTC
>JANMFC010000255.1:0-5003 GCA_031377675.1 Pseudanabaena sp. OTE_70b_metabat_355 | reverse complement strand
TGATTCGCACGCGAAGCGTGCGAATCAGCTTATTTGGGTTCTTGGTTTAGGTTTAAGCGCAAAGCTCTGTAAAATTTCAATAAGCTATAAACTTTGACATTGAGCGCAAAAATGCGTCGATCGCCCACCGAGCTTGATCCGCGAAATTGATGTGCCGCATAGATTGCAAGGCTGTCCTGTGCGCCGAAACACCCAAGCCGTGTCGATATAATTTCCCTTGATCCCTGCAATATCTTGAAAATTACTAAAGGTCGTACCACCCTTAGCGATGCCGTCACTGAGCGCGCGGATAATTGCTTGATGCAAATCTTGGATTTGTGTAAAATCCAGAGAATTAGCGGCTTTTTGAGGATGAATTTTACTGAGAAACAATGACTCATCGGCGTAAATATTGCCAATACCCGCAACAGTTTCTTGATCGAGCAGCACCGTTTTAATCGGGCGACCCGTGCGCTTTAACTTTGCTTCTAAATATTGCGGCGTAAACTCAGGATCAAAAGGCTCCACTCCCAATTTTTGTAATCCTGTAATCACTGACTCCGTAGTTTGTCTCGCAGGAATCCACCACATCTTCCCAAAAGTTCGCTGGTCATCAAACCTTAATTCTTTCTGAATATCTCCTTTTTTCTTTTTCTTTTCTCCTTTTTCCCTAACAAACAATCTCACACGAGTATGTTTTCCCACAGGTTGATCGCGATCGCACCACAGCAAGCTCCCCGTCATCCGCAAATGTACACCCAAGCGATCCCCCAATAGATCACCCTTAGAAAGCTGAGCAATTAAATATTTTCCCCGCCTTTGCCATTCCTGAAACTCTGCCCCAATCACAGCCGCTAAAAAAGTTTCGGATTGCTCAGGATAGACGATCGCACGGGACAGCAACACCTCACCACCCTCAATCTGCCAACCCAACGTATTTTGATTTAAACCGATCCGAACCGTCTCAACTTCTGGTAATTCAGGCATTTGGCAAGTAAAAAGGCAAAAGTAAAAAGTAAAAACAAGAAAATTTGAAAACTAAGAAAACTAATTGCGATCGCTAAGACCAGAACTTTACATTTAAAACCATGTCAATATCGCGGCTAAATTGCCATGTATCAGGGAAAGTCGTCTGATCATATTCAATTTTTGTCATTTCTAAAGCAGTATCAAAGGAATCATCAAACGTTCTCAAAAAGTGACGTTTTAGACTTGGCGATTGTCTTAGAAGTTTTTTAAGTTCATCACGTTGGTTAATAATCGTAACCTCCCAGCCTCTGAAACAATCAGGACTATCGACATAGTGACGCTTTAAGATATGCTCGATCAACCTTTTGAGCCTAGTCTCTATCTCACGCTTATTACTACCTGACAAACCCTCTAACTCCTCTATTAAATTTTCAACGTCAAGATTATGAAGGTCACCCGCTTTCAATTGTGCGATCGCAGTCTCTAACCATAAGTCGAGATCGCGATCGTACAAAGTTAATGCTGAGGTTAATGGTGGTGTAACTGTTTGTGTCATTTTGCTCTAGGTTGAGTCGGAATGGCAGATAAATTTCACTAAAAAATGAAGGCGATCTTTGGGAAAGCCCTCACTTTCTAGTTTAGTCAGTGTTTGGTAAGTTGGTTGGGGCTAAACAAAAAGTTTAGGCGACTTCTTCAACTTCATCGATCGCAAAGTTATTGGTTGCGATGTTGGAGTAGTTGACGCTGTCAAAACGAACGATCACTGGATAGATGATGCCGCTCTTATCAACAGAGGCTACAGTACCGACTTCACGATACCAAAAAGACTCTTTACGCAAAACACGAACCTTAGAACCACGTGCAACTGCCATAGTTTTATCCTTATTCCTAAAGACTGTAATGTGAATAATAAAATGATTACAGATACCGTCTCTAGGTTACTGTGAGGCGATCGCCTCTGTCTATTTCTAGCTCGTTAAGTTTTTATTTAGCAAAGATGTTAGTGGCGGCGCTTCGCGCCGCCACTAACTTACTAACGCACAACCACAGTTGTCCCCACAGAAGCCCATTTATAGAGCCGAGTAGCTTGCTCTGGGGGGAGATTCGTGCAACCCTGACTAATCGGAATCCCAAAGCTACGATGCCAATATGCGCCATGAATAGCATAATTGCCACTGTAATACATCACATTTGGCACATCAGGGACGTTGTAATCTTCCCCTTCCATTCTCGCTTTAGGATATTTAACCTGAATCTTAAAAATTCCCGAAGGCGTAGGTGTGTCACTCTTGCCCGTAGAAACAATCACTGAGTAAATTTGCTTTCTTCCTTGCCAAGCCACAAGAGTCTGGCTACGTCGATCGATCTCGATCCACCGTTGTCCCGATCGCTTTAGGCGAGCAATATCTTGATTGCGAACAGAACTATCACGAGATGAGGTTTGAGCGATCGCCGCGTCAAAGAAATTGCTGCTACTCAATCCCACTAAAAATAAACCAAGAGCTAAGGCTCCAGATATCTGCCAATACTTAACCATATTGATCATGAGGCTGTATATCAATCACCCATGACGAAAAATTAGATCGGATTGATCCAAATAGCTTAGTAAGACTTCAAACCTCATCAATTAGATAGAGACTACTTGTTGTAAAAAAACGCAATATCCTTTTCTTTGAGTGGGGCAAAACCTGCATCTACTAATTTTTGATTTAGCTCATCTTGAGGAATATGCTTTGCGCCAATCCGTACAATCCGCGATCGCATCGTATTTGTGACCCCACTACGCTGACGACCAGCCTCCAGCGCCATCACGCTGGTATATAGATCGAGTTTTGCCGCCGCGATCGGCGTACCATCAAAGTCAATACCTTGGGCGATCGCCACATCAATCGCATCAGCACCCGTTGTTTGAGAATTTTCAGACATAATCTAACCTGTGAAGTTTGTTGAAACTTGCTATGCAAGTTTCAACAAATTACCATTGAACGCGATACATACAGAACAGCAATCCATCTTTTTTCGCAGTAATTTTACCGCCCAAAGACTTTACAAGCTCAGTAATTTCGCTTAACGGCGTGAGAAAGACCTCCGCGCCCAAATATGTCTCTAAAATCGCCCAATTTTCCGCAAATTCCAAATCAGGGGCGATCGCATCAAAAATCAATACCCCATTCGGTTTTAATACCCGCTTTGCTTCAAGAAGCAATAACTTCAAATATTGCAAAGGGTAATAGCAACTAAATCCAGTGGCAATCACGCGATCGAACATCTCATTTTCATAATCCAAATGATGCGCCGCGCCTAGATTTACCCCTTTAAACAATTTTGAGTTAAGCTGCGAGCCGCGTGAATTAAGCGCTTCTTTTGCGACAAAACTTATTTCTTGACCGTAAAAAAATACATCCCAATCGCGCCAAGGATAAATCAAAAAGCTAACCCCACAGCCAATATCTAAGCAACGCTGATTTTTTTGAAATTGCGCTAATTCCCAAAAAGGTGAAGCAATTTTGCTGGAAAGCGTATGGCTCACCCATTCCCGAAACAACGGCATTGACTCGACCTCAGATGGCAAATCAAAAGCCTCATTACGATATTCGCGATCGTAGCGCTGCTGCACTGGGGCGATCGCCGCCGTCCATTCATCCATCTGAGAAGTACCAAGAGAAGTAAAAGCTTTATTCATAAAAACTCAATATTTTCGTATAAATCAGCTAAATTAACCTCAACACCAATTGATGACAAGGTAAACTGATCGCCTAAATTGTCATACTCCATAAACAACCATTGATTTTCTGATTGCTTAATATAATGCTCCACATGAGGTTTTTTCTGGTCAATTAACAAATATTCCTGAAAACTGGAAATTGTGCGGTAGTCAGCAAACTTTTCGCCGCGATCATAGTTTTTGGTGGAATTAGATAACACCTCAGCAATGAAAATTGGCTCAGTAACCGTATCTCTACGACCTTTTTGCAAAGTGATCGGACGCGGTACGACCATCACATCTGGATAAGTATGAATTTGGCGATCGGGAATCCATAACCGTTGATCGGTCACAAACACTTGCAAAGGTTTACCTTTGAGCGCAAGTCTGAGAACCACTGTCAAAGCACCAATAATTTCATTATGCGTAGGTGTACCACCAGTCATCGGGATAATTTCTCCATCACGATACTCATTACGAGTTTTAGATTCAATTTCTAGTGACAAATACTCTTCGGGCGTATATGTCTTCACAGGAGCGGCAATCATGATTTCCCATCCTCAAAAATAGTGGCGATATCGTGATCAGAATTTTTATGAAGATAAAGACGATCGCGATTTTTGTTGTTTTTCAGCAGCGAGATAATCAAACACTGATTTATCACCAATGTCTGGGGGAATCGCCTGAATTGCTTTACGAATTACAAAAATCATAAATAAAACTGCCCACGCACCCAATAGACTACGCTCGATCGCTACAGGCAACAAATTAACCAAATGCCCCAGAATCAGAACAGGCAAAAGGGGTACTAAAAACTTAGTTTCAAAGCGACCAAAACAAAATGTTTCTTTAAAGAAAATTCCTGTCAACGCCGCAAAACTGAAACCTACACCAATTAAGGCGACTGGATGATCGTAAATAGCGATCGCTAAAGGCTCTGGAAAATATAAAGCTACAACTACAGAGGCGATCGCGCCAATCGCCCAAAAAACCTGTAAAACGCGATGCAGCAACTCAAAATAAATATGAATTGTCCATAGGGCTATACCCAAACCTAAAGTAAAACCAAAATACAACCAAGTTAACAAGTCTACAAATTCGGGATTACTAGGCTGAATCAGCACTAACAGCGCACCTAGACTAAAACATAAAGCGGCGATCGCCAAAGCAGTGCGGTACACAATCACCCCAAAGCGATCGTGGTTTGTAATCGTAAACTCACCAAACTGACCTTGATAAACTTCGGGCGTAATTTCCACAAATATCTCCACTTCGATTAGCGATTAAGCCTACTCCCTTCCCACTATAGAATTAGACATTAAAAACCAAGAATTAGCGTTGCGGCGCTTCG
>JANMFC010000249.1:0-7794 GCA_031377675.1 Pseudanabaena sp. OTE_70b_metabat_355 | reverse complement strand
AAATCGTGAAAGAAGAAGACTTTCAGAAGGCGGTAGATTTTATAAATCACAGACCGAGAAAATCTCTTGACTATCGTACCCCATACGAAGTATTCTTTGCTTCATCAGAACCCGTTGCATTTCAAGTTTGAATCGGCGTTGTCTATTTTCTAGAAACCAATGAGCGATCGCCAATATATTCTCTTTTATAAGCCCTACAACGTTCTCTGTCAGTTTACTGATGACAGCGCTTCCCCGCGTCCGACTTTAAAAGAATATATAGAGATTCCTGATATTTATTCCGTGGGTAGATTGGATTTTGATAGCGAAGGATTATTGCTGCTGACTAATGATGGACAATTAAAGCATCACCTGATTGATCCTCAATTTGAACATTCACGCACCTATTGGGTACAAGTGGAGAGAGTTCCTACAGAATCAGCGTTGCAGCAATTACGCGATGGAGTGACGATCCAAGGCTATAAGACAAAATTCGCGATCGCTAAGTTATTAGATGCTGAACCAGACTTACCACCGCGAGATCCGCCAATTCGAGTTCGCGCTAATATTCCCACAGCTTGGCTAGAACTAAAGTTAACGGAAGGGAAAAATCGGCAAGTCAGGAAAATGACCGCCGCCGTAGGGTTTCCAACTTTACGTTTGGTAAGGGTGGCGATCGCCCATTTGCGTTTAGATAATCTGGCGGTTGGACAATGGCGAGAACTAACCGCACAGGAGCTACAAGAATTGCGAATGAAAGTATTGCCGCGCCGATTTCGGTAAATTTATTAAAACCAAAAAATGTGGGGCGGGCAAAGCTCACTCCCATAATTTTTGATTTTAATTGCATAAGTTATTTAACTCTCATTCCCAAAAGATTTTATACTTAGGCTTGGATCTATTTAAAATATTTATCAAGCATGAGTCAAAAAGAAGTAATCCGTACCGATAAAGCGCCCGAACCCGTTGGTCCCTACAACCAAGCGATCGCTGTTCCTGCTAACAGCAAGTTAATGTTTATGGCGGGACAAATTGCGATCGATCCTGCGATCGGTAAAATTGTGGCGACAACAGTGGAAGAGCAAGCTGAACAGGTAATTAAAAACATTCAAGCTGTTATCGCCGAGGCAGGTGTTGATTTAACCAATGTGGTTAAAACTACTGTATTTCTAGCGGATATGGCAGATTTTCCGAAAGTAAATGCGATCTACGGCAAATATTTTCTCGCTCCATTTCCCGCCCGTTCCACTGTCCAAGTCGCTCGACTTCCCCTTGATGCACTAGTCGAAATTGAGTGCATTGTCGCTATCTAACTAGTAGGGTGGGCAATGCCCACCTTATCAACTTATTTGAGGATTTTAAAATGAAAAGTTTGTGGAGCGATCGCGAAGCGGCGGAATATAAAACCGACTTAGGCTTAAGGGTATATACATCAAGACTATTAGGGCGAGATCCATCATTGGTGCTGCATGGTGGTGGTAATACTTCCGTCAAAATTCGTGAGAAGAATATCGTTGGTGAATCAGAAGAGATTCTCTATGTCAAAGGAAGTGGCTGGGATTTAGAAACGATCGCTGAGGCAGGATTTGCGCCTGTCCGCATGGCGCATTTACTGAAATTGGCAAAACTATCAGTTCTCTCCGATTCACAAATGGTGAATGAACTGAAAACGCAAATGACGAAAGTAAGTGCGCCAGCGCCATCAGTAGAAACGATTCTCCATGCTAGCTTGCCCTATAAATTTGTCGATCATACCCATGCTGATGCGGTGATATCGGTTACGAATACTGCAAATGGATGGGAACGCATTCGCGAAATTTATGGCGATGACGTGGTGATTATTCCCTATGTGATGCCAGGGTTTGATTTGGCACGGATTTGTGCTGAGAAATTTACTGCTGAGAAAAGCGATCGCACGATTGGCATGGTGTTAATGAATCATGGGATTTTCTCCTTTGGTGAAACTGCTCATGAATCTTATGAGAGAATGATTGCTTTAGTCGATCGCGCTGAAATTTATTTACAAAAACAGAATGCTTGGAATATTCCACAGGTTATTCCACAAAGTATTCCACAGGTGGGGAAAACAGATAAATTAGAAATTGCTCAATTACGATCTGAAGTTGCCCAAGTCGCAGGATTTTCAGTTATCCTCAGTTCCCATAACGATCATAAAAGCTTAGCCTTCGCGCAAAGAGAAGATGTGGAAGTTATTTCTCAACAGGGATGTGCCACTCCTGATCATGTGATCCGTACTAAGCGATCGCCTCAAGTGGGAAGAGATGTAAATGCTTATGCCGAAACCTATAAAGCATATTTTGCGAATGAATCAACCCATTCAATTCAACCCGTCACCATTCTTGATGCTGCACCACGAGTAATTCTCGATCGCCAATTAGGTTTAGTCACCATTGGCAAGTCGGCAAAAGATGCAGAAATTGTTGCTGATATTTACGAACATACTATTGAGATTATTCAGCGATCGCAACTTTTGGGAGGTTATCAGGCACTACCCGCCAGCGATATCTTCGCGGTGGAATATTGGGAATTGGAACAAGCCAAACTCAAAAAAGGAGGTTCTGTTCCTGCTTTTACAGGTGAAATTGCTTTAGTCACGGGTGCAGCTTCAGGCATTGGTAAAGCTTGTGTCGATTCATTATTAAAGCGTGGTGCAGCCGTAGTGGGATTAGATATCAATCCCGCCATTGAGAAGTTGTATGATCGTCCTGATTTTGTGGGCGTTACCTGTGATGTTAGTGATGAAGCGGCGATCGCTCTTGCTCTCAATCAAGCTGTACAAGCCTTTGGTGGTTTAGACATTCTCATTCTCAATGCAGGAATTTTTCCATCAGGATGTCGCATTGAAAATCTCGACACTGCGACATGGCAGCGTGTGATGAACATTAATCTTGATGCAAATTTAATCCTGATGCGTGAATGTTATCCATTGCTGAAACTCTCTCCCAATGGTGGTCGAGTTGTGGCGATCGGTTCCAAAAATGTCCCTGCTCCCGGTCCTGCGGCGGCGGCTTATTCCGCATCAAAGGCGGCTCTCACGCAATTAATGCGCGTGGCGGCGTTAGAATGGAGTGGCGATCGCATTCGAATTAATACTTTGCATCCCAATGCTGTGTTTGATACTGGGCTATGGACGGAGGAAGTATTAACATCTCGCGCTCAGCATTATGGATTGACAGTTGAGGAATACAAAACCAATAATTTACTAAAAGTGGAAGTCACCAGCCTCCATGTTGCTGAACTGGCTGCCGAGATGTGTGGGGCTTTGTTTGCCTGCACAACGGCGGCGCAAGTGCCGATTGATGGTGGTAACGACCGCGTGATTTAGGCGATCCTAGATAAGGATAGTCGGCGCAAAGCGCCGCTATCCTTATCTAACGAAGTTTTTCTTTAATAACCAGTAAAACTCAATGTCACATCTACGCCAAAACGTGATTACTAAAGACTGGGTGATTTTTGCCACAGAGAGGGCTAAGCGTCCCCATGAATTTGCCCGAGCGCTAGATGAAATTCCGCCAGAGCTACCAATTTATAAACATAATTGTCCGTTCTGTAAAGGTAATGAGATTCCATCGGAAACAGAATATTTGCGGATTGAAGATGAGCAAGGTTGGCGAGTCAGAATTATTCCTAATAAATATCCTGCGCTCTCGCCAATTGGCGATCGCATTCGCCATAGTGACGGAATACATCGCTCAATTACAGGTGTAGGCTATCACGAAGTCATCATCGAACATCCAGATCATAATGCCACGATCGCCTTAATGGAAATCGGTGATGTGATCAATATTCTCCGAGCTTATCGTCAACGCTATAACCAAATTAGTCAAGATCGGCGCATTGAGAGTGTACTGATCTTTAAAAATCATGGTGAGAGTGCAGGTACATCATTGGAACACCCGCATTCTCAAATTACAGCAACTCCCGTTGTTCCTTCACAAATTCGCTATCGGATGATTGAGGCGATTAGTTATTTTGATGACACTGGAGCCTGTTTATTTTGCTACACCCTCAATGATGAACTGAAAGCGAAAGAACGTATCGTTCTCGAAACAGAACATTTTGTCGCTTTTATGCCCTATGCCGCGCTTTCACCATTTCATATGTGGTTATTTCCCCGCCGCCATAGTTCTTGCTTTGGGGATGTTACCGAACCTGAGTTAGAAGATCTCGCCTATAACCTCAAAACCGTTCTCGCAAAGCTATTTTACGGCTTAAATAATCCTGCTTACAATTACACAATTCGCTCAATACCGACCGATGAAAAGCAGTCTGATTACTTCCATTGGTATGTAGCGATCGTCCCCCGTGTTTCTAAGGCGGCGGGATTTGAGCTAGGTAGTGGTATGTATATTAATACAGCGATGCCCGAAGATAGTGCTAAATTTTTGCGAGAAATAGAGATTCCTGATCGTAATCAAATAGATTTTAAGTGTAGCTAAGCTGTACTTAAAATCTATCACCGCAATAGGCTGTATGATTTACTGATACTCAATACACAGAGGATGCTTCTATGAATGATACAACTACGGGGCAAGAACTTTCAGCAAGTCTAATGGCTTATGTGAAGCATTTTAAATTACCGATTCCATCACAAATTCAATCACCAAATTCTCCTGAACAACTTGAGGCGATCGCTAGTTCAATTTTGACATTTCAGCAAAAACAAGGAATGATTGCGATCGCCCCCGCTCAATTTGATCATTTAATTCAACAGGCTATTGAGCAGTTTAGCGCCGAAAATGTGGAGACGGCGATCGTTGATCCAACCACGCAAGCGTTAGTGCAAGATGTCCATCAATGGCAACAGACATTAGAAAATCAGGTCTTAGATACACTTACAGCCTATGTGCAAATGTTGCCATCTGGGCAGTTGGAGAATTTGTCGTTAGAGAATTTGTCGCTACAGGATTTATCGAAGACGATCTTATCGATTGTTCCTTTGGTGGACAATGGGCAACTGCGTAAATTAGAAGTAGATTCTCTTATTCAAAGCGTCACTTCAAAATTTAATCTGAAAACTGCGATGGAACAATTGGTTGGCTCCGAATCGCTCGCGATCGCCCAGCAATTATCCAAGTCATTACAACTTGGGGATCTCGAAACATTGCTCAAGGAAACTGTACTAGGTAATTCCCAATCTCTAGTTGATCAACTTAATCAGCCAATTGAGAATATTACTGAAGATTTTGTTAATAGTAAACTTGCCGAACTCCTTGGCAATAATGCGCTTCAGATGGACATTGATGTTGATGCTCAACAAATGATGGTAAAGCAAGTAACGTTCAAATTGAATGTAATCCAATCATCACCCACGCCGACTAAGAGTGCAGAGGAAATTGCTGCCCAGATTGATAACGAGACGAAAGATTTTTTAGCTGATAGAAATACAAATCTTGACTTTAGCAATCTTTTTAATCGCTCGTAAAGAATTAGCTGGCGGCGCGGAGCGCCGCCAGCTAATTCTTCCCTAACTTCCAGATTTTGACTTTACCATCGAGACTACCAGAGACGAGCAGTTTTTGATCAGGGCTAAATTCCACTGATGATACGCCTTTTTCATGATTTGAGAGAATTTGTGGCGATCGCTTATCTTTTAAGCTCCAAATTCTGACTGTTTTATCAGCACTGCCACTCGCCAGCCACTGATCATCTTTACTAAAATCAAGGGTATGCACCTCGCCCGTATGCCCTGTCAAAACATCTTTCAATTGTCCCGTGACTCCATCCCATAGTCGTACCGTATTATCTTCCATCGCACTGGCGATGAGTTTGCCATCGTTGCTATAGACAATCGAACGTACCGCACTACCACTTTCGATGAGAGTCTTAATCACCTGTCCTGTTTCGACATTCCATAATCGAATCGCGCCATCTTTACAAGCACTTGCTAAAGTCTTACCATCGGGCGTATAGGAAACATCATAGACCCAAGATTTTTCTGATAATGTATTAATCAGCTTGCCTGTTTCGGCATTCCACAATCGAATAGTGCGATCGGCTCCTGAACTAGCAATCACCTTACCATCGGGGCTAAAAATTGCCGTATACACCCGTTCTTGATGCCCAGTAAGGGTATTCAAGATTCGACCTGTTTTCACTTCCCAAATAATTACCTTGCGATCATCACTGGCGCTGACCAACTTCTTTCCATCAGGACTGAAATAAACATCATAAACTCTCCCTGTATTGCCTTTTAAGGTCTGCAATTTTTTGCCTGTAGCAAGAGCCCATAATTCAATGTTCTGCTCCGAGGTTCCACCAGCAATAATGCTACCATCAGGACTAATTCCCACGCCATAAATTGCATCATTGCCTGAAAATTCTTTTAGGAAAGAAGTTGTCGAACTGGCTCCAGATTCCGTTGTCACGGGTTGAATAGTAGAAGGTGTTGCAGTTGGGTTCTCTTTAATCGATTCCACAACACTGTTAGTTGGTGATTTGGATGGAACTCCTGTGATTAATATGAAAGCCGTAACCGCGATCGCACTGATCGTAATTAGCCCTAATCCCCAATGCCAAGGCTGGATATGCGACAAAATTGATGATATTTGGGACTGAGAATTCTGGACTTGAGTTTCGGGAATAGTGGGGCGATCGCTAATTAGAGATGTTGTAAAAGTAGGCTCTAAATTCTGGCGATTATGGCGATCGGTAATAGGAATTGTGGGCAAACCTTGATTGAGAGACATTGGGTAGCGATCGGCAAATTCTTGAATCGCGTTATAAGCCTCATCGGCACTTAGATAACGCTGTCGAAAATCAAACCTTACCATCTGTGAGAGAATCTCAGCAAACTCAGGATAGACTTTTGGAGCCAGTTGCCGCCATAGGATTTCCAAGTTCTCATCCTTGACTAAATGGCTAGGCGAAAGCCCCGTCAAAGCCTGAATTCCAATCATGCCGATCGCATAGATATCACTAGCAAACTTCGGCTCTCCATGCGCCTGTTCACTGGGCATATAACCAGGTGTTCCCACGCCTACGGTATATTCAGCAATTGTTTGTCCCGTTGCTAATCCATTTGATATCCCTGTGGGAGTGGCAATTTGCTTGACGATGCCAAAATCAATCAAAAAAAGCTGTCCATCACGCCGCCGAATAATATTCTCAGGCTTGATATCACGATGGATAACATTGTTTTGATGGATGAAGCTAAGTACCTTTAACAGACTTTGCAATAGGCTAACCACGGCAAATTGTTCCCAAATCTTCCCGCGTAACAGCTCATGGCTGAGATCTTGTCCGTCAATATATTCTTGAACTAGATAAAACTCTGACAATTCTTCAAAGTGGGCAAAAAGTTGCGGGATCTGCGGATGTGTACCGAGTCGGTAGAGAACCTGCGCTTCGGTTTCAAACAGCCGCCGCGATAGTTGCAATACGCTTGCTTCTTGAATGCGTGGACATAATCTTTTAATTACTCGCGTTGGGTGATCGGGCAGATGTAAGTCTTTTGAGAGATAGGTCTCGCCAAAGCCGCCGCCGCCCAAATGTGAGATAACTTCGTAATGTCCGCCTACTAGCTGCCCTGTGGTAAGACTCATAATTTCAAGTCATGTCTCGGAATTGAAAAATCAAGATTTGAGTCAGATTCTAACCCAAAACGAAATCACTATAGCAATGATTAAAAGAGGCGGCGCGAAGCGCCGCCTCTCCTTAACTTGTTAATCGCTATATAGTCTCCGAAAACAAACATCAATTTTCACTATTATTTTCACGATTACATTTACTTTAAACAGAATAATTAAATATAAAACCCAAAGAAGCTGATTCGCCCATTTCGTGGGCGAATCA
>JANMFC010000247.1:0-11881 GCA_031377675.1 Pseudanabaena sp. OTE_70b_metabat_355 | reverse complement strand
TGCGATTGTTTTAATTCATGGATTTGGAGCTTCGGTGGGGCATTGGCGCAAAAATGTACCAGTTTTGGCACAAAGTACAAGGGTTTATGCGATCGATTTAATTGGTTTTGGATCTTCGGCTCAGCCAAAGCCCAGTGAGCTACCTTATACCTTTGAGACTTGGGGGCAACAGATCGCCGATTTTGTGCGGGAGGTAGTTGGCGATCGCGCCATATTGATTGGTAATTCCATCGGTGCGGTAGTAGCAATGCAAGCGGCAATTTATGCCCCTGATTTAATTGTGAAGACTGTATTGATTAACTGCTCGTTACGGTTATTGCAAGAACAGAATCAATTGGCAATGCCTTGGTTTAAGCGGGGCGGTGTAGGATTTGTGCAAAGTATTTTGGGTAATCGGGCGATCGCCAAATTATTTTTTGATCAAGTGCGTAAACCGCGATCGGTAAAGCAAATTTTGTCGCAGGCTTATATAAACAAAGACGCAATCACCGATGAGTTAATTGACATATTAATTAAGCCGTCTCTGAACCCTAACGCGGTTGATGTATTTATGGCATTTGTGCGCTACTCACAAGGACCAAGACCTGAAGATTTGTTGGCAGTTTTGCCTTGCGATGCGATCGTGTTGTGGGGCGATCGCGATCCTTGGGAACCCATCGAGCTAGGACGTAAATCTTTTACTAGATTTTTATGTGTTAAAGAATTTATTGATTTGCCAAATGTGGGACATTGCCCACAGGATGAAGCTCCTGAACTGGTAAATCCAATATTAATGAGAATTATTTCGGGCTTGTAATTTATGTAACTTTGTTGTCAAATCTTAACGAAAAAAACTAATTTCAATCCAAACTTAACTGCACCTTTAACTGGTCTTAACCTTTGCTTGCCATAACCAGTTTAGTATCAGTCTTGTCTAGTTTAAATGCTTAGCAAACCGTAACAGATATAATCGCAGTAAGATTTTTTATGATGTCCAAAAAGAATATCAATCGTAGCGTTGTAACTTTTGTAGCAGGCGTTACACTAGCCGCAACCCTAGCATCCTGTGGTGGCGACGCACCAACTCCTCCAACCGCAGCTACTAGCCCCACGGCGAAGACTACAACTGCTGCCAAGGAACCTGCTAAGGAACCTGCAAAAGCACCTTCTAACTTAACTGGCAACATCACCATTGATGGATCTAGCACAGTTGCACCGATCAGTAAGGCTGTTGCTGAAGACTTCGCAAAAGGAAATCCTGGTGTCAAGGTTCCTGTTGGTACAAGTGGTACTGGCGGCGGCTTCAAGAAGTTCTGTGCTGGCGACATCGATATTGCTAATGCTTCTCGTCCAATTAAAGCTAAAGAAGCTGAGGATTGCAAGAAAAACAATGTAGAGTTTGTTGAACTACCAGTTGCTGTTGATGGTCTGACCGTAGTTGTCAACAAAGAAAATACTTGGGCAAAATGTCTAACCGTTGCTGAACTCAACACCATGTGGAGTCCTGATTCCGAAGGCAAAATCACATCTTGGGATCAAGTTCGCCCTGATTTCCCTAAAGAAACATTAGCTCTCTTTGGTGCAGGCGCTGACTCTGGTACATTTGATTACTTCACCGAAGCTATCAACAAAAAATCCAAGGTGATTCGTAAGGATTATCAACCTAGCGAAGATGACAACATCACCGTTAAGGGTGTTCAAGGTGGCAAGGGTGCTGTGGGCTTCTTTGGAGTTGCCTACTTTGAAGAAAATGCGAAGAAGCTGACCGCTGTTGAAGTTGATGGTGGTAAAGGTTGCGTTGCGCCTACTGCTGAAAACATCAACTCTGGTAAATATTCCCCACTTTCTCGTCCTCTGTTCATCTATGTCAGCAAGAAGTCTTTAGCCCGTCCTGAAGTCAAGGCTTTTGCTGATTACTACTTTAAAGATATTAAAGTCGTCAAAGAAGTTGGTTATGTGCCACTTCCTAGTGACGCTTTGCCGAAAATCCTTGAACGTTTGAGTGCTGGTAAGACAGGTTCAACCTTCATGGATGCTCCTGCTGGCGTTTCTGTAGCTGAATTGCTTGCAAAAGACTTGAAATAATTTCGAGTTAGTTTTGAGTGAAGCCCTCTTAGTATCTATATAGGGTATCTATGAGGGCTTCCGCTTTTGATGTACTTGATGAGAAAAATTTATGACAAGTCCTGCAACTCCACCTCAAGTCGAAGACCTTGATCTTTATCAACGCCGCGATCGCAATATCCGTGAAAGTGCGATCGGCTATGCGTTACTTTTTTGTGCGTTTGTCTCGGTATTGACGACTGTAGCGATCGTCTATGTACTTGCATCAGAAACGGTGAGCTTTTTCGGTAAGGCGAGTATTGGCGAGTTTCTATTTGGCAAAACCCTAGAAAATGGTAACTATAGCTGTAGTTGGACACCCCAATTTGCTGAAAAAGGCTTTTGCGTATGGCCAACAGTTAACGGCACTTTAATGGTGGCTTTAATTGCGATGTTAGTAGCGACTCCATTGGGCTTGGCAACAGCCGTATATCTTGCAGAATACGCTTCACCCAGATTAGGTAAATTTTTGCGCCCTGTGATTGAATTGCTAGCTGGCGTACCAACTGTCGTGTATGGCTATTTTGCGCTCACGGTTGTTACTCCATTCTTAAACAAAATTATTCCTGGCTTGCAAGGCTTTAACGCTCTTAGTGCGGGTTTAATCATGGGAATTATGATTGTCCCCACGATCGCTTCCATTAGTACAGATGCGATGGTTGCAGTACCAACATCTCTGCGCGAAGCCGCCTATGGACTTGGCTCCACCAAAAAAGAAGTCGCCACAAACGTTGTACTTCCCGCCGCATTATCAGGTATCTGCGCGGCAATTATTTTGGGTATATCCCGCGCCGTTGGTGAGACGATGATTGTAGCGATCGCGGCGGGTCAGCGTCCAGTCTTAACCTTTGATCCCAGACAAACCGTAGGCACAATGACCGCTTATATCGCTCAAGTTGCCAAGGGTGACTCACGAGTCGGCAGCGTTGAATATCAAGCTCTCTTTGCCGTGGGGATGATGCTATTTCTGATCACACTCTTTCTTAATATTATCAGTAAGCTAATTAGCAACCGCTTCAAAGAAACCTATGAGTAACGGGATCGATATACTAGATACGATTGATGGAAAACCCAGTGATTCCAAGTTTGATCCCAAGCTAGAATCTAGGCAGCTATGGGGCAAAATATTTGCAGGCTTTTGCATTTTTGCCACATCTCTGGGGCTGGTTGTCCTTGCATTTTTGATTTATGAAGTCGTCAGTGATGGTTCTAGCCGCCTTAACCCAGACTTATTTAAGCTATATCCATCGCGCCGACCTTTAGATTCTGGATATAGAGCCGCCATCCTTGGCTCGATCGCCATGCTCTCCTATGTATTGGTTCTGGTGATCCCCCTTGGTGTTTGCTCAGCTATTTATTTAGAAGAGTATGCCAAAAAGAATTGGTTTACAGATTTAATCGAACTAAATATCTACAATCTTGCGGGTATTCCATCGATTATTTACGGTCTCTTGGGATTAGGGCTGTTTGTGCGGGGTATTTACGGCGGTCGCGCTGTGATTGTCACTGGTATTTTGACGATTACTTTGCTGATTTTGCCGCCAGTAATCGTGATCTCCAGAGAAGCGATTCGAGCTGTTCCTCAATCAATTCGTCAAGCATCCTATGGAGTTGGCGCGACTAAATGGCAAACGATTCGTTACCATGTCTTGCCTGCGGCTTTGCCAGGGATTTTGACGGCGGTGATCATTTCGACTTCCAGAGGTATCGGTGAGACTGCACCAATTGTCGTGCTTGGCGCTGGTACAGTTTTGTTTGACCCCAAAGCCTCACCCGTTAATTTTGGCGCTTTGTTCAGTGGTAGAATGGGAGATGTATTTACCGATACATTATGGTCAAACGACAACTTCTTTTCAGTTCTGCCCTATCAAATCTATGAGTGGGTTGGCGATCCTAAACCAGAGTTTCAAGTACTAGCTTCGGCCGGGATCGTGGTGCTTTTGATGTTGGTCTTGGGCATGAATTTAATCGCGATCTTCCTCCGCAGCAGAGCCAAGTAATTCAGAGTATTTGATCAAGGTTCATAATTACAAATTTGGGGTTTTACAATGGATATAAGCAATAGCAACGCTTCTGGAAATCAGGCTATTTTAAAAGTTGAAGATGTTAATGTTTTTTATAGTTCCAACTCCCCAGCAGTGGCGGGCGTTAACTTAGAAATCTTCAAAAATCAAATCACCGCTTTTATTGGTCCTTCGGGCTGTGGTAAAAGTACAATTTTGCGTTGCTTCAATCGCCTGAATGACTTAATCGAAGGCGCAAAGGTTAGAGGCTCGATCACCTTTAATGGGCATAACCTGTATGATCCCAAGATCGATCCTGTCGCAGTACGTCGTCACATCGGTATGGTATTTCAGCGTCCTAATCCTTTCCCAAAATCAATCTATGAAAACATTGCTTTTGGCCCCCGTATCAACGGATTTAAAGGCTCCAAAATTGATATGGATGAGCTAGTCGAAAAATCCTTGAGATCGGCGGCTATTTGGGATGAGGTCAAAGATAAACAGCAAGAAAGTGGTTTAGCGCTTTCGGGTGGTCAACAACAACGTCTATGTATTGCCCGTGCGATCGCCGTGGAGCCACAGGTAATCTTGATGGATGAGCCTTGTTCCGCCCTTGACCCTATTTCCACCCTTCGCATCGAAGAGTTAATGCAGGAACTCAAGCAGAAGTTTACGCTAGTAATCGTGACTCACAATATGCAACAAGCTTCGCGATCGGCTGACATGACTGCGTTCTTTAATACAGAACTTAGCGAAAATGGCAAGCGTACAGGTAAACTCGTGGAAATTGATCGTACATCGGTGATTTTCAGTAGTCCTAAGCAAACTGCCACCGAAGAATACATTAGCGGTAGATTTGGTTAATTCTTTCTTTACATCCAAAAAAAGCCTTGCTTTGCAAGGCTTTTTTTGTGGATATTTCACTCTTCAGTTTCTATTGCTGACTCAGGCATAAGAAATTCTTGCCAATCGTAATCTATGGTTGAGGACAAAATCTCTTCAGACTCATTCTCCAGAACATCATAGTCAGCGTGGGATAAATCTTCCATATCTCCTTTAAAAAATGCTCGCAAAAACACAATATGCCAAGCTTCATCGATCATTACTGCCCGATAGATTAATCGGTATCCACCACTTTTCCCACAATTTAAACTGCGTACAGCCAGTCGCATCTTCCGCAGACCGTTACGCTTAGAGATCTCTACACCGTAAGCAGGATTCAACGCTAAAACTGATTTTACAGTTTCATAGGAAGACCGAAGATCGTGCTTAGCCTTTTTGATGCTTTTTCTTGCTGAGTGAGAATAAAAGAACCTGACATTCATGCAGCTACAATCCTTCTGGATCTTCAGAAGCACCGTAAATCATTAATTCGGGAGAAAGTTTATCTAGCATTTTTGCGAAATGCCAAGCTGGTTCATCATGGCTTGCGTTGGATAGATAACTAGCAGTTTTAGAGCCATAATTTTGGCAGATTTTATCAATTAAACCGATCTCATACTCAGAAAATACTTCACTTTCAGGCGGAACTACTGGCACTATTTTATTAATCCGATAGGAAGAATAGATCTCTTGCTCAATCGAAATTTTGCCCTCAGTTTGTACCTGCTTGAGGATTTTTTCACCGCGACTAGGGACTGGACCTCTTTCATACTTAATATATTCAGAGCCAGTTATTGTTTGCCCAGTTTCCCTTAAAGCAGCCACATCAATGAAGTAGATTAATTTCCATAACTTAGTTTTAGCAAGGTTAGGAACATATGGACTATTACTGATGTGTAATACCAAGTTTTTGAATTTGCGAGAATTAATAGTTGTCATAGATTAATTCTGCTGTCTACAGAAAACATTAAATTTAATGAATTTAATCAGATTATATCAAATTTATTATCGGATTTACTAGCAAAATCACATAAGCAACTGACCCAATAGTTAACATCTCACTCTATTTATAGATGACGATCCCCTTAAGTCCACTTAGTGTGAATCATCGGTATATCAAATAGATATCAACCAATTGTAGATTTCAAGTGTTATTCATGATTCATCAACTAGCAATTCGCTTAGGTGTGTCGTGTATGTTATTGGCGACTCTACCCCTCGCTACAGACGAACTAGTTAAGTATATGCAAGTTCCACACATCTTCTCAGGAATTGGCGCGATCGCCTCATGTATCGGAGCTTGTGTGCCAGTATTAACTCTATTCCGTAATTCTGACTAAGTAATAAAACCCAAAGGATGTAATTAGCCCACTTCGCGGGCGAATCACATCCTTTAACTCCATCGCCCAATCACGATTCTCACTGTGCCGTCTTCTAGGGTTTCCTGTTGCTCGATCGCAAAGCCTTGCTGCAATGCACTTTCTAAAACTACTTTCGTAGCATATTGCTGATTTAATTCGCCTAGAAATTCTTCCATATTCATGGCTACACCCCACATATCAGCTATTAATTCATAGCGATCGCCGACTTTCCGAAAGCCAATATCATAAGCGTTAGGCATGGGGATCACATACTCAGCATTAATCGTGTCGCCAAGATAGCCACGCACCACAGTATTTTGCTTGATAGGATAACCAAGTTCTTGCAGCGACTGTGCGAGCAAGTCACCGTTTTTAATTTCGACAGCGATCGTGGTGAAGTGGGACATATTGATTGGGGGCGTTACTCTAGTTTAATTGCAAACTTGCGAAGTTCTTGTAATAATTGCTCATCGTTGGAGGCAGTGCGTGCGCCCGACTCCGCCGCCCATTGCTTAAGCGACTCAATTTGTTGGGAAGCGATCGCTGCTAGTGGCACTGTCTCCTCGATCGCGCTGATGATATCTTCTGTGGTGAAATCTTCGCGGTTGCCACTAGTACCACGTCCAAAGGCGCGATGAATGCCATCAATGATCACCTGCTCGATTTCCGCACCGCTAAAGTTTTTGGTGTGTCGCGCTAAGAGCATCAGGTCAAATTCACGCAAACGACTGGGGCGCAACTTCTGTAAATATACTTTAAAAATTTCTTGCCGTTCGGATTCTGTCGGTAAATTCAAAAAGAAAATTTCATAAAAGCGACCTTTTCGCAAAAGTTCGGCTGGTAAAATTCGCACATTGTTAGCTGTAGCCACAATAAACACAGGCGCAGTTTTTTCTTGCATCCATGTAATCAGTGAGCCAAAGACGCGCCGACTTGCACCAGAGTCACCATCGATCGCCATATTTGGATTGCCAAAGGCTTTATCGATTTCATCAATCCACAATACACAGGGCGCTGTGGCTTCGGCGAGTTGGATCATCTGTCGCATTCGACTTTCACTTTCGCCCACAAAACTACCAAATAGCCGCCCAATATCCAGACGTAATAATGGTAATCGCCATTCATTAGCGATCGTTTTTGCCGATAGAGATTTGCCCGTGCCTTGGATACCGACTAATAACACGCCCTTCGGTGTGGGAATCCCATAACGTTTGGCTTCTTCGGTGAAAGAATCGCGGCGGATGCGTACCCATTGCTTGAGATTGTCTAAACCACCAACATTTTTGAGGGATTCATTTACCGTGAAAAATTCTAAAATCCCTGTCTGCCTCAGCGCTTGTTGCTTTTCGGCTAGTACAGCATCGATATCAGTATCATTAACCTGCTCTTTTTCAGCGATCGCCTTGGCTAATACTCTTTGGATACGGGTACGGCTTAAACCTTGACAAGCCTTGACCAACTGCTCTAACGCTAAGCTGGACAGATTCAGTTTATTAGGTGAAATTTTTTGCTTGATTAAATATTCGATTTCCGCGATCGCAGGTAACGGAAAATCAATCGCGGTAATCTCTTCCGTGAGTTCGGGAGGAATCTCTAAAACATGACTAGTTAAGGCGATCGTGCGGCGATCTAGTTTGAGATCTCGCGCTAAATTTTTTAGCTCCCGAATCATCGGAATATGGCGATCGTGATGGGGATCTTTGAGGATCGGATGCAAATCGCGCAATATGTACAGAACATTATCGCCATCTTTGGTTGCTTTGTCTCGGTGAGCAATTCTGGATAAAGCCGCCATTACCGATCCCTTATCAGCACTATTGTCACTCCAGCCCCGCGCAATGTCCCAAAACAAAATGCGGCGACTAGGATTAGATTGCAGCGCCACTTCCGTCAAAATTTCTTCAACAGGTTCTTCTTCGGTAGTCACCACATAAATAATCGGATATTTGGCACGCAAAAGCAGATCAAACTGAGCAATCAGGTTTTGATACACTTTGATTTTGCTATGGTTGGTATCAGCAAAAGACGAATTTGGCGGCATAATCGCAGTAAAGTTCACAAGAGGTTGCAGAAAAAATCAATGATCGCTAATCTTCAAAAACATTTTTTAACCCCTGAAGAATATCTTGTCTGGGAAGCAGAACAGCAAATTCGTCATGAATATATTGATGGCGAAGTTTATGCGATGGCTGGCGGAACGATCCCTCACAATGACATTGCTTTGAATGCTTACAATGCGCTTCGAGGGCATTTAAAAGCGATTGGCTGTCGCGTTAATGTCTCTGATGTCAAGGTGCAGGTCAGCAATGCTAGAGCCTATTTCTATCCTGATGTAGTGATTACTTGTAACGAGCAGGATCGGCGATCGCGCCAAGTTATTTCTTTTCCTAAAATAATTATAGAAGTCCTATCACCCAGTACCGCAGGTTTCGATCGGGGTGACAAATTCAAATACTATCGCCGTTTTCCAACTTTGTTAGAGTATGTGCTGATTGATGCGGAAAAAATCAATATTGATGTTTATCGGCGCGGAAATGCGGGAAAATGGGAGTTAACTAGCTATCCAGAGGATTCTACGGAATCTACTAATCCTGACATTTTTGAGTTAACTAGTATTGATTTTCAATGTCCTTTATCGCTGATTTATGAAGATGTGGAATTGTCGCCAGTTCCTGAGTTTGAGGATTTTAATAAGTAATACAGCGCTTTGCGCTGAATTAGAACCCAAGAATATTTTTGAAAGCGTTGCGGAGCAACGCTTTCAAAAATATTCTTGGACTACTCAAAGCCTCAATAGGCTGTAAGCTGTAACAAATAAGGATTAATTAATGAAAAGCCAGATTAAACTTCAGCAAAATATTAAGTCCTTTATTCGGTCAAACTTAGAGGGCGGCTATGTTGCCGAGTGCTTGGAAATATCCGTAGTTACACAGGGAAACACTCTCGATGAAGTTGTTGAAAATCTCATCGAGGCAGTTGGCTTACACCTAGAAGACGAAAACCCTGAAGACTTCGGCTTAGTAGCCAATCCATCAATTTTTGTTACCTTTGAGCTACAACCCGAATATGTCAAAGCTTAAACGTCTCTCTGGATCAGATGCGATCGCGATTTTTAAAAAATTTGGTTTTGACGTTCATAGCCAGAAAGGTAGTCACATCAAACTGCGCCGCATCTCCCCGATTGGTAAAGAAACCCTCACAATTCCTAACCATCGCGAATTAGCCACGGGAACTTGCCAATCGATCTTTCGACAAGCTACCCGCTATATTCTCGAATCAGAGCTATTTCCTTACTTTTATGAGTAAATTGAACTGCTCTATCCTTCGAGTTTGGCTAGTCTCGCGGTGAGCAACTCTTCTAAAGTAACGAGCGCTTTCGAGAACCCTTTGATACCTTCATCCAACTTCTCAGAAGCCATGCGATCGCTTAAATGCATCGCCTCAAAAGTATCTTTGTCCATCGAAATCTTCTCGATATCGGATTGAGAAGCGATGGCAGGATCAAGTTTACGAACTAGTTCACCCTCAATGTGATGCAACTCATCAAGCAGCGCAGGGGAAATTGTTAATAAATCACAGCCTGCCAACTCAATGATCTCCTCCTTATTGCGGAAGCTTGCACCCATGATTTCGGTTTTATAACCAAACTTTTTATAGTAGTTATAAATTTTTGCCACGGACAATACTCCAGGATCTTCGGTAGGGGGATAGCTATCGCGTCCTGTATCTTTCTTGTGCCAGTCGAGAATCCTTCCCACAAAAGGCGAAATTAACTTCACTTTCGCTTCCGCACAAGCGATCGCTTGATGTAGTCCAAACAACAAAGTCAAATTACAATGAATCCCTTCTTTTTCCAGTGATTCCGCCGCCTTGATCCCTTCCCAAGTTGCCGCAATTTTAATCAAGATGCGATCGCGAGAAATGCCATGCGCTTCATATTGGGAAATTAAATAATGCGCCTTTTCCACGGTTGCATCAGTGTCATAGGACAATCTCGCATCCACTTCTGTCGAGACTCGCCCTGGAATAATCTGCAAAATTCGCATTCCAAAGGCGATCGCTAAGCGATCGAAAGCCAAGGAAACAACCTGCGCTGTAGTTGCATCCTTCCCTAAATCAGTTCTTGCTTCTAGGAGCGTTTCATCAACAATTTCTTGATATTGCGGCATTTGCGCGGCAGCCGTAATCAACGATGGATTGGTGGTGGCATCTTGGGGCTTCACCAGTTCAATGGCATGGATATCGCCTGTATCGGCGACAACGACAGTCATTTCTCGCAATTGATCGAGAAAACTTTTAGGCAAATGATCGAGCATTCTATCCTCCATAGCACCAGTTATTTCTGGCTTAGCCTATCTTAGCTTTTTCCCATTCAAGAAATAGGAGTGCGTGGCTTCGCCACGCGCTCCTATTTCTTGGTTTCAAAGGCAATAAGTTAAAACGCATTCTCTGAAGCGACAATCATCGAGCCAACGCCGCTATTAGTGAAGATTTCTAATAATAGGGAATGTGGCACTCGACCATCGACAATATGCGCTGCTTTTACCCCCTGCGCTAGCGATCGCACACAACACTGTACTTTGGGAATCATGCCACCGCTAACCACATTTTCGGTCATCAGTTCTCTCGCCTTCTGGATCGTCAGACTGCGATAGAGGGTACTGGGATCTTTGTAATTATGCAAAATACCCGCAATATCAGTCAGCAAGATCAACTTTTCGGCTCCGAGGGCGGCGGCTAGTTCTCCTGCAACCGTATCTGCATTGATGTTGTAAGACTGTCCTGTTTCATCGGTGGCGACACTGGACACGACGGGAATATGCCCCGCTTCCAGCAATGTCGTCAGCAGTCCGATGTTGATCCCACTGACTTCACCAACAAAGCCGATCGCATCATTGCCTTGAGGACGAGCGCGGATCAGGTTGCCATCTTTGCCACATAAACCCACACCCGATCCGCCTGCGAGGTTGATCATTTCCACAATTTGTTTATTAACCCGCCCGACTAGCACCATTTCCACAACTTCCATCGTGGCGGCATCGGTGACACGCAAGCCATCGATGAACTGCGGCTCGATGTTGAGCTTGGTTAGCCATGTATTGATTTCTGGTCCTCCGCCATGCACGAGAACAGGGCGCAGCCCCATAAATGACATAGTTACAACATCGCGGATCACGTCCTGCCGCAAACTTTCTTCTTTCATCGCCGCGCCGCCATATTTGACCACGATGGTGCGCCCTGAAAATTTTTGCATATAGGGCAGAGCTTCACTCAAAACCTGAACGCGATCGCTGTCTAGTAGCATTTAACGCCTCAACTAATCTGGAAATATTAATGTGGTAGGTATTGCAAAATACTTGTATCAACCTTACAACTTGAGATACCCTATCGGTAAGCTAATTAATTTAGATGTTTATATTTGGTGACTTTCCTGATAAATTAAGAAAAGAAAAATGAATCCCAAAAAGAATCCCCAAAATAGTTTGCAAGTAGCTAAGCGCAATTAAATATAAAACCCAAAGAAGCTGATTCGCCCGCTTCGCGGGCGAATCA
>JANMFC010000225.1:0-2833 GCA_031377675.1 Pseudanabaena sp. OTE_70b_metabat_355 | reverse complement strand
CGGGCGATTCCGCTTATTTGGGTTCTATATTTAATTATGCCTACCTACTTATGCCTGATTTAAATGCTGACCTTTAATATGAGAAAGTAATGAATTTAGCAACCCTTCCTCGCACATCGGTTGAGCTTGAGTTACTCACTTTACCAAATCAAGATCAACTCCCCTATGACGACGGAGAAAATATGGAGACTCAACGCCATAAAATGCAGATGGATCTGCTCATCGAAGGTTTAGATCCTTGGTTGGAAAAGCGTGAAGATGGCTATGTCGGCGGAAATATGTTTATTTATTTCAGCCAAGCCCAACTCAAAAATCAAGATTTCAAAGGTCCAGATTTTTTTGCCGTCACGGGAGTCTCTAAGAAAGAGCGTAAATCTTGGGTGGTTTGGGAGGAGGAGAAGTCTCCTGATGTGGTGATTGAGTTGCTTTCTCCAAGCACCGCAAATTTTGATAGGACTGAGAAAAAGCAAATTTATCAAAATAAAATGCGAGTTAGTGAATATTTTTGGTACGATCCCTTTAATTCAGAAGATTTTGCTGGCTTTTTCTTAAATAGTGGCGTTTACCAGCCACTTGATTTTAATCAGCAAGGATGGCTAATTAGTCAATCTTTGGGGCTTGCCTTGGTGCGTTGGTCTGGAAGCTATCGTGGGGTAACGGCTGTGTGGTTACGCTGGGCAACCTTATCGGGTGAAGTTTTACTGACAGGGCGCGAGTTAGCTGAACAGGAACATGGTCGAGCTGAGCAAGCACATGAACGCGCTGAGCAAGCACATGAACGTGCTGAACAGGAGCGTGAACGTGCTGAACAGGAGCGTGAACGCGCTGACAGATTGGCAGAGAAACTGCGATCGCTTGGTATAGATCTAGATGCTGATATTTAATTCACCGTAAATCAGTTATGACTTCAACACAAACTCTATATCAAGCCGATCTTGATCTTTGGCTACAGGAAACAGCAAATTTATTACGCAATGGAGATGTAGAAAAGTTAGATTGTCAAAATCTGGCTGAAGAAATAGAAGATATGGCGGGTAGTCGTAAGGATGCTTTAGAAAGTAATCTGATTAGGGTTTTACAGCATTTGCTCAAGTGGAAATATCAACCGCAAAAACGCACTAATATCTGGAAAGCATCAATCACTGAGCATTCTTTACGCTTAAATAAAGTTTTCAAAAAAAGCCCTAGTCTTAAGCCTTATTTTGAACAAGTATTTGCTGAGTGTTATCAAGACGCAAGGTTAATTACTGCTCAAGAAACTGGATTAGATATTAGTGTCTTTCCAGAGGTTTGTCCCTTTGCTCAAGTTGATGTTTTAAATCCTCAATATTTACCTAGATCATAATGGAAAAAACAGTTTTAGTTACGGGTGCAACGGGTTTTTTAGGCAGCCATTTAGTAAAGGCTCTACTTGTCGATGGTTATCGTGTGGCAATTCTTAAACGTAGTTTCTCGAAGACTTGGCGAATTGATGATGTAATAGATCAAATAATTAGTTTTGATATTGATATCTGTGATTTACACCAAGTATTTGATCGTCTTGATAATGTTTTTGCAGTAATTCATACTGCAACTTGTTATGGTAAAAACAATGAAGGTTCACTTGAAGTTTTTAACGCGAATACTTTCTTCCCATTACAAATTTTAGACCTTGCAACAAATTTTAATACGGATGTTTTTATAAACACAGATACATACTTTAATAAAGGTGATATTCCTTATCAAGGATTACCAGATTACTCAATATCAAAAAAACATTTTGCTGATTGGGGAAAACATTATGCACAATGTCGCAAGATTTATTTTATTAATACTAAACTAGAACACATGTTTGGTGGTAACGAAGATAATTCAAAGTTTACTAGCTATGTCGTCAAAAGCTGTCTTGCAAATATTAAAGATTTAGTGCTAACAGAGGGACAGCAGTTGAGGGATTTTATCTATGTTGCAGATGTTGTGACCGCATATTTAAAAATATTAGAAAAACATAAACAAGGTAATAATTATCAAGAGTATGAATTAGGTAGTGGTCAGACTTTTACAATCCGAGAATTTGTGGAAACTGTTCGTAAATTAAGTCAATCGCAAACCGATTTGAATTTCGGAGCAATTCCCTATAGAGAAAATGAAATAATGTTTTCCAAAGCAAATATTGAGCAGTTGAGCTTGCTCGGTTGGAAGCCAAAGTACACCTTAGAGCAGGGATTAATGAAAACAATTGCTGAATATAAAGCAGTTTAGTGGTAATCAACCCGCACGTCGTCCTCTCAAAGCAGGTATGAAAAGCGATCGCCTTGCTCAAATCCTAAACTGGCGACCAAGAGGTATTTCCGAAGGGTTAGGTTTTCTCAAAACAAATCTCTAACTTTTTTAGATACTACAATCATTTAAAAATATATATCCCTAATCACATGGAAACAGCTACACTGAATTTAACGGAAGAAAACAAGAAAAAGTTGGGTTATATTCAACAAACAAACAATCAAGATATGCAATCAGCGATCGCAGCCGCAATTGATGCATATTTTCAGCAACTTCAAAAAGAAAGAGATCCCCTTGCTCGTCTTAAGCAGAGTCCTTTGATTAGCAGTTTCCAAGGCGAATCAAATCTAGCAGAAAATTCTGAGAATATCTTTCGTGACCTAATTGGCAAAGGCTAATGATTATTCCTGTGATTACATCTGACTTTGGACCGCCGATTCAAACTTGAAATGCAACGGGTTCTGATGAAGCAAAGAATACTTCGTATGGGGTACGATAGTCAAGAGATTTTCTCGGTCTGTGATTTATAAAATCTACCGCCTTCTGAAAGTCTTCTTCTTTCACGATTTTG
>JANMFC010000222.1:0-2340 GCA_031377675.1 Pseudanabaena sp. OTE_70b_metabat_355 | reverse complement strand
TTTGGCATGGGCGGTCAATTAGTGGAAGTATTTCAAGATCGATCGCTATCCTTACCGCCATTAAATACGACTCTGGCGCGGCGAATGATGGAACAAACGCGCATTTATCAAGCATTACAAGGTATTCGTGGTAGAAATGCGATCGATATGGCAAAACTCGAACAGTTATTGGTAAACTTCAGTCAGTTAATAGTTGAACAGCCGCAGATTCGCGAAATTGACATCAATCCCTTGCTAGTTTCTCCCGAGGGCATGATTGCTTTAGATGCTCGCGTACTGCTGCATACCGAGGCTTCCTTTGCCGATCGCCCACTCCCTGCAATTCGTCCCTATCCCACTAAATATATCCAAAATTGGGAATCAATCAAAGGCGATCAACTGAATATCCGTCCCATCCGTCCTGAAGATGAGCCGCTCATGGTGCAGTTTCATCAAACCCTTTCCGAAGAAAGCGTCTACTTGCGTTATGCCCATATGCTGAAATTAAATAAGCGCATCGCTCACGAACGCTTGACCCGTATCTGTTTTATTGATTACGATCGCGAAATGATCCTTGTCGCCGAACGCAAAAATCTGCAAAATTCCGAACATGAAATCTTAGCAGTTGCGCGTCTGAGTAAATTACATGGGACAAACGAAGCTGAATTTGCATTAATTGTGAGCGATCGCTATCAACATCAAGGTTTGGGAACAGAACTATTAACTCGACTTCTGGAAATCGGGAAAGAAGAACAACTGGACGCGATCGTGGGTTACATTCTCTCTAGCAATTACAAAATGCAAAGTATCTGTAGGAAATTGGGATTTAAATTAATCCCCGATGATTATAAAGGTATGTTAAAAGCTATTTTTCTACCAGATCCATTATGAGAAAATCAAATTCGCACAATGGTAATAACTCCAAGTAAAAGCATTTTGTGCTGGTTAAGTTCACTTAGAATTATTTTTTCCTAGCTGTTGTAAATGCCACTGGCTTATCCCAAATCAACGCAAGTTCGAGCAGAGCAGAGTCAACCAGCACGGACACCTAGATTTCTTGGACATTAAATCTTCGCTCATATGGGAAATAGGGTGAAGCCCGACTTTGCTAAAAAATTTAATCTTTTAGCCATAAGAATCTCAGTTGAACCCTTATAACTAGCTTCACCTATTTACCTAGAAAGAACCCATCTATGCTTTAGCCAACTCCAACATCGTCTTCAAAACAGAATCAGGGTTGAGACTAATAGAGTCAATACCCTGTTCTACCAAGAACTTCGCAAATTCAGGATAATCACTAGGCGCTTGACCACAGATACCAATCTTGCGATCACTTGCCTTTGCCTTTTGAATCACGGTGCGGATCAGCGACTTCACAGCTTCATTACGCTCATCGAAAATATGAGCGACCAAAGAAGAATCGCGATCTAAGCCAAGAGTCAGTTGCGTGAGGTCATTGGAGCCGATCGAGAAGCCATCGAAGACTTGCGCGAACTCATCCGCCAGAATTACGTTACTGGGGATTTCGCACATCACATAGACTTCCAGACCATTCTCACCGCGCTTCAAGCCATGTTTTTCCATTTCTGCAAGAACTTTGCACCCTTCTTCAGGAGTGCGACAGAAGGGAATCATTGGAATCACATTGGTCAACCCCATGTCGTCACGAACTCGCTTCAGAGCTTGGCATTCCAAGCCATAGGCTTCGCGATATTTGGGATCGTAGTAGCGAGATGCACCACGCCAGCCGATCATTGGATTTTCTTCCACAGGCTCAAAGGCGCGACCACCGAGCAGATTGGCATATTCATTGCTCTTGAAGTCAGACATCCGCACCACGACAGGTTTGGGATAGAAAGCCGCAGCGATCGTGCCGATACCGTGGGCTAGCTTGTCTACAAAGAAATCAGCTTTATTTTCATACCTTGCCGTCAGTTGGGAAATTTCCCATTTCGCCGCCTTGTCTTCGAGCGTGTCAAAATTCATCAGCGCCATAGGATGCGCCTTGATGTGGTTCGCAATAATGAATTCCATACGGGCTAGACCTACACCATCGCAGGGGATGGAAGATAAACCAAAAGCTTCTTCAGGATTGCCCACATTCATCAAGATCTTGGTGGAAAGCTTCGGTAAATTATCGAGGGAGGTTTCCACAACTTCAAAGGGAACTAAACCAGCATACACTTTACCTTCTTCACCTTCGGCACAGGAAACGGTTACTTCTTGTCCAGATTTGATAAAGCCCGTAGCATTGCCACAACCAACGATCGCAGGAATACCCATTTCTCGCGCAATAATTGCAGCATGACAGGTACGTCCACCTTGATTAGTAACGATCGCACTTGCCTTTTTCATGATTGG
>JANMFC010000195.1:0-12493 GCA_031377675.1 Pseudanabaena sp. OTE_70b_metabat_355 | reverse complement strand
ACAGTTCACTTCTTTCTGTGGTGGTAAGATGTTTAAAGCTCATGAGGATTTCCTGATGGTTGTGATTAATATCAGAATATCCTTATGAGTCCCTTTATTCAAAGATCTCTAGGCGTTGCATTTCATCCTTGAATTGGCGATGTGTTTGATATTCAGCAAGGTGTGGCTGTTGCTATTATGGTTAAATATCCTAAAGAAAAATGAGTATGCAAAGAATTCAGCAATTTACAGCAATTATTGAGCGTGAAGATCATAGTTATGTTGCTCTTTGTCCAGAGTTAGATATTGTGAGTCAGGGTGATTCTGTTGAGGATGCTAAAGCTAACTTAATTGAAGCTTTACAATTATTTTTTGAATTTGCTGATCCTTCAGAAATACAGAATCGTTTACACAATGATGTATTCATAACTCGGTTGGAGGTAGCAATTGGGTAGATTAAGAGTATTATCTGGTCGAGAAGCCTGTAAAATTTTGGTCGCAAATGGTTTTGTGGAATTACGACAACGCGGTAGCCACATTGTGATGCAACTTAAAACGCCAGAAACAACTGTCACGGTTCCTATTCCTAATCATTCCGAATTGAAAATTGGGACTTTACAATCGATAATTCGCCAATCAGGATTACCCCGTTATTTGTTTGAGATTATCTAAATGGCTAAAATTCATCACGCGCATCTTTGGGGTTCACGAGAAAATAAGTATCGATATCTTTTAGAAAATGATGTCAATACAGTTGATTGGAAAGAGCTAAATCCTACGCCTCCGTTTTATCTATTTATTCCTCAGAATACAGATTGTAAAGCTGAGTATGAAATGGGTTGGAAGATTACAGATATTATGCCTGTAAATTCAACGGGTGTAAAATCTCATCGAGATCATTTTGTTTTTGATTTTGACGATGCCGAACTTTACAAACGCATTGAAAATTTTAAAAATCTTAGTTTGTCCGATCAGGAAATTATTGCAAAATATGACATCAGTGATACCCGCGATTGGAAAATAAGCGAAAGACGAAAATCTTTAGCAGCTAATCCCGATTGGAAAAAATATTTTACAAAATGTCTTTACCGTCCATTTGATCGAAGGGCTTATTTTCATCATGAAGATGTTGTTGAACTTCCAAGAAGTGAAGTTACAAAAAATTTTTTAACAACAAATAATTTAGGGCTTATTACATCTCGCAATGTTGAAGTTGAAAGGATTTACGATCAAATCTTATGTACTTCTAACATTATTGACAATCATACACTTTCACTAAAAGAAGCAAATTATATTTTTCCTCTTTATATTTATCCTGATATTGAAAGTAAACAAAAATCTGTTTTTACGAGCAATAAAGTTGAAACAAATATATCTCAAACTTTTATTAATCTAATCCAAGAGAAACTTGGCTATATCCCTACTCCAGAAGAAATTTTTCATTATATTTACGCAATCTTCCATAGTCCAACCTATCGCTCCCGCTATGCCGAATTCCTAAAAATTGACTTTCCCCGTGTGCCACTTACCAGCAGCAAACAGCTATTTCAAAACCTTAGCGAACAAGGTCAAGCATTAGTTGA
Source organism: Pseudanabaena sp. OTE_70b_metabat_355 (assembly GCA_031377675.1). Lineage (GTDB taxonomy): Bacteria > Cyanobacteriota > Cyanobacteriia > Pseudanabaenales > Pseudanabaenaceae > Pseudanabaena. The sequence continues at coordinate 10,931 of JANMFC010000195.1, read as the reverse complement.
TTTGCACCTGATGAAATCCAAAAAATTGAATAAATTAATCACTAAAATGAGCGGCAAAGGTGATAACGCCGTCACCGAAGTTACCTATAAAGCTATAGAAAAGAGGGTTTATATCAACAAAGAGCAATATTTTGAAGGAGTTGAAAAAGAAGTTTGGGAATTTAAAATTGGCGGTTATCAAGTTCTTGATAAATGGCTTAAAGATCGCAAAAAAGCTAAGCGTAGTTTATCATTTGATGACATTCTCCATTATCAAAAAGTTGTGGTTGCCCTCAAAGAAACAATGGAAATAATGCAAGAAATTGATCGAATCATTCCCAGCTTTCCAATAGAGTAACTTCTAATAGTCGCAACTTTTCCCACAGTAGATAATCAGGTATAAAACGATGATTAAAACTCAAATTTTAGAAGCAATCATACAAATGCCAAATAGCGATCGCCTAGAGGTAATCGAATTTGCTTTAAAGCTGCTACGGCAAGACATAGGCAAACCTGAAAAACTTAGCCTAAGAGAAGCTGCTGAAATAATGCGCCCCTTCTATGCCGAAAATAGCAATCTGACCGAATTTGTCGATGCTAATAATGAAGACTTTTATGAGTATCAAGACTATGCTTAGAGGTCAAATCTGGCTATATAGTGCTGATCCTAGCATCGCTGGTTGATTTGTTTTTTAGGGGCAACTGGTTGTGTGGATGAATAGGCGATCGCTGGTTGGTTGTTTTTTTAGAGAGGCGAGCGCTGGCTAGGGGGTGAATAGGCGAGTAATTTGTTAATATGTAGCAAATAAACACGAAAACCTATGACTAAAATAGAGCTACTAGAAAAGCAGATTGCCGATCTTGACTATGACTCATTTGCAAAATTACGTGAATGGTTTATTGAATTCGATCAAGCCAATTGGGATAAAAAACTTGAATCAGACTCCAATTCTGGCAAACTTGATTTCTTGATCAATCCCGCACTTGCCGAACATCAAGCAGGAGAAACTATTGATCTGTGAAGCATAAAACAGCATCTAGCTTTTGCAAATGTTATGAGTATCTGCCTGTCGATATTCGTGATCTTGCTGACAAAAATTTTCTACTGCTCATAGACAACCCTTCTCATCCATCCTTACAGTTTAAGAAGGTTGGCAAAGTATGGTCAGCAAGAGTTGGCTCAATTATCGAGCGATCGCTACCCAAATCGAAGAAGGTTATCTCTGGCTTTGGATAGGTACTCATACTGAATATGACAAATTATTAAAATAGTGATTCTAGTGAATAGATAGGCGATCGCTGGTTGGTTAATTTTTTAGAGGGGCGATCGCTGATTGTGAGGATGGATAGGCGATCGCTGTTAAGGGAAGATTGAGAGGCGATCTTGAGACTGTTGCGCTTTTTCACTCATGACTTTTTCACTGCGAAATGTTTTTTTAATGTCAGTTCTTACTTTGCCAGAAATCGACACAGACTTCCTGTGCACTCACTGATACTCCTGTCTTTTCTGCTATTTCTTCGCAGTATTGCCATCAATTGGTAAGGCGAGCAACAAAAAACTTTTGAAAGCGTTGCTTCGCAACATTTTTAAAAGTTTTTTGTTTGATTTTGAGCGCAAATCGCTGTAAAGCACTAGTAATTCACTAACGAGACAATGGGAACCTCTGGTAAAGCTTTGCGACCATTGAGAAAATCTAGCTCAATCAAAAATCCATAACCCACTAGCTCAGCGCCACTCTGCTCTACTAGTTTTGCCGCCGCCGCCGCCGTGCCACCTGTGGCAATCACATCATCGATGATGATTACTCTCTTACCTGCGGCGATCGCATCTTGATGCATTTCTAAGGTATCAGTTCCGTATTCCAAAGAGTATTCCACTCTGAAGACAGCCGATGGTAACTTTTTCGGCTTACGCACGGGAATAAAACTACAACCTAGTTCCATTGCTAAGGGCGCTCCCAGAATAAATCCGCGTGATTCAATGCCAATAATTGCATCGATCGCCCCGATATTTAGTTCTGCAAATTTTGTTTGAAAATCTTGGATAATTTCTGTTAACCCTTGAGGATGGGCTAACAAGGGTGTGATATCTCGAAAAATAATACCTTGCTGCGGAAAATCAGGTATATCACGAATAATGTTTTTGAAGTCCATATTGTCGATCGCTAGAAAACTTTTTAATTTTACCCTCTTCGCGATCACCTTCTCGTTATTCGGGTTCATCATCATTTAGGTCTGGATCATTTAGGTCTGGATCGTCTGGGAATGGTTCACCTAGCCACCGCTCTAAAATTCGTCTAGTCTCAAGTCTTAATCCTTTGATCTCGGCCTGTTGCTTGCGATAGCGCCGATCTAGTTTTCTGATCATGTCTTGATCTCTGATCACTGCATTAGCAATCTGGTCAAATTTTTCATCCAGTTTGTTTGCAGTTGCCTCGATCGCTCTGGCATTAGATTCGGCGATCGCTTCAACGCGACTCAAAGATTTGTTAGTTTCTTCAAGAACCGCCTCAGCCCGACTCAAAGATTTGTTAGTTTCTTCAAGAACCGCCTCAGTCCGACTCAAAGATTTGTTAGTTTCTTCAACAACCGCCTCAACTCGATTCAAAGATTTATTGGTTTCTTCTAATGATTTGTTAGTTTCTCCTAAAGATTTGTTAGTTTCTTCAACAACCGCCTCAACCCGACTCAAAGATTTATTGGTTTCTTCTAATGATGTTTCTAATCTTGATATTGACTGAGTATTCCTTTCAGAAACGATTAAGGCTCGCTCGGCGATAATTTGTAATTGTTCAAAGGTCATGGTCATAGATCTAAATATCCTGTGATCCCATCACGAAAGATTTTGACTTTTAAATTTTGATTTCCTATTGTCGCACCATTTGCAGCGAACCGAGATCACCGATCGCTACAGCCTCTTGATCACCTGTATCCAACCACTTGATCTGCACTTGCCCCGCCTCAATTTCGGTATCACCAATGATGATCGCCGCTTTTGCCTTAGCACCACTAGCCCGTTTGAACTGCTTGTCAAATTTTGCGCCACTGAGATCAAGCTCTACCGTAAATCCGCCTTTGCGAAGAATCTGGGCAATGGATAGTGACTTTGCCTCTGCTTGTTCACCGCGTGAAATCACATAAAAATCGATCGCGGCGGCTTTTTGTTCCGCAACCTGTTGCATCAAAATAACTAGCCGCTCTAAACCGATCGCCCAACCCACCGCAGGCACATCCGCACCACCTAACTCAGCAATCAGGCGATCATAGCGTCCGCCGCCACATACTGCTGATTGTGCGCCAAGGAGATTAGACTGAATTTCAAAAGCGGTGCGGGTGTAGTAATCTAAACCGCGTACCAGTCGGGGATTAATTCGATAGGTAATATTCAGATCGGTTAATAGGTTTTGGACTTTCTCGAAATGCTGCTGTGATTCAAGGCTTAAATAATCAAGAATTCTAGGTGCTTCTTGGGAAATTTCTTGAGTGCGCTTGTCTTTGCTATCGAGAATGCGGAGAGGATTGCGGGTGAGGCGATCGCGAGAATCTTCGTCAATTTCGGCAATAAAAGGCGTGAAGTATTCCACTAGAGCCTCGCGGTAAGCGACTCGATCTTCAGGACTGCCAACGGAGTTAATGTCAATTACCAGATCCGTTAATCCCACCGCTTGCAAAAAATCATTAGCGATCGCCATCACCTCAGCATCCGCACGGGCATCGGCGCTGCCAATCACTTCCACGCCTAACTGATGAAATTGACGCTGGCGACCTGCTTGAGGACGCTCATAGCGAAACATTGCCCCCTGATACCACAGTCGCTGTACCCCACCCTGAGCAAATAACTTGTTCTCAATATAGGATCGCGCAACTCCTGCCGTACCTTCAGGACGCAAAGTCAAAGAGCGATCGCCGCGATCGTTAAAGGTATACATTTCTTTACCGACAATATCTGTGGCTTCACCAATTCCCCGCGCAAATAACTCGGTTGCCTCAAAAATTGGGGTGCGAATTTCGGTATAGGCTGCTTGGTTAAGAATTTGTCTAGCGGCGGCTTCTAGCTGTTGCCAGTAATAAATTTCGGGAGCTAAAATATCGCGAGTGCCGCGTGTGACCTGAAGTGAAGTCATGGATACTAAGTAGAGTCGGTGATGTTATTCCAGAATACAGAATTTTTGGTCATCAAAGTCCAAAAACTAAACGCACTTCTTAAATTTTGCTCAGGTACAGCGCCTTGCGCTGTACCTGAGTAGCCAGATTTTAGGTCGCGGCGATCGCAAATTCACCACGACATTTTGCGCTGCCATTGGCGATCGCTAGCTCATGCAGGGTAAATTCATCACCGAGTTTTTGGAGTAGATTTTCTAATAAAGCCCGAATTTCCTGATCAGTGGTAGCGGTGGGGGCAGGATCAGGGGCGATCGCTTCCAGAAAAATTGGCGACCTCAGACAACTTTGCAAATCTTCGGGACAAAGCTCGACATCCATCGTCACGCGAATGGGATTGAGTAATCGCAATTGTTCGCCCTTGAGTATCTGTCCAATATTCAGATGAATTGCTTCGGCACATAGATCAATATTCGTAATTGCTAATCCTTGATATTTTGCTCCCGCACCGATGACCGTGGCTTTGGGGATATCACCACTTAAAATTTGATGACTTTTACCCGCGATCGCAATTTCAATTGTTTCAATATGTTCGACCTGCGATCGCAGCCATAATTTAATGATAGGAATTAATACAGAACTAACAACAGACATGAGTTGAACCTTTTTACCTTTTTCGGTAAACCTTTTGGGGATGATGGCAGTCAAAACCTATAAGTTGATCACCATCGATATTGCCTCAATAAGTATAGTTGCTCATGTTGTTCCTGATAGATGTTTAAAACGGTAGTTAACGATATCGAAACACCTAGCCGACTAGATCCCACAGATCCAGATCTTAGCCTTGTGCAAGCTTCCTTGCAGGGCGATCGCCATAGCTTCAAACAACTGTATCAACGCCATCACAATAAGGTGCGATCAACGCTATTTCAGCTATGTGGCTCCGATGGTTTAGATGATTTGGTACAGGATGTATTTTTGCGGGCATGGAAAGGGTTAAGTAAATTTCGACAGTCAGCCCAATTTTCTACATGGCTCTATCGAATTGCCTTTAATGTGGCAAGCGATCGCCGTAAAGCTCTAGCCAAAATGAGATCGCGCAGTATCAATGTCGAAGATGAACAACTCGCTAATCTCGCCGATGATGCGATCGCCCGTGAAGGCTATTCGCAAGCGGGATTAAATCAAATGCATTACCAAGATCTGATGCAGCGCGGTTTAGCAAAACTCAGTGATGATCATCGCGCCGTCTTGGTGCTGCATGATCTCGAAGAAATCCCCCAAAAGGACATCGCCGAAATTTTGGCTATTCCTGTGGGTACGGTGAAATCACGATTATTTCATGCGCGTAGTGCGATTAAAAAGTTTTTAGAAGCCCAAGGAGTCGAATTATGAAAGATAACCATTCTCAAGAATTTAAGGATAATTTTGATAATTCTTCCCATGATTCCCTTGTGGCTTTTCTTAAGCAAAATAAAGTGATCGCACCACCGCCAGCACCAAATTTTGAGCAGCAGCTATTTGCCGAAATTAGTAAATATCCCCAGCCATCCTCAAAACCATCTAAATTTCATTTGCGGCGTTGGTGGCTCTGGACTTTATTGATCCCCGCCGCGATCGCCACCAGCCTTACTTTTAACTGGGCAACTAATCGATCGCAGTTACAGGTTGCCACTAATCCTAATCTGGCTCCAATGAGTGAAGTCGAACAAGTGGCGATCGAGCAGACCTTAATCAGCAGTTGGAATGTGGCTGATGAATCTGTCTCGCAAACGAATTCGCAAAATTCAACATCAGATTTGCAAATATTAAGCGAACTATCACCCCTTGAATATTAGTAAGGGCAATTCATGAATTGCCCCAACTAGCCCCTACATCTAGCCCAAAAAATTCTTAGTTTTTACCAAAAGTATATGTTCAAATCAAAGATATTCCGCTATTGCGCGATCGCTACGTTTGTCGTTGCGACCAGTGGCGCAGTGATATACGCAAACTCTAGCTCACCATCCCAATCGCAAACCCAGCCTCAAACCCAATCTTCTATTGCCCCCAAACCTGAAATTCAAGCTACAAAAAAATCCCTTGATTCAGAAAAAATCGCTGAGTTACCTATTGATAGTCTTGCTGAACGAGGAAATAATGTAGATATGCCTTCTGGTAGGGTTCTTAAGCAGCTAAATCTTTCGCCTGAGCAATTACAAAAACTTAAAGCTATTCGAGATCGCCAAGTTACGCAAATTCGAGATCTGGGACAACAATCACGCCAAGCAAATAAAGAATTTCGCGATATGCTGGCGGGGACGGAAAGTAGTGATGTGATTCGCTCAAAACATACGCAGGTGTTGAATTTACAACAAGAATTACGCAAACAACATTTCGAGAGATTGTTGGCGATGCGGGAAATTCTTACTCCCCAACAGCGATCGCAGCTAAACGAGATCATGCAGAAGCATCGACCAAATTATAATAAGAGAGAATGGCTGAAAGAACGTTTATAGAGCTATAGTTTTGCGGTAAAATCAAACCAAGAGATAAAGTTTAAAAGTGCCAATAAAATGGATATTTATGCATTGAGAGAGGACTATCAAAAAGGAGAACTCAGACGCAAAGATCTCCAAGATGATCCCTTTAATCAGTTTGAGATCTGGTTTCAACAAGCTTGTAATGCTGAATTATTAGAGCCGAATGCCATGACCTTAGCCACAGTTTCTGAGCAGGGTCAGCCATTTATGCGAACCGTATTATTAAAATATTTTGATCGACAGGGATTTGTATTTTTCACAAATTATGAGAGCCGTAAGGCAACTCAAATTGAAGCCAATCACAGAGTTTCCATATTATTTACTTGGCTACCCTTACAGCGTCAAGTTCATATTACAGGGACTGCCGAAAAAGTGACCACGGCTGAATCCTTGGCGTATTTTACATCACGTCCTAGAGGTAGTCAGCTAGGCGCATGGACTTCGCAGCAAAGTTCGATCATTTCTTCGCGTCAAATTTTATTAATGCAACTTGAAGAAGTTAAGAACAAATTTCTGGATGGAGAGATTCCCCTGCCATCTTTTTGGGGTGGTTATCGCATTGTTCCCAGTAGCTTTGAGTTTTGGCAAGGCTGCACTAACCGCTTGCACGATCGCTTTCTATACTCACATCAAAGTGGTCACCAACAAGATCAATGGCAAATTCAAAGACTAGCGCCGTGAAGCATTGCCCCAATCAGCCCGACTTCAGGGTTAAGAACAACGTGAATAGGAATATCTTCTAAAACACCACTGATTCTTCCCTTATTTTTTAAAACCTGCAAAAACTGTTTATCTTGCAGTAATGGCAATATCTTCGGAGCAATGCCACCAGCAATATACAAACCACCATTAGGAATTAATTTCAAAGCCAAATTACCAACTTCGGCAGCATAGGCTTCGACAAATATTTGCATTGTTTGGCTAGCTAAGCGATCGCCATTGTTTTGACTCATTGCTGCATTAGCGATCGCCGCCGCCGCTTCACTATCAGTCTCACCCGACTCCCATCGCCGCACTTTTTCGGCAATTTCGGGTGATTCAGCGATAGTATGGCGATCGCGCAAAAACTGATAAATCGCCACAATCCCTGTCCCTGAAGCCACGCGCTCAACCGATACGCGCTCATGATGTTTGAGCAAATATTGCAATAACTCAATTTCCAGCTCATTTCTGGGCGCAAAATCCGTATGTCCGCCTTCAGTGGCATAGACCTCATAGCGATCGCCATTCCATCCTAAATAAGCCTCACCCAAACCAGTCCCTGCGCCAATCACTCCAATCGGCGATCGCTCTGCCACTTTACCCTCTTGCAAGGTACATAAATCTTCGGGTTGCAATCCTAAAACGCCATAGCCAACTGCCACAAAATCATTAATTAAGCTCACTCGTTCAATATGTAGCTCCTCGGCAAGGCGATCGCTATCAAACGACCAACCCAAATTAGTTAATTGTGCTGTTAACTTCGAGTTGCGATCGCGCACAGGACCAGCTATTCCAAAACAAGCACCTGATAGGCGCGGTAAATCACCTAAATGTTTTTTGGAATTTGCGATAAATTCGCGTAAAACGTCCGAGAAATTGGCATAGTCAGCACCAGCAAAACGCTGCTCATACAACACCGTAAACCCTTCAGATTTTTTCTCGGCAAGACGCAACAGAGTCTTTGTCCCGCCAATATCACCCGCTAAAACTATAGTCATATTTTTATTTGATTCATGGAGATAAGATTAAAGCTAAATCTACTTTCTCAAGTATCCGATCAGTCCAAGTAGGAAAATCTTCTTCTCCTAAAACTGATGCACCCAGATTTGTATAAGTCTCCTTAGTGTGGTTATAGGCATCAAACAAACGGGAATAGTCAGGAAACTCAGGCTTAGGTGGTAGGGTGACAATAGCCAATGGGAAACTATTATCTAATTCTTTCACATCTTTTATCCACCAAGATAGAGCATCTAACGTTTCCTTGTGGGTGCGAATCTCAAAAGAAACTCCATGAGCAGCTAGATATGGATGACCATTCGCTACTGATACGTCAAAGTTATGAGAATCACTAACACCCTTAATGATCGCATGAGCATCTTTTTTGAAAAGTTTCTCTGCATTTTCTTTCCCAAACCAATTTTTTAAACGATTCTTCACACTAGAAGTAACGATTCTTTTTGCGTACTGGCGATCACGCATATTTTGCTGTACAGGGATCTCATCAACCAAATATGTATTGATAGCATCTTCAAAAAGACTATCAACATTTTCAAGCGAGCCTCTGGGTTCAGTGAACTGAATACTATTAATCCATCCTCGCGAAACTTTACGCAATCGGTCTACCCTACTTTGCCCGTTATTCGGATCGTCATTAGGGAAAAGAAGACCATTTTTAGAAGCTTCTCCCATACGATCAGCAAACTTACGCAAAAAATTTATATCTTCCCTCCCAAAACACTTGATGCGCTCCCAGCTACGCAAAAAGTGAACTTTGATAATTTCTTCATTAAAAACAATCACACCAATATTGATCCGTTCATCTGCGATCGGATTGGGGACATACTGGATTACGCTGTATCTGCTTGCCATAATTGCCTCGTTCCTAGCACAAAATCTAAAAACTTGCGAGTAATTCACGCTGCCTTTTTATCAAGTATTCTACTAAACATAATCTTTCGTCAATGCTTATGCCCCACTCTTGAGGTATGTTCCCAACTGTTTGCACAATAGTTTGTTCGGTTATTTCTCGTAGAGCATTTAAAGCAGGGGTTAAATCTTCCTCATTGAGTTTATATGTGGATACTATAAGATGATCAGATTTTGCTGGGGAGTATGGGGAGGATTTTCTACCTAACCTTTCAATTGTCCATTCGGGACTACCCACAAAAAAATTGCCATGATCAACTGAATAGACTAAGCGAGGCGATTGTTTTCCATATATAAATTGGTGATCACTTGCATACATCCAACCATAAAGAATTGCTAAAGACGCAAATCTAGAGAGATTTTTAGACTTGTCAAAATGCAAAAAAAACTCACGATCATCTGAACAGTCGGGAATAAATTTTGTACCATGAGCAATTCCAGTAGCTAAATAGCTAAAATCAGGGTTAATTTCAATCAGATCTTGTGAAATTTCGATCAAATATGGCTCACCCACTGGAGCGTTCATCGCTTGCCCCAATTTTGCTACAACTCGATCATTGATGATTTGGCGACCAGCTTGCTTGCCCTTAACTACATATTCATTGCCATCAATGCCCCTAACCAACACAGGCTTTGCAGAAGAATTCCATCCTTTACGAATAGTTGTAGCAATAATTGGTTCTTCGGGAGTGGCGATCGCCTCTTCTAATGCTTGGCGCAACTCTTCTCTATGCAAATTTTCTGACGAAAGATTTTCTGGCACGAATATATCTAAAAATCTACAGAAACAAGAATATCATTCTAGACCAGAATATGAATTTAATTGACAGTCACTAATCGCTCGATCGCATATCTTGCCGCCGCCGAAACTTGTGGATGAGCATCTTTGATTAGGTAATTTAAAGCCGAGAGACTTTTATCACATTTGAGATGACCAAGAGATTCAGCTAAGCGTTGTCTAGTTAGCCAATCCTCTGACTGAGCAAACCGTAAAATTTTGTCAACACAACGCAGATCGCCAATTTCACCTAGAGCGGCGATCGCTGCTTGGTGCAACATCGTTTCTTCACTATCTAAAGCTTGAATTAAGGCATCATAAGCCCGCACATCGCCCAAATTCCCCAATGATACGGCTGCACTAAAACGGACTAACCACTCCGTATCTTCATAAAATGCTCGCAACAAAGGCTCCACAGCGCGATTATCCTGCAAATAGCCCATTGCTCCCGCCGCATCGGCACGAATTCCGTAGTCATTTTCAGTTTCTAGAATTCTCGCCAATACAGGAAAACAGTCCTCAGTAGGCTTCAAACCTAGAGCGAATACTGCCATTGAGCGAATCTGCAAGTTTTCATCATCAATTACCTTTAAAATTAGTGGCACTGCATCATCAGGCGATAGATCGCGCAACGACACCAAAGCACGCAGGCGATCGCGAGAATTTTCGCTTTCTAATTGTTCAGCAATGTTAGTTAAATTAGTTTCTTGATTACTGGAAGACATAAAAGTTTATCTTAAAAATTTTAGAGTGTGGCAAAAGCTAAAATGCCCCGACTGGATGACTAAACACCAAAACTAGGTATGCTAGAATACAAACGTAGTTCAACGTATGTAGCTAACTTAGCAGTATGTGTGGTAAATAGAGGATAAATTGATTACATCTATGCCCACGTGTTAGTTTGATGCGTTAACAGCATAGGC
>JANMFC010000108.1:0-9846 GCA_031377675.1 Pseudanabaena sp. OTE_70b_metabat_355 | reverse complement strand
TCCACTTTGGCGGTTTTGTCTTCTTCCTTTTGGGCAATAGAGGTTCAATGATCTCCCATTCTTTATCACTTAAATCGCTTGTGTATCCCATGTCTCAACCCTCTTTTCTTTTATTATAAGATACCAAATGGGTTCTATAGCCATAGCCAAACTTAAAATAGTTGCTTTAGATAAAAACCTAAACAAAAGAACGAAAGTAAATTTCTGATTGATTGAACTCTGTCTTATCATAATGCACATATTGGAGCTAATCGCTCACTTGTTCTAGTTCTTCCAATATCAAAGTAAAGTTAAAGAATGCCTGTATCATTAGCATTAGTAGTAAGACGCTTGCCACTAATGCTAATGACGCATACAATCTATATGTGGATAGAACTTGCCATTCAACTTGATGGGGCTGTGCAAGTCCTAGGACATCTATACAGAAGCTGATACTAGTCGCTGATCTTGAATGTGACTCTTGGCAGTTTTAAAATCTGTCGCGAGTTGTTTCTGTTGATCGTCGCCAAAACTACTACGAATACGAGGAAACATTTCTTTCTCCTCTTCTTGGATATGGTCATTTACATCTGTCGCTAGAAGCTCCAATGCAGCTTTAAATGCAACCGTATCTTCACAGTTCATCGCTTTGATCTGGTCAAGCATTTGCTTCATTTTCGCTTGTTCGTCATACAACTTCTGAATGTCATTGTAGTATTGACGCACAACTGGATATATGACCTCTTCTTCGGCGGCGGAGTGAGCGCTCAAGTCTTGGTAAACCTGCCCAAAATACTCCTGAAGCTTTTGAGGATCATTGGTGGCTGCCATCTGAGAAAACAGAGAGTATACCTTGACGTGATCGAGATGAATCAGATCGCAGATATTTATCTCATGATCGGTGCGAGAGATGATGCTGCCAGTAACGCCACTCATCGCGGCGATCGTATCCTGTACTCTTGACCACAGCCCACTGTCAGAAGGCTTGCCAGTTAGCTCCATCGTGCTGAGCGATTCCATGATTCCTTTCAGTTGTTCCTCATGTCCACGATTTTCAAAGTTAACTGTATTCAGAGGGGCGATCGCAATGGCGATATCTGCACCAACAACTTGCCCTGCCTTGTGAACGAGAATTCCTGCCATTGCTTGAGTATGTTTGAGGATTTCATGCTTGGCAACCTTTTCAAACAACGAGAAATCCGAGTCTTGCATCATCTGCTCAACATCTTCGATCTCTTGCTGTATTGTAGAGTTAGGTTCAGCTTTAATTCCATACTGAACAATCACACTGTCGATGATGCCTAAGTTCTTTTGATCATCTCGGAGAAATCCTTCTAAACGATTGGTGATTTCTCGATCAGGACAAACTAAAATCAAACTCTTCTCATTGGCAATCAGCAAATTTTGAGTTGCCTTCATATCTGCCAATTTGACTGCGATCGCAGTCCGTTTGTTATCTTCGAGTGTTACTGACATTGATGTTAGTCCTTATATATAATTTAGAGACAAATTTGAGAGTCAATTATTTCTCTGTATAGAAAAGATGATGACGTTTGAATGTCCAATTACTTGAATGATTTGATGAACTTGCTTTACTATGAAATAAAGCGTAATAGAACTGACGCTCTACTACGCCCTATTTCCAGATTGCGAAGCAGTCAACGAAAGTGATTAACGCTTCAATTGTGTAGAAGCTCGATCCCAAGCATCTTTTACCGCATGTTTAGCTTGTTCCCAAGGCAAGTTTCCAGTCTGATTTGTTTGATAATCACGCTGCAAATCTGTCTCAACTTCGGTGTAAGTCCGACCACTGTGACCATAGCGATCGTAACCTTCATAGCCAGTGCGATAGGCTGGTTGATAATCTTCGTAGGTTTTATCTTTCTCAGCATAAGGACTAGAAGTATAAGTCTCCTGCCAATCATTTTCTTCAAAGCTAGGATTTGCTTGCTCAGCCACATTCTTGCCAGCTAAGCCGCCAACGACTGAGCCGATTACTGCACCAACTACTGCACCAATGGGACCACCAACTACGCCACCGACGACTGTGGCGGCTACGCCCGCACCTGCGGCTCCCACGCCTGTTCCCACAGGATGCGCTCCTGCTTCTCCAGAAATCGGATCGAGGTTAGCATCAACTTTCGTATCAGGGTTTACAGTTTTATTAGTCATTGTTATTAATCCTCTAGATAATCTATTAGTGATTTGCACAAAATCTTGAAGCTGAAGGCATCTCTTTTACCCCAATCCGAAAGGGGTAATATTGCATTTACTGTCCTAAGAAGTTTTTGACAGAATCAATGGCTTCATCGACTTTATTGCCAGCTTTCTCAGGTAAGTCTTTGGCTCCATCCCTAACTTCGTTGGTGCGATCGCTTGCGATTTTCTTAGCTTTATCGACACCATCACCGATTTTGTCTTGAGAGTTTTTAGCAGCATTCTTCGCTTTGCCAATATTTGCCTTAGTGCCTTCCTTGACATTTCTGGCTAATTCTTTTGAAGTTTCTGCAATCTTAATGTTAGCCAAAGGAGACGCGATCGCTCCAGAGCTAAAAAAGGTAGCTTGCAACATGCAAACAAGTGCGAATCCAACAGCGAAGAGAAGTCCTATTTTGACACCGTTTAACAGCGCGACAACTGGATTATTAAAATCATTAGCGCTTGCCTTGCCTGATATATTAGCCATCGATATATTAGCCATTTATTTCACCGCACATTGTGTATGTAATCTATTAACCAAATTCAACTTAACAACCTAATGTTTGATTTCATGTTTGATAAATGTATAAATTGAATGAATTGCATTAAATCAAAATAAAGCTTGACAATAGACTTTCCTAATCTTTCTAATAGCGATGATGCGATCATGTTAGCCATTGCAGCGATCGCCTAGAAATCACGACTCACAATAATAGCGATCGCCTTTAGTAAATAATTGTTTAGGCGATCGCCTAAAACTCACGACTCTCGGTAATAGCGATCGCATTCAACTGATAGATTGTTGGGGCGATCGCCACGAAAAGTTATGGGTTTGGTCGATCCTTGAATTGGTATTGTTATTTCGGCTAAAATACGTTGAAAAGCAAGGAGTCTATATGCCAGAAGTCACAAGATTTTACGGGACAACTATCAAGATCTTTTTTGGAGATCATCCACCACCAACTGAGATATTGATCATGAAGCCTCCTAAAATTATTTCTGCTCAAGTCATTGGCGATCGCACTTTGTTGATTGAGTTTAGCCAAAACGAATTCAAAAAATACGATGTCTCCAATTTGTTAAATAAGCAGATGTTTGCTCCATTACAAAATGCTAGCTTTTTTAAGAATTTTAGGATTGATTCTGGTGGTTATGGATTGGTTTGGAATGAGGATATTGATATTAGCGAATATGAACTCTGGAAAAATGGAGTTAGTGTTAAAGATAAAGAAGGTCTACCTGTGTCTTCAGTTGCGAAAATATTTTAGGGCGATCGCCTTTAGTAAATAATTGTTTAGGCGATCGCCCCATAAATCACGACTCACAGTAATAGCGATCGCCTTTAGGAGATAGGTGTTGATGCGATCGCCTATAAGTCACGACTCACAGTAATAGCGATCTCAAGCCGCTCAGGTTATAGATTAGCAATATTTTTTAGAGCGATTTTAAAAACTCACGAAAATCCCTAAATGAAGGGCAGCGATCAGAACATAGATCTAGATTTAGCCTAGCCGCTAATTCAACATTCATGTTGGTACTGTAACGAGGCTTTCTATTTTTTCCAATAGATAATTTCATTAGCTCTTCTTTTGGGCATTTAATTCGGTCAGGATTTACATGTGCTTTACCTTTTTCCCCCCCAAGATATTCAAGTACATCTGGGTCTGACCAGAACCAAGCTTCTAACTCTTCAATGGGAATACAAATATGTTTATTATGACTTTTAACTTCAGACGACAATACCTCCAACTTTGAACGTAACGCTGGTTCATCGTTGAGGGAACCATTCTGAGGATTACGATCCAAATCATGAACGACAATAAAAATGTTACAACCTTGGCTGGAGAGTACTTTTATCTGTGCTGTTAGCTTTTTCCTTAATGTACTACAACCGTTAGAAGCCCATTTTTTGGTTGCAATTTCTGCCCCAATGACACGATGAACAATTTTGCGAATTGCTGCACAGTCTGTTTCATCCTCAGCAATTAAGGCGATTTTAATATTACTCGTCATCGAGAATACCACTGTAAATCCATTCGCCTAAGTCCCCTTCTTCAGAAAGATATTCGATGACATTATGAATCTGAGCTTCACCTAATTTACTTACAAATGTCTGTCCGTCCTTACGGTGAACTAGATTAATCTTTTTTGGGCTAGCCCACGAAACCACTTGTGGAGAATGTGTTGAAATAATTAAATTTTGTCCGTAAGTATAAGTCTCGATCTCATTGAGTAACTTTGCTAGCATCGCTGGATGAATTTGAGTTTCAGGTTCTTCAATTATTATTGTTGAACTAGGAGAAGAGACAAGTAATTCCATAAGTATCGATAAGACTCGCAGAGTTCCATCAGAAAGTAACCCAATATTGACTCCATCCAGCAATACTGAGGCAATATATTCATTATTTTCATCCTCAAATGTTTCTTTAGTATCTATACTTAAAACAAACTTTTGTATAGTTATCTTTCTGCCGAGTCCAATTCTCTGACAAATGGCTTCAAGCTCATTAATTTCTTTCTTGCCCATACGACGAAATATTTTTTGAGCCAGACTATCTACCAGATCAAACGAACTAGAAGCTATACCTTTACGTGATACCCTTAGTTGTGAAAGTCGTCTCCTAGAGGTTTTACGAACAGATGTTTTTCCCAGTATATGAACTTCATTTAAGGCAGAATAAAGCCACTGCATTTCATCTGGGATCTCGAACCGTGAAGTTTTTAAGCTGGATGATCTTCGGATTGCGTTCATACTTCCAACAACATTAGTTATGCTGCTATCCATATTATGGAAATTATAGAAAGTTGTCATTCCATATTCGGTTGCCCACACTAACTCTTTTGCTCCATCAGCATACTGGCAGCAATCATTCCAATAAAATTGACTTTCATCTAATTTATCATCTGGAGAATCCTCAAGATTTAGCTCTTCAACTGAACTACTTAGAGTTATCAGTTCATAATTATACTTAAGCAGACGACCAGTCGGAGTTAAAACTTCAATTTCTAATATTTTGGGAATACTGTCATCATCATTTTGCCTCACTCGATTAATCTTACCAATTGCATACAAAGAAATCGCATCAAATCCCTCAATAACAGAAGATTTGCCAGCACCATTGAGACCAACTAATACTGCAACACCATCATGTAAAGACACAGTAACTCGACCACCCAAAACAGACCAACCGTCAAGGGTGAATGATAATAGGCGAGGCTGGTTTGTGTTGGAATCTGTGTTTGACAAAATAGAATTTCCTTTCCAATACTAATCGTCTTGATAAATTCTAGCCGAATATGTCTGCGTCTGCCACAAACTAAACAACTGTATTAGAGATCGCGCCAATTTTACAACTGAGAACATCAAAGCGATCGCCTAAAAATCACGACTCATAGCACTAGCGATCGCCCGCGATCTCACACTATCGGTGCAGAAAGAGCTTCTTCTAATGGTGCGCGTCCTAGACGCTCTTCTAAAATGTTCATGACAGTGCGCCCAAAGTCGTCATCATCGCGTTTCCATGCTTCTAGACAGACTTCACCAAAGAAAGAACCTAGAGGCTCAGGATTCCAGAGTAACTTCTTGGCTGTCCAAGGCATCATACTCATCGGGTTATAACCCTCCTTGAGAATGTTATTTTTAAAAGCATACTCTTCCAAATGGGTATGGGGTTGTAAGCCGATGAAGAAGATCGCAGGTTCCACTTTGTCAGCACCAAAAATAGCTTCCAATTCACGGTGATAGGCGATCGTTTGGCGAATGGTTTCTAGGGTTTCATCGATGACATTAAAGGAGTAATTAACTGAAACTAATTCATTAAAACCTGCGGCTCTGAGATCGCGACAATTTTGGAGAACAGATTTGAGGTTATAGCCCATTCGCATTTTGCGGACTAACTCTTGAGAGCCGCTAGTGATGCCGATCTCGAAGTAACTCATGCCAGTCTCAACCATCAATTGACAGAGGTAAGGCGTGAGATTGTCAGCCCGAATATAGGCCGCCCAATGGATATCGGTCATTCCTGAAGATTTGACTTTTTCGAGAAGTTCCACAGCATCGTCAATGAACTTCTTCGCAGGAATAAACTGAGCATCGGTAAACCAAAAATTGCGAACGCCGCGATCGTAGAGTATCCGCATTTCCTTGATCACTTCATCGGTGGGATTAATGCGAACCTGTTTACCTTCGATAACTGTATAAATGCAATAGCAGCAATTGTGGGGACAGCCGCGCTTGGTTTGCACACCAATATAGAAATCCCGATCGCGAAAATAGTAATTAAAATCTTCCCAAATCGATTCGATATAGTCGTAGTTACAGGCGCTTTTTTCAATCGGTGCGGGTTGCTCGTGGATTAATCTGGGGCGCGGTGTAGTTTCACCAATCACATAACAGCGATCGCTAGTAATTTCTCGCCCTTGGACTAAGCGCTCTAGCAGTGATTCCCCTTCACCGACAGAAATGATCGTGCCTTTGGGCAGAACATTCCCTAGTTGTTCGTAAAACACGCTGACCGCACCACCACCGATCACGGCTTTAGCTTCAGGATGATAGCGCCGCGCTCGACTTAAACCGCGCTTGATTAATTGAGAATTGCGCCAAAGTTCGGTGTAGTAAGAAGTAAATAGCCGCAATCCATTCACTGCGCCGCGCAATTTTTTAACAGGATTTTTGGCATAGTAAAACTCAAAGGCGTTTTGCAAGGGATTACCGCCGCGTCCGCCCACGGGTGCATAGATCTGAATGTCCCGCCATGAAAATACTAATAAATTCGGTTGAAACTTGTCGATCGCTCGATCTAGAGCCGTATAAAAATCAAGGGGTGGCACTGTGCCGAGATCAAAGATATTTTGCTGCACATGGGGCGCGACCTTATGAATGTGATCAGATAGGTAAACTACGCCAATGGGAAAAATCGGGTTACAGGGTAGACGAACGTAGAGTAGGCGGTCATAACCCACGGATATCGCCTCTATACCTTGAGATTCGGCATTAGATAGGGAATTTATTATCGAATCTTTTATGGGGGCTGAAACGGTGGACATAGGATTTAGCTCTGAATATTAAGTTGTTTTTTATTATTTTTATTGTTTTGGAAACTGTCCCAAGGCTGACCAGTTATGCACTAAATAAACCTTTACATAACTTAATTATAGGCAATTTTTAAGATGGCTATGCAGTTTAAGCTCATTTTTTGGGTTTTTTATAGTTTTTGCTATTTTTTATTATTTTCATACTTTTCAATCAACTCAAAATAAAAAAGATATTTTAATATTTTTTTTATGATTGCCAATCAATGCATGGGGATAGGGATCAAGGGGCGATCGCTCACCCAATTAGCTAAACTAACTGGGTGAATTAGTGGCTGAATTAGTAGTTGGTAGTAGTATTTACAATCGCTAAGTAATGTTGAGTGCTAGTTTTATCTCTAGACGAAATTACCAGATCGTTTTCTCGTAAAGTCCAAACTTGTTAGCAGGGATTATTTAGTTTACCTAAGCACACTTCATGAATACTTTACGAATACCTTTGCATTTATGACTAATTTATGGTCACTTGCAGAGCTAGTAACTTGTTAACTTTACTATAGTAAATTTTATATAAAACGATTATGTCTATATTTGATCCGTTACCTGCTGATTTACGCCATGAGACAATCGTTTGCTCCTATGTTAATGCAACTAGCAAAATTCAAATTGCGCGAATCACCGATGTCCCACAATGGTATTTCGAGCGGGTCGTCTTCCCTGGGCAGAACCTTATATTTGAAGCGATCGCCACCGCCCATGTAGAGATTCACACAGGAATGATGGCAAGCTCCATACTTTCGGATACAATTCCTTGTGTCCAATTACAGGTGGAAGAAGCTAGCACCATGCTGCCAACTTGGGTTCCGATCATGCCCCCTGAAGAGAACTCAGTTGCTACGCCTTTGGAGATAATTTCTTTGCCTGAACCTGAAGCCGTCTCCTAAAAATGGATTTTCTTGCCTTTGATTATGCCCAATTTCTGGCTGGCATAAAAATGGACTTTTTGTCCCTTGATTATGTCCAGTTGCTGATCGCTACAACGATTATTTATTGGCTAGTCCCAAATCTCCAGATGCGCTTGTTGGTAATTTTAACCGCAAGTTTAATATTTTATTCGTTTATCCAAAGACAATATGTGGCGCTATTGATCGTGATGTTGGCGATCAATTATTGGTTAGGGGGGGAAATTCGGAAAGGCGATCAATTTCTACGACAGTGGTTATTATTTGTCGGCATCTTTTTTAATGTGCTGTTGCTGTTTGGGTTTAAATATGTTCCCTTTGTGGCGACAGCGATCGGCAATATTACAGGCTTACCCGCAGGTAGTTCGTTAGCAATTTGGGCAAAGTCCAATATTGTGCCGCCGATTACCCTCAGTTTTTTCGTGTTTGAATTAATTGCCTATTTAGTCGATATTTATCGCGGTAATAGTCCTGCCAAGAATTTTTTGAGCTTTGCTGCTTACAAGTTGTTTTTCGCGAAGCTGTTATCTGGACCGATTACCCGCTATCCAGAATTTGCGCCTCAAATCACAGTGCGATTAACAGGGCGATCGCGTCCCATGTTAACGGACATTATCGAAGGGATTTGGCTATTTGCCTGTGGCGCAGTCAAAAAAGGAATCATCGCTGATAACATGGCGCAACTGGTGGATCTCTGTTTTCGGAATGTGGGGCGTGCTGGCAGTGTGGATTTATGGATTGCGCTGTTAGCCTATGGAATTCAGATTTATTGTGACTTTAGCGGCTATATCGACATGGCAAGGGGTAGCGCCTTGTTACTGGGAATTAAACTCCCGCAAAATTTTGATTTCCCTTATTTCTCCGCCAGCATTTCCGACTTTTGGCGGCGCTGGCACATGACCCTCGGCGCATGGGTGCGAAATTATCTTTATATTCCCCTTGGTGGTTCTCGCGGGGGGCTTTGGCGCACTTGTCTAAATTTAATGATCATTATGGTCTTGGTGGGGATTTGGCATGGCGCAAACTGGGGCTTTATCATTTGGGGTATTTGGCATGGCGCTGCCCTAGTCGGTCATCGATTATGGATGGAAGTTTGTTCTGTATTTGAAAATTTGCATAAAATCTGGAAGCCAATACCGATGCAAATTTTGGCGATCGCCATGACGCAGTTAGTTGTATTTTTGGGCTGGATTCCCTTCCGATTGCCAAATGTGAATGATACGCAGATGTTTTTGCAAAGGCTATGGGGCTATGAGAGCGACCCGCAGTTTGGTGTAAAAATTTATGTGGAATCCCTTGGGATTACAATTGGACAGATTGCTTTATTAATGTTCAGTATATTTATCGCGTCACTGGTTGCCTATCAATGCGATCGCGCTAAGTGGCAGTTACATTGGCAAGTGAAGTTATTCCTAGTTCCGATTAGTCTATTTCTCGTTAGTATCCTTAGTCCTGATAAGAAGCTTCCCTTTATCTATTTTGATTTTTAGTCAGCCAGAAAGGATTTCTGACTTTAGCGATCGCTATTTGGCGTTCGCCAATTCAAGGATGAAATGCAACGCCTAGAGATCTTTGCATAAAGGGACTCATAAGGATATTCTGATATTAATCACAACCATCAGAAAATCCTCATGAGCTTTAAACATCTTACCAGCACAGAACGAAGCGAACTGTA
>JANMFC010000078.1:0-4797 GCA_031377675.1 Pseudanabaena sp. OTE_70b_metabat_355 | reverse complement strand
GGGGCGCCCCCCCCCCCCCCACCGCTATTTCTTGGCTGAGAAGGGAGTATGATTAAAAAGTTATGATCCAAAATTTCTCCACCCCACTTACCGAAAGCTTTTGGAGCGAATATAATATTCGCTTAGAACCTTGGAATATTGGTTATGACGCGCCTGTAAGTATTAATCCTGAAGAGATTCCTACTGCTGACAAGGTAAATACAGAATTTGAAGTTGCTAATGGCTCATGGCAGCCGATCCGCGCTGCGATCGCCCCTGAGCTTCCCAATCAGATTTTGTTTATTGATGGCAGATTGCGTCTGGATGCTAAATTTTTGGGGAGACGAGATGATGAAATTTTGTATGGAGCTTTTGCGACGATCGCCGTTGGCGCGGTGCTAGTTGACCGAACGATTAGTAGGGCAAAATGTATTGCCACTGAAGTGAAGCGGATTATCGCTCTAGGCGGAAATTTGGCGGCTCCTGCGACGGTGATTCCTTGTCCGATGAGTGGTAGGGGCGATTTGAAATATGACTATTGTCTGACTAGTAGCAATAATGAGCCAGATACCCCAGCGCAGATTGTGCAAAGTGCCATGCTGGATGAAGAATTACGAATTGCTAACCAGCTTTCTTTAGACAAGGAATTAATCCAAGAAAATACGCTGATTGTGCGGGATGGACCTCTACTCTATCGGGTTTATCAAACTCCCTACGACACAATTGGCTATGTAAAAACGATGGGTAAGGCTTATCTAAGAGGTGAAAATGCTCAAATTTTGCGATCACTAAAAGTAGGCGAGCGGACACCTATTTTTAGGATCTCCAATACCCATGGCTCTAATCTCAGTTGGTATTTGCGATCGGGTAGTAGTGAGTTAAATTACAAACGCCTTGGCTATCATGACCTGCATGGGATTATTCGCATTGATCTTGATGGTGGACTGCCAATTGATCGGGCTAAGGCGATCGCCGATCAAAGTACATATCTCATCCCTCAATATGCATCCCATCCCACCAGAGATCCGCGTGCGCCCCAAAATCTCACGCCAGTTGGTGCTTTGGAAAAAGAACTGGGACGCAGAATGGGTAGCCGCGAGTTAATTTCCCGTCGTTTATTAGACTTTCTCGCAAACAAATCGAGTTAATCGAAAACATACATTGCTTGGCGCTGCCATGAAACCCAGAAAAAAGTTTAAAAGTGCCGCAGAGCGGCACTTTTAAACTTTCAAAACATAAAAAGGGTTGCAGCGCAAAGCACTGCAACCCTTTTTGTTTTTTATTAAGAAAAGTTAAGCGTTAACTTTGCCGTAAAATACGCCGCGAATGATTACTTCCTTGGGTTCAACACCACCAAGGTCATTATCAGAAGTCTGTTCGCATTCAAAAGTACCCGCGATTTCGCCAGTATCAGCATTAAGCTTGGCAACTTGTAACGAGAAAGTACCCTTAGAAGTTGAGTCATCTTTAATGCTGCGGTTGTCGAAAGAGTTACGCTTTCCAGGTAAAGCTTCAGCCGAGTCATAACCGATCGCTAGACCACGACCTTTAGGATCGATAAAGCCAGAACCCCGATAGGTAGGAACTTCGGTGGAACCAACAAAATCAACCGATGTCGTGATGCCATTGACACCAGGAGTGGTAGTAGCATTGAAACCCTTAATCGTGAACAAAATAGCCACTAGCTCACCACCAGGCATCTTGACTGTGATTGGTTGATAATCTAGCCCATCGGTTTCCACCAAGGATAAACTGCCATCACTATTACCTGTCACCGTAGCCTTTACAAAGTCAAGACTAGAGGTCGAACGAGTCAGCAGTTTACTAGCGACAAATTCAGGCTTTTTACGTTTGTTATTACTTGATTCTTCCTTAACAAAGAAAGATGTTGGCTCTAAGCAAAGCTCAGTAATCTTGGCAGTTTCGCCAGCGCCTAAGGGAATAAAGTTACGACCGCCGCGAGAAGATCCTAAAATATCAGGACATTTGTTGGCTAAACCAGTATTAACGATTTGATCGTATGTCAAGCCCTGAGTGCCAGCGATCGCGGTACTTGCAAATAAATTGCTTGCCACTAAAAGGCAGAAACTGATACACAATGTCAAAATTGCTTTCGTAAAACTACGAAATTTCATAAATAACCTCTTCTTAATTTTTAATGAGTAGTATTTTAGAGTTAGGATAAGCATTGCTTTATGCGGCTTCTCCTAGCAAGTAGTTAGGCATAATTAAAAATCACAACCATAAGCTGTAGCGCACGCGCAGCGTGCGCTACAGCTTTTAAAGTTCTGTATTTAATTGCACATAGCTACTCATAACCAAAAATACGATCTAGTTTTGGATTTTAAATTGAGATCGTTAAGGGGTTTGGTGTAATTTAGACTAGCCATAGAGACCAGATTTCTAAAGACTTAATCTGTAAAATTCCAATCACCATATTATCGCGCACGAGGGTACTTAGCTTGGCACAAACAGAAATCCCATCACAGAAACCATTGCAACAGGAAAAAATTTCTGATTTATCTGAGCTAGAGGTGATTACCGATCGCCTATGGCAATTTGCTGAGACTCAACCAGACGATCCAGCTAGGCTTTTGCAAATTTTGAGAGTCTTAGAATCAGTTCACAAAAAGATTAGAGACGATTTGTTTCAACCCGCATTACCAACCAGTCGGCATGAACTATTTAATCTCCTGCGTGACATTGAGACAAATGGTGGATGGCCACATATTTATCGGATGAAAATCAATGAAATTTGCCGATACTTAGTTCAGCCAGAAGAAGAATAAATTAAAAGGGGCGCTATGCGCCCCTTTTAATTTATTTGTGGTACTAAACTCGACGATATTGCTGGTAAGCAGCAAAAAACAAACCGCCGAGAGTAATGAAAATAAGCCCGAGGCAAATGCCCGACAAAATTGGTTCTACCATAAAGATTTATCAAAACTCAGTATTGCAATAGTTTACTTTGGATCGCGAGCTAAATAACCTTTCGTTTCTTTTATTGACCTTGAACACGTTGTAGCGTCTCCGAGAGACTTGCAGGTGGCTTACCGATCGCTTCAGGAATAACTGGCTGGGGTATTGGTTGTGGTGCGATCGGCGGTGTTGGTTGCCCTACAGTTTCACCATTGGGCAAATTTTGAATCAGTTGTACTGAAAATAGTGACTCAATACTTTCGTACAATTTTTGGGCGACTATTTCGTTAGCGCCTTCGGTGAGATGGATCGGATCGATAAAGGCTTGTTGATTAGAGTCTTGAAATAGTTGATAGAAATTAATGAATTTGGTAGTGGTTAAACTACTACTTAAAGTCTTCTCCGCGACCTTGTAAGCATTCGTAGCGCGATCGCTATAATCTTTGCCCAGAGACTTGATGATGCCATCTTCTTCCTTAGTTAAAGATTTTTGTTTACCCGTGATCTCAGGTTGCAGCACGATGAGAGTGGGAATATCAGCCGCCAATCGATTCATTTGCCGAACGTTATAGAGATAACGATCCACTCTGGCTTGAACTTCTTTGGCATCTTTGCTAAATTGATCAGCGCTAAAAATTTGGTGTTCCGAACTGAATGTGGCGATATCGGCGGGGACTACCCATTTTTGCCAAGCCTTAACCAAATATAAAGAATTTGTCCAATTATTAAACTGTTGGGCTTGATGCTGACGATATTGGGCGATCGGATCGCGAAGCATCTGCTCCACATTGCCAATTTCACGCGCAGTTTGATTACTAGGCGATCGCAAGTCCTCATAGCCATCAAGGATGATCATCGCATTGGGACTATAAGCCATGACCTTATGGGCAAGCAGGGCTAGCTCATTGCCAGAGCTATAACCAGGCACTGCGGCAGCAATTACGCGATAACTACCATCCCGAATGCGGGGCGGCAGCAGCCGCGTTGCTTCAATTTGATCAGCGAAATAGGGTGTTTCCTTCGGTTTAAACTTTTCAGGGCTACTATTTTGAGCGCGGACGCGATCGTTCAGCAATTTTTCGATTTTAAAAGCGAGGGCTTTTTGATTTTTTTCCGCCATATTCGTGAAAGCGGTCGAACCACCCACTAAAAATACCCGAATCTCTGAAGGGGGTTTATCAATAGGGACGGCGGAATCTTGACGGAAGCCTTGATCGTTAATCTGCCAATATTCACTACTTTGACTAGGCATCAATTCATAGCCCAATAGGGGACTACGCCGCACTTGTAAGCGCCCTGACTCTGGCAGTCCAGGGTAGCTGTTGCCATTCACATCCTGCAATTTAAATGCATAGGATTGGGCGATCGCTAGGTTTTTGTTGGGTACTAGTTGATTTGTACTGCCTGTAGCCAAAACTGCTCCGCGTGCAATCAGTTCAGCCAAGATAAATAGCAATGGCAAGCCAACCAAAATTAAAAGTAAAGTATTTCGCAACCAAGAGGATGATTTGCGTTTGGAATGCCAAGAGGGGGAATATCGGGGTCTACTACTACGCATGACGGGGCTACTGGTGTGCAGCTTCTTAGCTTATAACAATTTGACTAAAAATCTAGAGTTTGCTAATCAAAATAGCCAGCCCTACTAAGAAACCACCAGTTAGATAAAAAGCTCTGACCACATGCAACTCATGCCAGCCGCTTAACTCTAAATGATGGTGAAAAGGAGCCATTCTGAATAGACGTTTACCCATACCAGTTTCGTCTTTAGTTGCTTTGTAATAGCTGACCTGTGCAATCACAGAAATAGATTCCCAGATAAAGATTGCGCCAATAATTGCAAAAGCCCAAAGTAAATTACCAAGAATTGCGGTTGAGGCAAGCGCTCCACCTAAAGCTAGT
>JANMFC010000066.1:0-8704 GCA_031377675.1 Pseudanabaena sp. OTE_70b_metabat_355 | reverse complement strand
GGCGGCTTCGCCGCCCCACCGATTCTGGAAAATCTGGATTGGTATTTTATTTTTTGGAACACAACTTTGGGCATGGGGAAAAGCATTTATCATCGACACTTCTATCTCTTAATTTGCTAGCTTTTCTATTTCACACGGTTTTACGTTTGATAGATTCCAGTTATCAAGAGATTCGTCGTAAGCGTGTTACTCGTAGAGGGTTCTTTCAAGATATTCTCTCTCTTACGAAGTACTTTCTCTTTAAGAGTTGGGAACATTTAATGGATTTTATGCTTAGTGATACTCCCGTGTTTGCCGATTCGTGTTAATCTCATTGCCAGTATTATGTATTATTTGCTACTGTTTTGAATTTGGAATTGCTGGTCTCCTATTTGCTAAAGGACGCGATCAACGAAAAACTGCTATATTACAGAGGCGATCGCCATCAATCACTCTATGTTCACAGATTTTTCAGCTATTGTCTCTAAGTTATTAGCATTGGTAATTGATAATCAAGGGCAAATTTTATTTGCCCTTGGCTCTGTACTTATTGCGGAAATGTTGCGTGACTGCTATCACATCGCAGGTCATCATTGGCGACCACTGATGCCTTGGCATAATCTCCATCACAAAGCTTTTCGGGCTGATCTCAGTAAAGTCAGCATGGACATCTATCGTCAGTCGGAACTATTTAACGATGTGCCAGAAGCGACATTTATGGTCTTAGCCACAGGGGCGATCGCATGGCTTGCTCATCTTTATGGTTATGGCTGGGCGATGGTGCTAGGTTCGATCTATTCCTTTGCTTTCCTAACTACGGCTTTTGCGCGATCGCAAGGCTTACTATTAAAAACCGATCTCACCCATGAGCCAGGGGATTTGGTGCAGTTGCCCTCACAATGGACCGTAAATCGTACTTACCATTGGCGACATCATTTTGATCGCGGCGAGGCTTATTTTTGTAGTACGTTTACATTTGTCGATAGATTTTTGGGTACAGCTTTGGCACTTAAGGGTAAAACTATTGCGGTTACGGGGGCTTCAGGTACATTGGGGCGAGCATTGGTGACGGAACTTGCTAAGCGCGGCGCAAAGGTAGTCGCCCTCACCACTTCTCCTAATGCTGGTGATTTTGAGATTGCTCAGGACAATAAGAATAAAGTGGAAGTATTGACTTGGCAATTAGGGAACGAGTCAGCATTGCGCGATCGCCTCCAAAAAATAGATATTCTCATTCTCAATCATGGCGTAAATGTGATGGGCGCAAGGGATTCGGAATCGATTTATAAATCCTATGAAGTGAATACATTTTCAGTTTTTCGATGGATGGATTTGTTCTTGGAAACTGTAACCGAATCAAAACACATTGCTACTAAAGAAATTTGGGTAAATACATCGGAAGCAGAAGTAAATCCAGCCCTCAGCCCTCTCTATGAACTCTCCAAACGAGCCATCGGTGATTTGGTGACTTTGCGCCGTCTGGATGCACCTTGCACTATTCGCAAATTGATTTTGGGACCTTTCAAAAGTACTCTTAATCCCTATGGTGTGATGTCAGCCAGCTTTGTTGCTTGGGCGATCGCTGCTTTAGCCCAACGGGATTTTCGAGATATCATCGTCACTGTCAATCCGATTACCTTTATCGCCTATCCATTTAAAGAATTTTGGCGATCGCTCTACTTTCGGATATTTTCTCGCAAGTCATCATGAATCCAGAAACCCAAACCAAAATTTATCAGTTTATTCGTGAGGCAGGACAGAAAGCGATCGCTCTAAGAGCGTCAGGTTTTCAAGTTGACGAAAAAGGCTTTGATGATTATGTCACTGATGTTGATCGCGCTCTGGATCGGTTGTTGAGTGACCAATTTCAAGTTTGGTTTCCCGATGACATTGTGATTAGTGAAGAGAATTCGCGATCGCAGGAAATCTGGAGAGAGCAAGATCAAAGCAATAAACATAATAATAAAAAATTCTGGTTCATCGATCCCATTGATGGCACTGACGATTTTATCCATGATCGGGAATTCTATTCGGTCATGGTTGGTGTTTTAGAAGCATTTCAGCCCGTGTTAGGTTGGGTCTATGCTCCCAAAAGCGATCGCCTCTACTTTGGAGGCAGTGCGATTAATGGCTTGTATACGGTCACTAATGGCAATGTTCCTGAAGTTCTCTATCCCCATCAGCCTCTGGGCAAAAATCGCGATCGCATCATCGTGAGTAAAAAAGATGATCTTGCCTATGGTGAGGCAATTCGCGCCGCCGTTCCCAATGTGGAATTTTATAGCCTCGGCAGTTTTGGCTTAAAGGTAATGGAAGTTGTCGAAGGTCGCGCCAGTGCCTATATCTATCTCAATCGTCGCGTCAAACTTTGGGATACTGTTGGTCCTTTGGCGATCGCTAGAGCCGCAGGTTTAGTTTGCTGCGATCTCCAAGGGCGCGAAATTGGTTTTGGTTATGACGATATTAATCCAGAGAATTTAACTCACAACCAACTGATAGTAATTGGTTGGCAAAATTTTATTGATGAATATCGCGAAGCGATTAGGCTAAATCTTCGGCAAATATTATCTTAAAAACCATAGAAGTTAGTAAAAGTTTCACAAAGTGTTGCTTTACTCATTTGGGCATAAAAAACATGATTTTTTTGGCAAACTATGCTAATTTAAATTTCAGTCAAGTTAGGCAGCGTATAGAGATATTTTATGGCTGACGTATTCATTTCGTACTCGCGTAAAGATAAGGATTTTGTCAGTACTCTATATGCAGCTTTTGAGCGTAGCCAAAAAAATATTTGGGTAGATTGGAATAATATTCCGCTTACGTCTGATTGGTGGGCGGAGATTGAGAAAGGGATTGAGTCGGCTGATACTTTTGTGTTTGTGATCAGTCCTGATTCCATTGCCTCTGAGGTATGTACGAAGGAAATCGATCATGCGGTACTGCATAATAAGCGGTTGTTTCCGATTGTGCGGCGCGATGCGACTAATTTTCAGGTGGGGAATAATGCCCATAAGAAGATTCAGCAGCATAATTGGTTGATGTTTCGGGAGCAGGATGATTTTGAAAAATCATTTAAGACATTAACGGAGACGATTTCGCTGGATTTGGAGCATTTGCATAGTCATACGCGGTTGTTGGTGAGAGCCATTGATTGGGGTAATAAGGGGCGATCGGATAGTCTTTTGTTGCGGGGAGATGATTTGGCGAATGCAGAACAGTGGTTAGTGGCAAGCGTGGGTAAAAATCCGCAGCCAACGGAACTTCAGGAGACTTATATCAAAAATAGTCGTGATGTGCAGGATGCAAGCGATCGCGCGAAAATTGAATTCCTTCAAAATGCATTAGCAAGGGGAAATAGACGAGCGAAGATTGGCTCGTCTATTTTAGTAGGAACAATTCTATTAGCTGTGGCTGCGGGTGTGTCGGCGACTAAGTTTGTGAATGAGGCAAATGTTCGGGTTGATAAAACAGAGAAGGATGCAAAGGACAAGTTAAAAAATGCAGATTTGGCGGTGGAAACCGCACAGAAAAAGGCTGCTGATATTCAGAAAATTGCTGATAAAGATGCTAGAGATGCCGCACAAAAGGTAAGAGATGCAAATGAGAAGAAAAAGGAAGCTGATTTGAAGGTTGAGTCGGCGCAAAAGAATCTAGAATTGGCAAAGACTGAAGCGGAGAAGGTGTCGCAAGAGTCGGCGGAAAAGCTTGACGTGGCTCAGGCGAATATTACGGAAGCAGAAGGAAAAGTAAAGGTAGCAATAGCGGCACAGGCAAAAGCAGATCGGGATGTGAAGATTGCAAAAGATGATTTAGAAATCGCCGATGTAAGATTAAAAAGTCTCGAATCTAATGACGATTTTAAGGGAGATCGTGTATTTAATGCTTTGTTGAAGGCAGTCAGTGCTGGTCAGAAATTCAAAAATTCAGATCCATCGATTTGGAAACGGGATAAAGTAAATACGAAAATACTGATGACGGCAAATTTATTGGAAATTGTTTATGGAGGAACTTTAGAAAAAAATCGCTTTTCTCATAGCTCTTTTGTCCAGAGCGTCGCCTTTAGTCCTGATGGCAAGACTATTGCTTCTGGCAGTTCTGATAAGACCGTCAAGTTATGGAGCATAGATGGTAAAGAACTTCATACCTTCAAGGGTCATACTGCCTCTGTTTTCCGTGTCGCCTTTAGTCCCGATGGCCAGACTATCGCTTCTGGCAGTTCTGATAATACCGTCAAATTATGGAGCATAGATGGTAAGGAACTCAAAACCTTCAAAGTGGACTCTAAAGTCTATGATATCGCCTTTAGTCCTGATGGCAAGACCATCGTTTCTGGCAGTTCTGATAATACCGTCAAATTATGGAGCATAGATGGGGGCATAACGCCAATTAAAACCTTTAAAGGTCATAACGATACGGTGCAGAGTGTTGTCTTTAGTCCTGATGGCAAGACTATCGCTTCTGGCAGTTTGGACAGTACAGTCAAGTTGTGGAATGTAAAAGATGATACTAAGGAACTCAAGACTTTCAAAGGTCATTCTGACGTTATATATTATGTCAGCTTTAGTCCCGATGGAAAGACGATCGCTTCTGGCAGTGGTGACAACACCATCAAGTTGTGGAGCTTAGAAGGCGGCGTATCACCAATTAAAACTTTCAAGGGACATACCAACCGTGTATACAGTGTCGTCTTTAGTCCCAATGGCAAGATGCTTACATCTGGCAGCAATGATAATACTGTCAGATTATGGATACTGGATGATGATAGGCAAATTAAACCATTCAGGGGACATACAAAAGACGTATACAGTGTCGCCTTTAATCCCGATGGCAAAATGATCGCTTCTGGCAGTGTTGATAAGACCGTCAAATTGTGGAATCTTGAAGGTAAAGAAATCAAATCCTTTGAAGGTCATAGCGATATTGTCAGGGCTGTCGCCTTTAGTCCTGATGGTAAGTCCATTGCTTCTGGCAGTGTTGATAAGACCGTCAAATTGTGGAATCTCGAAGGCAAAGAAATCAAGTCCTTTGGAGGTCATAGCAATATTGTCAGGAGTGTTGCCTTTAGTCCTGATGGTAAGTTCATTGCTTCTGGCAGTTGGGACAGAACTGTTAAATTATGGAAGATAGATGGAGATGGTAAGGAACTCCGAACCTTTGAAGGGCATGATGGTCGTGTCATCAATGTCGCTTTTAGCCCCGATGGCAAAATGCTCGCTTCTGGCAGTGCTGACAACACGGTCAAATTGTGGAGCCTTGATGGTACGGTAATTAAAACTTTCAAAGGTCATAGCGATACTGTTTATAGTGTCGCCTTTAGCCCCGATGGCAATACTCTAGCTTCTAGCAGTCAGGATGCAACCATTAAATTATGGAGCCTTGATGGAAATGGTAAGGAATTACAAACCTTCAAGGGACATGGTGCTATCGTCTATAGTGTTGCTTTTAGCCCCGATGGTAATACTCTCGTCTCTAGCAGTCAGGATTCAACTATTAAATTATGGAACCTTGATGGTAATGTAATTCATACGTTCAAAGGGCATAGAAATAGTATTGTCTATAGCGTTGCTTTTAGTCCAGATGGCAAAATGATCGCTTCCGCTAGTGAAGACACAACCGTCAAATTATGGAACCTAAATCTTGATGACCTGATGGCAAAGGGTTGCGCGTGGCTCCACGACTATCTCGTTAATAACCCCAATGCGACTGATGAAGAGAGACAGGCTTGTCAAGTAAAAAGGTAAAAGTAAAAAGGAAAAAATTTGTAGGGGATAAGGAAAAACGCATTTTGGTTGTTTCTTCTGCTTATGCATCCATCTTTTGGGAACATCCCCACCCCTTCTCCTGTGGGAGAAGGAGCGCAAAAAACTCTTGTTTTCTTGTTCCCCGCTCCTGCGGGAGAGTGGCTAGGGGTGAGAGCTTTACAAAATTTCACATAACATCAGTTCATAACGTTATATTACGCTTTTGAAAAAGGCGATCGCATCTTTAAGGGAAGCGACAAATGTATCTATTTCTGATTGGCTCTATAGGTGTTTCGGGGAGGTCAAACATCATAAGTGGCTCAATGCTTTTCATGACGGGTGTTTCAGATATCGAATATCTCCGACGTTAAAACCATTGTGCATCAACCATTTCAGCCACTTAAGTTAAACTGCCTCCCCGAAACACCTATAGAGCCTTCTTTAAATCCCCTGTAAAATACCGACCAAAATTGCCATCAAATCCTTGAGATCCTCTGGCACGCGGTATAAATGCAAATCCTGCACCACTATTTTATCCTGTCGATCCAAGCGTCCAAACTGCCAAACTTTACCAATCGACACGGCTCCGTGAATATATCTTTGACCAGATTCAAGAACATGAGCGATCGCCACCATCTCTACCGCCAATTGCTTAAAACCACGCTCTAAATTTTCGTCCTTTGCCTCAATCACCAAAAATTGATGATTTACCTCGCCATTAGCCTTGATATTAGACTCGATAAAATAGTCTAGTTCTCCTCTAAGTTGATTATTCACGTTCAAAGCATAAGAAACCTTCAAATTAGATTTTGTATAATCAATTAAATCCATTAACACAGGCGCAATTAGAAACTCCCGTCTTGCTGTTTCATTGTCAAAAGTAATATAAGGCAAACTCTTAGCTAGTCTTTTTTCTAGCATCTCAAGTTCTACTAGATCGCAAACACTTTTGGTGAAATCTAATAACTTCATCTCAAAGGCATAACCAAAATAGTTAAGAATTTCTTCGGGATAAAAGTTTAGCTTGAAATAATCAGAAAAGCTTAATGAATCTGGCAAATTGATATTCCGAATCATCGCTGATTATCTCCTTGATTTGCTAATAAAATTTGATCCTCTTGCTCTCGTTCTTCCGTTCTCCCAGAACGGAAGAACGAGAGCAAGAGGCGGTTTTTGTGTCTGTGTAAGGTAAGTTAGATTACGCTTTTGAAAAAGGCGATCGCATCCTTAAGGGAAGCGACAAATGTATCTATTTCTGATTTAGTATTGTAGAAATAAACGCTCGCCCGCGCCGTTCCGCTAATTCCTAAAAAACGATGTAATGGTTGTGTACAGTGATGTCCCGAACGGATGGCGATCCCATCTTGATCGAGCATTGCCGATAAGTCATTAGCATGAATCCCGTGGGCGATCGTGAAGGCGGCTAAACCAGCGCGATGATGGCGCGGACCATAGACCTTAATATCAGGGATCTCATCGAGATAATCCATCAAGTAGTTAATTAATTCCTGCTCGTAGTCGTGGATTTTATCCATACCGATCGCGCTCAAATAATCCACGGCCGCACCAAGGGCGATCGCTTCACCGATGGCAGGAGTTCCCGCTTCAAACTTATGGGGTAGATCTGCATAGGTAGAGCGATCGAGAAACACATCGGCAATCATTTCACCACCACCCATAAATGGAGGCATTTCTAATAAGATCTCGCGCTTACCATAGAGAAAGCCAATTCCCGTTGGCGCACACATTTTATGTCCCGAAGCTACCAGCCAGTCACAATCTAAAGCCTGCACATCAATTGGCATATGTGGTACGCTCTGGCAAGCATCCAATAACACCTTCGCTCCCATCGCATGAGCTAATGGAATCATCTCTTCTACAGGATTCACGCAACCAAGGGTATTGGAAACATGGACAATGGATACCAATTTGGTTTTGGGATTGAGTAGAGATTTGAACTGCTCTAGGCTCAATTCACCTAGCAGAGTTGGTTCTAGAAACTTCAACACTGCACCTGTGCGCTGAGCGATTAATTGCCAAGGCACAATATTGCTGTGATGCTCCATTACCGAGAGAATCACTTCATCGCCTTCCTTCAAATTTGCCCAACCCCAAGTGTAGGCAACTAAATTAATCGCCTCGCTAGCATTGCGAGTGTAAATAATTTCCTGCGATGACTTGGCATTGACAAACTTAGCAATCTTATCCCTTGCGCCCTCATATGCATCAGTCGCTCTCGCACTGAGTGTATGAGCGCCGCGATGGACGTTGGCATTATCATGCTCGTAATAATATTTCCAAGCATTAATCACCTGCTTAGGTTTCTGCGAAGTAGCGGCATTGTCAAAATAAATGAGAGGTTTACCATTGACCTCTTGATTTAATATCTCAAAATCTGCTCTGACTCGATCTGCCAAAGTCTTTTCGTAGGTTAATGTCATGACGCTTGCGTCGATTAATACTGTAACGGCTATTTTTATCTTAACAGCGATCCTAAGTAGCTGAGCGTAATTAAAACCCAGAGAAAACTACAGCTTTCTGGGTTGCGTCTAGTTACAGCGATCGCCTGTGATCTCGATCGCATTTACTTACACGCACAATCACGGGAACGTAGATTTGCGATCGCATCCTCAATCTCCGCCCAAAGAGATACTAAATGCATAAAGAAATTCTTTCAACAAACCGAAGCCATGATCCTCGATTCATTAAACCAAGTTCGCTCAACTGTAATCAACACTGTGGTTGGTCGTGAAAAAGCGATTGTGTTTTTAGGGAAAACTTTTGTAGTCGATAAAGCCTATAACTCTCTCAAGGAAGCGATCGCAGGGTGTAGGAGAGATTTAGATTTGGGCATGGCGATATTAATCGCGCCTGAAGCAAATTACTTTAATGTTTGGGTATCGATTCCTAACGAAATGATTTTGCTGTAGCCAGCCAAGTCTGGTCATAAAACCCAAGAGAGAGAGGCGGCGCGGTGCGCCGCC
>JANMFC010000064.1:0-26549 GCA_031377675.1 Pseudanabaena sp. OTE_70b_metabat_355 | reverse complement strand
CCGCGAAGCGGGCGAACCAGCTTATTCGGGTTCTTGGTTTTATTAAGCCAAGGTACTTAATAAATTGAACACATTAAAACGCGTTAAATAATCACATAGGATTTTAAGTCAGTAATCATGAGCGAGCATTTTTTGATAATTGATGATTCCGCAACCCAGAGACATTTGCTAAACACTTTCTTGAAGGATTTGGGGCATACAGTCGATATTTGCGAGTCAACCGTAGGGGCTTTAGACAAGATTGTAACTAATAGTTATACCGCCGTTTTTTTGGATATTGTTTTGCCAGAGCAGGACGGATATAAATTTTTGCGTGAATTGCGATCGCACCCGCAAGTCGGCGATCAGTATGTGATTTTCTGCTCCACAAAATCTACCAAGTTGGAAATTGACTATGGCATTAAACGCGCTAAGGCAAATGATTATTTGTCCAAGCCTGTCAGCCGCGAGTCATTATCCGATGTTTTAGGTAAATTACCCCAAAAAGTAAAATGATGGCTCCTGAGATTACCTTAGCCAATGGATCACCCAAAGTTAATCGGCTTGATCGGCTCATAGCTCCTAGTAACCGATATATTCTGGCTAAGGTTGGCGATCGCACGGTTACTTTTCCTGATGGTTTGATATCAGAAATTCTCATTATCGACCGCAATGCGATTTTGGCTTTGCCATTTTATACGACAGCGATCGTCGGGGTAATCCATCATCAAGCTCAGGTCATGCCCCTACTTTTATTACAGTTATTGCTGGAAGAGCGTAGCGCCTTGATTAAAGAGTCTCTAAGCGTTGTGAGGTTAAGTAAGCTTGCCGATAGTTTAACCGATCAACCTCTTAGCGGGGTCGGCATCATTGTAGATCGGGTGATTGGCAGTCTTACTACGGATGAGTATCAAACAGGTAATTTTCATTCATCCTCTGAAACAGAAGTTAGCGCAAAAAAAATTAATCAAACAGTAGCAAATACGGGAGAGACCGAGTATACTCCCATTGAAATTATCCTATCGAGTATTTCCACTAATACTTGGCAGCCGCAACGTTGGCAATTAACTTAGCTAGCTATCATCATCAAAAGGTGCAAATCTTAATGATTTTGGGAAGGATAGTGTAAGATGATTCTCAAAAAAATATCCGAATTGTTTACTTATAGCGAATGCGTATGGCAAGCACACCTAACAAAACATCAGTAACTTCTGTAGGCAAAAGCAATAAGTCACCGAAGCCTTTGCGGGAGCCAGAATCAAAAGCTCTAGACCAGAAAAAGTCTCAAAGCCCTATGGGGCTGGGTTTGCTGATGATTGCGATCGGCACTTCCTTGGTTGGTTTAGGTGGCTTGGGATATTTGTTTTACCAAGAATTGTTGGGTAGCTCTCAGCGAGAGATTGATCGGGCCAGTGAGTCGCAAACTCGTCAGATTGAAAGTCAACTCGCAAATGTGCGCCAATCAGCCGAGTCTGTGGCAAACACTGCCAAATCTTTAGCGCTACAAACGCCCAAGCCTAAGACGGCTGAACCTTATCAAAGGTTGGCATTAGAAGCATTACAAAACTCAGACGCGATCGCGGGGATGGGGATCGCCCAAAATGAAAATCTTTTGTTTTTGTCGCCGAAGCCAGTTGTACCTTATGTTTGGAAAGAACAATCTGGGCTGAAGCCCGAAGTCGCGGGACAGAAACTTGGTGCGCCCAACGATAAGCTCTTGGCGGCAAGTCGTCCTGATATTTCTGCTAATCCTTCTACTAATGCTATATACAAAGCGGCGATCGCTAAGGGTAAAGCTTCTTGGTCAGAGCCTTACAATGCCTCTGGTAAATCTGTAATCAGTTACTTTGCCCCAATTGGTGATCCCGCAAAACCGATGGGAGTGGTGCAGGCTGATGCGATCGCTAATAACATTTTGGCGATCGCCGCAACAACCAACGCTGGCAGCAATGCGGAAAGTAAAATTGGATTTGTGGTGGTTAGCTCTAGCGGCAAAGTGATCACCGCTTCCGATACATTTGCCTCAGCACAGGCTCAGAACCCCGCGATTACTGAATCTTTAAATACTCTCGCGCAGCAATCTAAGGCAAAACCCACAGGAATTACCCAATCGGGGGGCAACCTTTGGGCTTATCGCAAAATCGAAGGTAGCGAGTTACTGGTCGCTACCTACTTACCCGAAGCTGAGATCACGAATAAGTTAATAGTCTTAGTCGGCGGTGCGGCTCTGGGAATTAGCGCAATTTTAGCGATCGCGATTTTAGGTTTTGTTAATTCTTTAAAAAAACGACTTCAGCCACTAACCGAAGAATGCGATCGTTTCCTAACAGAACAAGGGACTGAAACTGCAAAAATTGGTGGCAAAGATGAAATTGAGCATCTTAGTATTTCTCTAAAAAATACTTTTCAAAAGGTCAAAACCAACGAATTTCGATTGCGTAATGAATTAGCTCAAAATCCAGAGGATTCCGAAGTCGCGGCTCAAGTGCAGCAAAGTTTTGCAGAAACAGAGATGATGGAGGCGGAAGTAGGTGACTTGCTCGATGTGGTGTCGTACATGGAAGAGGGCGATCTCACCATCGAAGCGCAAGTAAATGATCGCGCTACGGGACTAGTGGCTGATACCCTCAACCGCCTCAGAGAAAAGTTGATCGAAATTATTTCCAGTGTGTTGGGTACGGCGCAACAGGTGGTGCAAGGTGCATCGGATCTGGAAGAACTAGCGCGAACTGTGGTGTTAAACACTGCCGAACAAGCTGAGTCTGTTGCCCAAGGACAAGCCCTGACCGAGCAAGTGGCGGCGATCGCTACGCGATCGGCTGATCAAGTCAATGTCGCCAATCAATCTCTGAAAGAAGTCCGCGACACCGTGGCTTCGGGGCAGACGGCGATTAACACCTTGACCGATAGTATTGTGGTGTTGCAGACAGGTTCAGCCCAAATCGTCCAAAGAATGAAGACTTTGGGCGAATTTGTGGGACTAGCCGAACAATTTGTACAAGATCAAGGGCAAATTGCGTCACTCACGCAGGTTCTTGCTCTAAACGCAACCCTTGTTGCCGCCCGCGCCGCCGAACAAAAAGATCCGAAGCAATTTGCAGGTGTAGCGCGTGAATTTGAAGCGATCGCGGGTCAAGTCAACGATCTGGCGACACAGACAAACGATGGTTTGACGACTCTACAACAACGCACTTCCCAAATCCAAACCGTAGTAACGGCGATCGATGTGGAAGTTCAGAATTTAAGCGGACTAGTTGCAGGTTTTACTACTGGGGTAGAAGATTCCCAGTCAGCCTTTAACAGCATTCAAATCGCCACCGCAGAAGTTGTCCAAATTGGACTCACAATTACCAAATCTAGTACCGAAATTGCCGATGCGGCTGGTTCTACGGCTAGTTACATTAGTGAAATCGCTCAGTTAGCCGATCGCACTGCAAACCTAACCCGCTCGGCACGTCAACAGGCTGAAGCAATGGGATATCAAGCGCAGCAGTTATTGCAGGGAATCCAATTCTTCCGATTGCCAGAAACTTCTGCCCCAGTTTATACCCCACCTGCTTACACTGAACCGAGTTACACCGAATCAGCCTCTTCGATTAACAGTTTTGCTGACTATTCATCTCCAGAAACTAATTTAGATAATGATTTAGATTCAAATCTGGAATCAAGTGAAGATAGGGGAACTAGTGGATTAGGTTTAGTTGTGCCTGCCATCGGTTTAGCCGCAGCGACATTTGCTGTTTCGCAATCTGGACAAAGCAATTCAACTGAATTTACAAATCCAGATTTAGATTTAGTTGCTGTACAAGATCAAGACTTTATCCTTGCCTCAGATGATTTAGTCTCAAATAATCTAGTTCCAGATGATTTCGCCTCAGATGACTTTATCGCAGATAATCTAGTTCCAGATAATTTTGTCGCAGATAATCTAATTCCAGATAATTTTGTCTCGGATGATTTTGTTCCAGATAATTTAGTTCCAGATAGTCTAATTTCTGAAGATGAATCTACGAGCATTTTCTTAGATACTAATCATGACGAACCTGTTCAATCTACTTATTCATCCCTAACCGATATATCCGCAATTGAAGAATCGCTTTTTGCCGATCTCAAGCATGAGACATACGCAGAAGATGCATTTGATGAGAATCGTGTTGATTATGCAGATTATATTGAAGATGCGGAACAACCCCTAAGTGAGAGTAGTGAAACAATCCTAAGAAATCACATGGATGGAGTTGACGAATCAGCCGTTAAGGAAGCCTCAAGTGATCCAGTCGTCGCATCTGCTACTTCTTTGTTTTTAGAAGATACGACCTTGGGTAATCCATCTTTACTGCCTGAAGAAGTCTTGTCTAATCTGCCAACATCTTTTGATTTCAGTGTTCCTGATCTCGATTACAACGATGATGCATTCGAGATCCCTGACACAACATTAGAATCACCGTTGGATGAGATAAATTCATTTTTTGATGCGAATGCTGATCTTGATCAGCAAGTTGGAGAGCCTGATCTGGGATTTGATGTGTTTAATCCAGAGCAGCCAGAACTTGGCTCAACCGAATATGGAGAATATATCGATGATTACACTGGTGTATATACCGATGAGCAACCTGTTATCAACAATTATGATAACGATTCTGCTTTTGCTGAAATCGTGCAAGCAGATGTCCAGTTTGATGATCCATTTGAAAATTTGGATTTAAGTCAAACCGCATACGCCACAGGGTTATCGGGATTTGGTGATAGCGCTCCTAACTTGGATATCTCTGATAACTTTGTTGATGGTTTTGATTTGAGCCAGAATGTTGATGAAATTAGTGATGAATTTGGTGACGAATTTGCTAATCCATCTATGTCTTTTGACACTGATATTGAGATAGGCGATGAACAATTATCCCCTGAATCATTCTCGAAAACTTCAATATTAGATACATCAGAATTGGGCGTATCAGAGCTACTGGATCTTCCCGTTGATTCATCGGAAACATTTTCTTTTGATCTAGAAGAAGATCTTTCAAATATCTCGGCTGCTTCGGATGAATCTGATGGTTTCTTTGGTAGAGACTTTGATGCAGACTTTACAAATAGCACTCAAGGATTTAATGAAGAAGTAGTCGAGGAAATTGGCGCGATCGCCGATCCTTTACTAAATCCGCTTGATCAGATCTATGGTGATGAAATTTCCCCAGTTGCCACTTCTTTTCCCTCAATGTTTGATGATGTCAACTTTGATGAAGACGAATCTTCAGACGAATATGGCGATGAATTTTCATGGCAGTCTGCAACTATCAACGATGATTTGAATGACGATCTGAATAGTGATCTTAACGCGGATTTAGCTCAACATTCAGATATTGATCTAAATGTCGAGCTAACCCCAAGCATCGATCTGTCTGATAGTGAGTTAGATACACCTGAGACAGAAGTGTTAGATTTTGAATTACCAGATTTTGTAGCGATCGCTGATTCCAATGAATTAGTATCAGATGAGTCTCCAGAATTTGCTAATGACGTAAATTCGTCTGTTGGTTTGTCTGATTTACCAGAGATGGGTGATTCTGCGCTTTATTTGCCTGACATATCAAATACGTCAGAGCCTTTAACTAAAACTGAAACCGAAATCGAAACTTTTATGGAGCCAGAATTCAGTCTCAACTTGTTAGATGGAGTCGATGAAGATTCAGATGAATTTGATGCTTTTCAACAATCAATCGAAGAAGTTTCTTTTGATCCATTTGATAGCCTATTAGGTGATGACGAAGGATTCAATCAACCCGATGTATTTTCAGAAACCTCTGTGATCGCTACTGATGATAGTATTCTCAATACTGATGGATTCACTACTGATGGATTCACTGAAGCGATCGCACCTGATATCACACTTGACGCTGAACCAGATGACTTTAGTAAAATATGGGAATCCAGTGGCATTGACCAAGATGAAAATCTTGATTATGAAGATTCAGCTATTTTTGGCGTAGCACCAAACGACTTAGAAGATTCCCCAAATCTCGAAACACCTAAAGAATTCGCTGATGACGATTCGGCAATTTTTGACTCACTCGCAAGTGATTTAGATGATTATTCTTTAGAAAATTATTCTTTAGATGATTCTGGTACAGATTTAGATCTGCCCACAAACTCCTTTGAGGACGCTTTCGAGACTACTACCTTTAATATTGATGATTCTAATATTGATTTTAATATTGATTCCAATATTGATACTCCACCTTCGGATATTGGGCTTTCTGACCTCACGCCCGCTATGAACGATTTACAAAACGATTCCCAAATGGAGCCAGAATCCATAGAAAATGCACCTGATTTTTCTATGGATTTATCAGACGATTGGCTTGCAG
The DNA here is from genome assembly GCA_031377675.1 of Pseudanabaena sp. OTE_70b_metabat_355. Lineage (GTDB taxonomy): Bacteria > Cyanobacteriota > Cyanobacteriia > Pseudanabaenales > Pseudanabaenaceae > Pseudanabaena. Next base: position 20,208 of record JANMFC010000064.1, on the reverse strand, counting down.
GAATTGTCGATGAAGAAACCGCTAGTGAAGATGATTTCTCAGCGATCGCTGAACTCGTTTCAGATATGCCCTCCGATTCTAGCTATGGTTTTACTGATGATTTGCTAAACAGTTTGATGGATGAATCTGACGAAGTTGATTTATCGATGGATTTGCCAGAAATTCCTATGGATTTTAGTTGGCTTCCTGATCCTGTTAAGACTGAATCCGAAGAAAGTGAGAGCGATAATTTTGAAGATTCAGACAAGAAAAAGTTAGTCAAACAGGACTCAGTTAAAGGCTTAAGCAACAAGCAAGATGAAGAGAAAAATGAATCGAAATCCGATTTTTCTACGTTAAATGCTCCCGTCAATTCTTTAGGTTCTTTGGCGAAAGCGCCAGAGGCAAAAGTTAAAACCGCTCGTGATGAGATTGAGGATTTTCTGTCGGGTAACTTTGATCTCGATGAGCCGAATAAATAGCAATACTCAAATAACTTGCCAAATAATTTGCCAAATAATTTGTACTTATGTTGTTAAGCATACTCACGAGTTGTATCGAGAAGATGTATGTTGTTAGTGGCGGAGTTACAGTCGTTACTAGACTCGCAGGATATTAAATTTTTCTGTCTATGACATCCTTAACTTGATTGAATTTTGATTAAATTTTGATTAAATACAGAGAGATATGGCAAATAAACCTCCCCTTTCACGCAAAAAGTTTAATGCAAATAAAAAGAGGAAGGCTGCCGTTGCTGCTGCCCCAATATCCAGACAAGCCTCAAATCAAAGTAATTGGATCAATGATTTATCAATTAGCACCAAAATCTTGTTGGCGATCGGGCTGACTAGCTTTTTGTCGCTATTAGGTTTTGTGATCGCCTCTTTATATTTAAATGCTAGCCTTGCGCCGATTGTCAATCAAGAGGCGCAACAACAGTTATCTAACGCGATATTGTTTGTGTTTGGTCTAGGGTTTATTTTAGTTGTGATTAGCTCGGTGTTTGGATTGGTGGTTGGTAGCACTCTTAGTAAAAGAATTAAGGGGCTGGAAGAGATTGCCAGACAATATGCGGTAGGTAACTTTGACGTAAAAGCTAATACTGGGGCAATGGATGAAATTGGTAAGTTAGCAGATGTTTTTAATCTGATGACTGCTAGTCTTGCTCAAAATAAGCAAGATCAGTCATCAACTCAGATGGAAGCCGAAGTCCAAAACAATATTTTCCAAGAAGAAATTTCGCATTTATTAGATGTGGTTTCTGAGCTTGAGATGGGCGACCTCACCGCAAGAGCGGAGGTTAGCCCCCATGCAACAGGGCTAATTGCGGATACTTTAAATCGATTGTCAGAGCAGTTAGCTGAAGTTTTGGCGGCAGTTTTGCGGACTGCCCAACAGGTAACTTTGCGAACCGATCGCCTTGAACAATTGGCGATCGCGGTATCTCAGAATGCTGCACAACAGGAAGAATTGGTGGTTCAAGCGCGTTTGGGCATTGAGGATGTCAACCAACTGGCGCAAGAAGCAGCACAACAGGCGATCGCCGCGAACATCGCCGTACAACGGGTGCGATCGGCTGTGCGACAGGGGGAAGAGCAGATTATTTACTTGACCGCTTCGATTGAATCACTGCAAGCGGCGACTGTGCAGATGGTACAAAGAATTAGAAATCTGGGTGAATTCGTAGATCTTGCCAAACAATTTGTACTGGATCAAAAACGTCTAGCATCATTAACACAGGTTTTGGCAACTAACGCTTCAATGGTTGCCACCAGAGCGTTAGAACAACGCGATCCCGAACAATTTTCGACCGTTGCGCGTGAGTTTGAAGCGATCGCCGCACAGGTAAATAACTTGGCAACCCAAACCAATCAGGGGCTGTTAGTCTTGCAACAACGCACAGGATTTGTGGATGTGGTCGTATCAGGTATCGATCAAGATGTTCGCGATGTAAATAGTCTTGTGTCGGACTTTACGAGTAGCGTTGACAGCTCTGAGCAATCGTTTACGAATATCTCGACTGTGACCGAAGAGTTAGCTGAAATCGGCGCATCGGTAACTGAGTCTTCTCGCTCGATCGCCGAAACCGTAAAACTTAGCTTAGCTTCGATCCAAGACATTGAGGCGATCGCTGAGCGTTCTGCTTCACAAGCTCAATTCACTCGCGACCAGTCGGGTCAAATGGGAACGTTAGCGCGTCAGTTGTTAGAAAGGGTTAACTTTTTCCGACTACCTGTTCTTTCTGCTAATCTCCAAGCAGACAATGAACAGGATTTGGATTTAGTTGAATTTGAGAGTATGCAAATAGTAAAATAATGGCAAATTCTGAATTTGATGATTTACAACTGCAAGAAGAACTGCGTATTCTATTTGGATTAGATACACAGAAATATTTGCAGCTCTATGTGCAGACAATCAACCAACTTAACGCGCCTAATTGGAAAGAAGATATCCAACAGCTTTATCGCTGTGTACATACGATTAAAGGTGGCTCTGTTACGGTTGGATTTCAAGCCGTACTCCAAGTTTCAAGCATCTTAGAGGATGTCCTTTCCGATCTGCGATATTTGGAAACTGCGCCATCTCTAGTCGATGGTGAACTAACCAAAGCGCTGATTGAAGCAGGGGAACTGCTAATCGGTAGTGTGCAGATGGGAGAGAAGAGTGATCCCGAAGCCGCCGTTAAATATATTCAAGGACTACGCGATCGCATTCAGAGCGAGTATTTGCCTGAATGGAATGAAATGCGCCAAGTGCAGCAGGAATTTGCCGATCAGGGTTTTGATTTGGTGACGCTTGATTTAGAAATGGCGATCGAAGAATTACCGCCAACGGGAGAAGTGCCGCCCGAAGCCTGTGAAATCGCGCAGCAAACGATCGCCCAGTTGCAGGAAATTGGCACAGAAATTAATCTAGCTCCCGCTTGGCAAGAATTTATCCTTAAGGGAATCGAATTATGCGATCGCCTTGACTGTGAGTTGTGGCAAAAAGAATGGATGCCATTTCTAAAAAACCTTAAAGATAGCGCTCGTCAAGGTGGCGTTTTTGCGGTTGAAGCGGAGCCAATTCTTCTATCGGCAAATGTTGAGTCTTTACCAATAGTTGCCAAGAATTCTCCCGCTACTCTATCGCCTACTGCCGACATTCAAATCCCTGTCCCTCTTGATCGCCTAGAGCGATCGTCCCAATATCTCGTCGAAACTTTAATGGCAACCCGCGCCACTCAAGGTTTCTATCAGTCTGTTTATGCAAATTTATTACCCCTAGTTTCCCTCGCCCAAAACAGTGTTCAATACATTACCCAATTGCGGGAAGTTCAAGATGATTACGCCCTATTGGATGCAGCAGGAGAGCAGGATGGACTAAAAACCGAGCGTTATCGTCAAGGTTACACTGCCATTAACCGTTTACTAGAACTTAGTTTGCGTTTGATTGAGCTAGGTTCAGAAACAGGGGAATCAGCAAGACGCACGGCTGAGAGCATTCAGGTTCTTGATCGCAGTTTACGCAATCTCCAACAAACCATCGAAGAAAGTCGTCTAGTTCCCTTTGAGACTTTGGCTTTTAGAGCGCGTGGGATTTTGCGAGACTTGATGACAAGAATGGGTAAATCTGTCCAATTTACGATTATTGGCGAACATCTAGAGCTTGATGCAGGGACACTTCGCAGTCTAGAACCTGTGCTGTTGCATTTATTACGGAACTCTTACGATCATGGATTGGAAGATCCTAGCGATCGCGAAAAAGTCGGTAAAGCGCCACAGGGGAAAATTGAGCTTGCCCTAAAACGGCGCGGTAGTATGTTTGACCTCAGCGTCCGTGATGATGGCAAAGGTATTGATCCCGATCGCATTAGTCAAATCGCCAAATCCAAAGGATTAGCCATCACCGATACAAGTACGTCTGATCGCTTACTCACCGTATTATGTCAATCAGGATTTACTTCCACCCAAGCCGTAAGCGATATTTCTGGGCGTGGTGTCGGAATGGATGTGGTCGCCAGCCAAGTCGCGATTATGAAGGGCAAACTCAGTCTCGCTTCCCAAATTGGCAAAGGCACAACCTTTACAATTCAAATTCCTGTGCCACATTTATTTGTACGCTGTCTTCTCTTGCAAGCAGGCGATCGCACTTTTGCGGTTCCTACTTCAGAGATTGCCACAACCTCCTTAGTTGAGAGTTTGTTATGGAATCTAACCGATCGCGATGACTACACTATTGAAGTTCGCGAAGAAAATGGAACTGTACCTGCTATTAATCTATATCAATATTGGCAAGGACAAGTCGAAACAAAGTCTCTATTGCCAACGGCGATCGCGATCCGTACTAAACAACTGGAACGAAAAGCAGAATCAGCATTGCCGACCAATCGTTGTGTTTGGTTAATTGCCGATACGTTAATTGGACAGAGCGATTTGTTAGTTAATCCCATTCCCGCACCTTTAATTGCGCCCATTGGTTTAATCGGCATGAGTTTAATGCCTGATGGCAAAATGATTCCCGTCATTGATGCACTTTCCTTCGTTGAAGCCTTGTTCACTGAACAACTTGAACCAATTGTCACCAGTTCCCAATCAAATACATCTTTTCTCGATTCATCTAGCGATCGGCAGATCCTTGTCGTTGATGATGCGGCGCTCATGCGGCGGAGAATTGAGAGCGGTTTATCACCACAGGGCTATGAGATTACTACCTGTGAAGATGGTATGGAAGCATGGCAATGGCTACAACGACATCAACAACCCGCCCTACTGATTACAGACATTGAGATGCCGCGTATGGATGGATTTACTCTAATCGATCGCTGTCGTCAGGCAGGATTAACGATGCCAATCCTCGTAATTTCATCCCGTCTGGCGGAAGAATGGTCGAGGGAAACAAGTCGTTTGGGCGCAACCGATTATCTTACTAAAGGTTTCTCTACATCGGATCTAGTCAACAAGGTTAATGATCTAATTGGCTCGAATTAAGTGTAAGTCCAATTCAAATGAAAATTAATTAAAACCTAAATTTGTTGGCGCGGGCGAAGCCCGCACCAACAAATTTAGGTTTTAATTACACAAGTTAATAAATTTTCATTCCTAACTGAGATAGCGGCTTTAAAAATAAGTAGCTAGGAGCTGTTGTATTATCTAGAATTGCTGATTTATTCGCGTTATCCCCAAAAATTTTAAGTAACTTTTTTAAAATGCCTCAAATTTCAACCCATTCAAATTTCTCTACTCTGCTCGATCGCGGTGTTGTCGAAATATTCCCTAATAACGAAGCAGAGAACTTAAGCGATCGCATCCAAACGAGCCTCCAAACGGGCGATCGCCCCCTTCGGATCAAGCTAGGCATTGATCCCACTCGTCCCGATCTGCACCTTGGTCACACGGTTGCTTTACGAAAACTGCGCCAATTTCAAGATGCAGGGCATAAAGCCATATTAATCATTGGTGATTTCACTGCTCAAATTGGTGATCCCACTGGACGATCTGAGGCAAGACCGCGCCTCACTGCCGAAGAAGTTGCCTACAACGCTGAGACTTATTTGGAGCAAGCAAAAAAAATTCTTGATTTCTCCAGCGATCGCTTTGAGTTACGTCGCAATGGTGAATGGCTAAACCAACTTGATCTGCAACAAATTATCACCTTACAAGCCAGCATGACCGTGGGGCAGATGCTAGCCAAAGAAGGCTTTAGCGATCGCTACGAAAAGGGGAATCCAATTTATTTGCATGAGTTTCTCTATCCCTTATTACAGGGCTATGACTCCGTAGCGATCGACTCCGATGTGGAGCTAGGCGGCACTGACCAAAAATTTAATATTCTGGTTGGGCGAGATTTGCAATTAAAGGACAAACATCGCCAAGGTAAACCCGCACAATTTGGGATGTTATTGCCATTATTGGTCGGTTTAGATGGTGTGCAGAAAATGTCCAAATCTCTCGGCAACTATGTGGGACTGACAGACGAACCACTGTCGATGTATTCCAAACTGGAAAAAGTCCCTGATGGTTTAGTTGAAAAATATTTTGAGCTATTAACTGATATTGATCTTGCCACTTTGCCAGAAAATCCTCGCGAAAAGCAAAAACAGCTAGCAAGAGCGATCGTCAGTCAATATTACAGCCCCGAAATTGCCCTGCAAGCTCAACAGGACGCAGAACAAATTGTTATTGCTGGCAATACTCAAGATCTCGGCGATATTCCTGAATTTAGTCTCTCGGAGATTAATTTTCCTGCACCATTGCATTATTTAGCTAAATCATCTGGACTCTGCAAAAGTAACAGCGAAGCTCAAAGTCAAATCAAAAATGGTGCAGTCAAGCTGGATGGTGAAAAATTAAGCGATCGCACCTTTGCTAATGCTGATGAGCTTGCTGGTAAAGTCTTGCAAGTTGGCAAGAAAAAATTTCTACGCCTTGTTTCTGGATAACCTCATTACAAACCCTTAAACTTATAAAAGCACCACTTTGCGGTGATTTTATAAGTTTAAGGGTTTGTAATGATTAATACATCCTTAATTGATAGTGATTTGTTTGCTATAACTAAATTGATTTTTTCTTATCTTGTGAACTGGATATTTCCTTGCATTATCTTGTTATTGGTTTATTGTGAATCCACAACAAAGTTAATCAGTAACAAAAAATGCTTATTTACAAACAGGCAAGATTCGGTGTATTATTTAGATAATTTATTATTTAGTATAATAAACTTACCCAGTTACTAGAGGAGTGATTAAATGAAGGGTCTGGTTAAAGATATTTCCAGTGTGGCGATCGCAGGGCTAATCCTTGCTAGTGGTGCGATTTCAGCTAATGCTGAGGTGGTCACAAACAAAGTAAAGCCATCTCTAAGCGCTAACAAGATTCAAGATTTGCAAGTTGCGACCAAAGCAGTACCTGTTGTAGCCAAGGCGGTAGTTAATGACTCTCCAAATCAGGCTAAATTTCTCAAATCCACTCCAGAAAATTTGACTCCTGAGCCATCTATTTTTCTCGCTCAAGATAGTTCAAGCGGCTTGCGCGAGCAACTAAGGATCAAACCGTTGCCTGCGGCTTTTCTTCCTTCTGAATCTGGCGGCAATTCGCCTAGCTTGAACTTCGGTACACCTAGTGGGTTTGGTGCTTATTGGGGCAATGCCTTTGTATACGCATCTGGGTCAACTGCTGGAAACCGTGATAAAATTGATGGCAGTATCGGTGTTGGTTTCGGCTTAGGTACTGCTGATACCGTCGGCGTGGAATTTACCTACAACCAAAATAGTATCAATAAATTTGGTAGCGCGGGTTCAGTTGATGTGAAGGCTCACCGCATTGTTTATGCCGAAGGTACAAATCAGGTTAGCGTTGGCGTTGGTTGGAATGCCTTTGCTCAACATGTCAGCAACGGCGAGATAGTTCGACCTTCATCTGTTTACGGTGTGATCAGCTCTTACTCACAGTTGCAGGCTGATGATAGTTACAACAAGATGCCGATTTCTTTCTCGGTTGGTGTTGGTGGTGGTAATTACCGTAAGGATCCTGACAGCATCGGTGTGTTTGCAGGTGTTGGTGTGCAAGTTTTACCTCAGTTTTCTGTGGGTGCGGCTTGGAGTGGTGTTGGCGTGAATGCAGGTGTCTCTTATGTACCTAATCCACAAATCCCGCTTACATTCATACTGACTGGCGGTGACTTGAGTAATAGTAGTGTTGGTGGTCGAGTTCTCGTCTTGAGCGCTAGCTATGGCTTCAATTTCGCTAAATAATCATTCTTTACTTTGGAGAACACAATGTTAAAAATCAAGTCTTTTGTACTCGCATTATGTGTGAGTCCTCTGTCTCTGGTCGCTTTTCAAATGCCATCTATCGCTGGTACTGGTGCTGGTGTAGCCAGCGGTGTACCCACTCCTACCGTGCAAGTAAATATCAATCCAGGTGGGGGTATTCTTGGAAATTCGCAAGGAACAGTTGCTACTCCAGTCCAAACTAATGCTGTTAATGTGGTAGTAAATAACGCTGGTCCTAACTCGATAACAGTGACGCTGGTAACTACTGCAACACCAATCAGCGCTCCTAACGGTCAAGCACTGGGTGTTTCCAATGCTGCTACGGTAGCAGCGCTTGCAAGTACGATACCTACGACAACTCTGGTAGGAAGTGCAACTGTAACTACCACCCCTGCGACCGCTACCAGTGGTACTACTATTACTGTTAGTCGTGCAAATGGTACATCCGTAACCCTTGTTGCTCCGACAACAACTAGTGCAGGTTCGGTCAGAGTTGGAAACGTTACAGTCGCGATACCAGCCACAGCAACTCCCGCACTTGCGACTGCGGCAACTCAAGCGGCGGTTGCTGTCTTACTTGCTGGTGGTTCGCCATCTCAAGCTGCTGTTGCGGCAGCGATCGCTGGCGCTGGCGCTAACGTAAACGCTGCTGTAACGCTAGTCGCGCAATTATCGAAAATGTTTACGGCTCCTGCTGTTGTCGGTGCTGTTCAACAAGAATCAAACTTGAACGCTTCTTTGCTCAAGTCTTTTGATGGTGTTAAAGAATTGCTTCTAGCTCAGAGCAAGGGCAGAACAATTAATCCTGCTGAACTTGCTGAAGCAATCAATGCTTATAACGCAGTTCTTGATACCAGCAGCCCCGCCGTTGTCGCGGAACTTTCCAAGAACAAAGCCTTTATGGAAATCGGTCAAACTTTGCGTGCGCTTAGATCGGCGATCGCAAACTAATCATCCTGTGTCGCGGTCTAAACTGCTATAAAAAAAGCGTACCTGCAAGGTACGCTTTTTTTATATTCTATAATTTTGGGAGAAATCTATGTTAAAAATTAAACTTTTTTTGGTCACGATCGGCTTCAGCCCCTTATTTCTTAGCCAATTACAGATCCCCAGCTATGCTCAAAACTTAATTAGTCAAGCAGATTCTGGCGTTAACACAGGCTCGAATTTCATAAATTATTCTCAGCCAAAATCTGGGGTTAATGGTTCTGGAAATAGTCCTTTACCATTTACTTCAGAACAAAAAACATCAGCCAACAACGAAGCAGCTTTATTGTTGCAAAAATTATCTAGCGGGACTGAAAGCGATCGCACTGCTTTAGAGCTACTTTCTGGTGATACCAACCTCACTATTCTCACCCCTGATTCCTTAGCAAAATTAAAAACCGAAGTTTTATTTGCCATAAACGAAGCGATTAGGCTTGACTCATCAGATACTATCCTTGCTTCAACGATCCCCACTAAAAATGGAGTAGCCAATCTCTCCACCTTTTATGATGCCCCTAAAAAAGAAGTGACTATGTCGCTGGCTGGTCGCAATATTGCCAATGCGCTGATTGTGTCGCCCACCAATAAATCAAACGGCTCAATAAAAATTGGCACAAAAACGCCGCTACTGATTCCCAAAGCCACAAAAAATACGGAAGCGATGACCTCAGCGATCGCTGTCCTCGCATCAGGTGGCTCAGCCAATCAAGCCGTAGTAGCAGCACAAATATCTGGCACAGGTGCAGATCTAAACACAACGATGAAATTGGTTGCTAAATTATCGGGGCTGATTTCTAAAGGTACAGGTACGGAAGTGGCGATCGCACCTGAGCGTCTTGGTGAAGCAATTATTACCTACAATGAAGTTCTCGATGCTAGTAGCCCCGCGATCGTCGATGAATTGGCTAAAAATCAAGCATTTATCAAAATCGGTGAGACATTACGAAAGCTGAGATCGGCGATCGGTAATTAACTTTGTTGTTTAGTTTTATTTCTATATTTTTCTACCTTCTGGTGATTCTTGAGCTTTACTAAGCAATTACGCGCTGAGTTAAATGCGGTGTTACGATCGCAACCCGATTTATTACCCCAAAAGGCAAATCTATTAATTGCAGTTTCAGGGGGGCAAGATTCCTTGTGTTTAGCTAAACTATTGCTGATGCAGAGGGCTAAATATAATTGGAATTTAGCGATCGCCCATTGTGATCATCAGTGGCGCAACGACTCAATTGCTAATGCTGATCACGTTCAGAAGATTGCACAGGCATGGGGAATTAATTTTTGTTTGCGAACTGCGGAGATTGTACCAAAAAGTGAGGCTAAGGCGCGGGAATGGCGCTATGGGATGCTAATGGAAATGGCGAAAATCAATAATTGCAATATTGTAGTGACGGGACATACTCGCAGCGATCGCGTTGAGACTTTGTTATATAACTTGATGCGCGGTAGTGGAGCTGATGGTTTAGCTTCTTTAACTTGGCGGCGATCGCTGACTGATAATATTACCGATGATATTAATTTAGTGCGTCCTCTACTAAATGTCAGTCGTCATCAAACCAAGGGATTTTGTGATGAAAATCAAATTCCCATTTGGGAAGATAGCACCAATCAAAATCTCGACTATCGCCGCAATCGCTTACGTTTAGAAACAATTCCCTATTTGCAAGCACATTTTAATCCGCAGTTAGAAAATGCGATCGCGCAAACATCAGAGCTTTTGCATGGCGATGTGTTGTATTTAGAGAGTCAAGCTAGTCAGTTTTTTGAAGAAAATATATCGGTAATCTGGGATCAGCGATCGCCAAGGTTACATCGTCAGAAATTGCTAGAGCAACCGTTAGCTTTGCAAAGAAGAATTACTCGACAATTTTTATCGCGATATTTAATCCATCAAGTCAATTTTGAAGATGTAGAGAGATTTTTAAATTTACTTGAGGCTCCCAATCGATCGCAAAGCGAACCATTTAAAGGCAATATTTCCGCCATTGTCGAACATCCTTGGATTATTCTTTACACAAATTGAGAGTGGCGCAAAGCGCCACTCTCAATTCTATTTGCCGCCAAGGGCGATTAATGCGAAGAAACTGCCACTGTTCCAGAGACAATGTAATAACATCGATGAGAGAAGATTACCCGATCGCCAATAGACAAAACCCAACACCATTCCCAAAACGCTGAGGGGAATAATATCGGCAATATTCAAATGCGCTACAGCAAACATAAATCCGCTTAAAGCGATCGCTCCCCACACGGGCATAAATTTAGTCAGGGAGGGTAAGAGAAAGCCACGAAATAGATATTCTTCAAAGAACGGTGCGGCGATCGCAAGGGTTGTCCACAGTAGGAATTTCGGCAAAATATTTTGACTGTCGGTCAAGATTGGTAATAGGGGATTCCCGCCGCCTTGACCTTGCAGAAATTTCTGACTAATAATTGAGACTATTAGAACCAAGGGAACTGCGGCAAAATATCCCCCAAATCCCCACAATAACCATTGTGGCGCAGTAATTTTGAGCCGAAACCATTCGGGTGGTAAGGGACGATAAGCTGCGAGGCTAGTTTGGATAATTGGTAACATAGGGATTACCGAAAGAGTGTAAGGAATCAAGACTAACAATGCTTGTAGGGTGTAGTCGTCTTTGATTTTTGATTCAATTCCTAAAAGCCCCAAAATCAATGGCAAAACTAATTGAGTCATTAAACAAAAAGCCGTAAACCATAAGACCATTACTTCCCAAGTTGTTTCTATTCCCCAAGACACTTGCCAATTAATGGGGTTAGGGTTGAAAAATGGTGATGATTTACGAAAGAAAATCCATTGAATCAGCAATCCCACCCAAAGGAGAATCCCAGTACCACCACCAATTAAAGGTATAGAATTAATAATAATTAAGCGGTTGATGGCGTGGTTAACTTCGATTTCAGCTTGTTGATTGAGTTGGGGTAGCTGTTCCGTTCTCTGCTGGGATTCATACAGTTTAGTCAATGCGATTTTGCGATACCAGCCATCTAGAGTATTCCGAATTTGGGTTTCCGCGTTGGGAAATAGCATCGTGTTTTCTGACCATAGCCCCTTCAGGATTTGCGCGGTTAAGCCATAACTGGTCATCGATTCACCTTCTGTCTCGGTGATACTCGACCATGTAGCGATCGCGCCTTGGATGTCGCTAGTTTGCACTTGCAGCAACCCTGTTCTGATCCCCAGTTCACTAATACTATTTTGCTTTTTTTGACGTTGTTTCGAGAGATTTTGTAAATCGGGTTTGTTTAAATCGTTGTCTGACGCGAGGCTATCAAATTTTGTAAGGGCTAATTTGTTGGCGTTAAGTAGTTCTTGATAACTACGAAGAGATTGTGAATAGATGTTTTCAGGACTTTCAGAGCTACTATCACCGATTAAGAACTGGAAGATGTCACCCGTACTTTGACCTGAACTTTGAGAATTCTCTGGAACCTGTATAGCTTGCTCCTGTGTAGCTTGCAAGATCAAATCTGTTTGCAATAAATCTAGTTTTGTCTGCTCTTGGGGATTATTCCAGCTTGCCTGTAAAGTGAAGACAATAAACAAAAGAGATAGCAAGCTGAGAATGCTTAGTAATAATGACTTGGCATTTAAAGATTTATTTTGCAACTGCTGAGAATCCATTTATTTGACTAATTTGGTTGACTTCGATCAGGTGACAGAATTTTTAATTACTTAAGGTTATTAAATTGTTCTTCAGTAACGCCCAGTTGTTCAAGAATTTCTCGAAACAACCATCCTCCGATTTCAGCGCTACCATGAATTGGAATAGTTGTTGAACGACCATCTGGGTGCTGCCAACGGGCATGACTTCCCTTTTGTCGAGTCTTTTCAAAGCCTAATTTTTTGGCAACTTTTTCTAAGGTTTTCGCTTTAGCTGGCATACGCAATTGTCACTTCAACATTCTTAGGCAAATTTTGCCCAACTTCTAGATATTCTTGTTGAATCATTTCAAAAACATCGTTTAATTCTGCATGGGCTTGTTCGGGGGTTTCTCCTAATGCATGACAGCCCTTGATGGCAGGAACATGAGCAACAAAAGTTCCGTTATCATCGGGACGTAAAATTATTGTATAGTCTGCCAAAGATTTGAGCATAAATTTAAATTGTTATCACTTTTGCTTGACTATACCTAGTTTACACAATAGTGATGACTCCGATCAATCGCCATTTTCCGCAAAACATTGCATATCATTTTGAGCCTGTAAACCGCAAACCGATAATACCAAGCACAATCAGGGTGATACAGATGAATTTTGATAAATCGCGAGATTCGCCCAAAAATACGGAACCAACGATCGCCGTTCCCACCACGCCGATACCTGTCCAAACTGCGTAGCCTGTACCAATTGGCAAAGTTCTCAGGGATTGAGCAAGGAGAATGAAGCTTGCTGCAAGGCTAGATATGGTGATCAAACTGGGTACGAGCTTGGTGAAGCCGTCAGTATATTTTAGGGTGCTTGCCCAAATAACTTCTAATAGTCCCGCGATGATTAGATAGATCCAATCCATTGTATTTCCCAGTTAAATTTACAGGCTAAGCACCGCTTAGCCTCACTCTAAACTAACCTATTTATTTTTCTATGCAGTCTATTGACCTTTTACAGCGCTAAGCGCTGCTTTCAAAAATGTTTCTGCAGTTATGGCACAATTGTACCGTAGCAATCTCAAATGAACATGAGGTTCAATAAATTGTGAAAGTTCGAGATGTGTTAAAAAAGTTAGAAGAAAATGGTTGGTCTATTGTCAGAACTAGAGGCAGTCATCGACAGCTAAAACATACTACAAAACTAGGTACAGTGACAGTTGCAGGTAAGCCTAATGTTGATGTACCAATTGGGACATTAAAGAGTATTTGGAAGCAAGCACAAATAGAGGAGTAATTTATGAAATATGCGATTGTTATTGAAACTGGAGAAACTAGCTACGGCGCTTACGTTCCTGATTTACCTGGTTGTGTGGCTGTAGCTGAAACTGTAGCCGAGGTGAGAACATTAATCCAAGAAGCGATCGCCTTTCATCTAGAGGCTCTTGTGGAGGATGGTTTGCTAATTCCACAGCCTAGAACATTGTGTGAATATGTTGATCTTGAACTTTTAAGTGCTTAAAAAGGTTTCCAGTCGGGCGACTTGAGCATTTTAAAATGCTCAAGTCGTTGATGGAAGTAACTCGCATCAAGTTTACTGTGATTATGCACGATCGCCCATCTGACACTAATTGCCCAAGACCAAATCTGTGCCGCTTGCATCAAAGGCTGCATACATTTTAATTCGATTTCTTGTAAGGGCTGAACCGACTGATAACCATGTAGAAACGCTGTGCGGACGCTAGGGGTAATCCCTGCTTGCAAGGTTACTTGGAGAAACTTGGCAATATCAAACGATCGCCACCCAAAACCACATTGATCAAAATCAAAGAGCGTAATTTCATTGGTTTCGGTGAAATGTACGTTGCCACTATGGGGATCACCCCAGCAGACGCTCCAGATCGGAAATGTTTTCGGTAAATTCTCGATTTGTCCTTTGATATGCGCGATCGCTTCATGCATATAAGCCTTAGCCTTGTCGGTAAAAAACGGTGATAACTCACCAAAGGAATCATCTAGGAGATAGCCGATAGTCAGGTGGGGACGCGCCGCTTGACATTCAAAATTTTGAGCCGTATGGTGTAGCTTTGCCAAGGTTTCGCCTAATCTTTGGGCTTGCACTTTATTTAGGTCGCCAATAGCAACCTTCCCCGCCGCATGGGTAAACAGGGAGGCATAGCGCTTACCTTCGGAGGCGACGATCTCGATCGCTAGTTGTTCATCTTTAGTGCGGAGGGGATAGGCGACAGGAATATAATTTTTATGTAAAAACGCTAACAGTTCTAACTCAAATTCAATTTCGGCTTTAGAGCGCCAATGGGCATGGGAAACCCGCAACACATAGCGATTGTCATGGGTTTCCACCAAATAAATATCACTCAGCCCCCGCATCCAAAATACACAACTGGTAATTTCACCAACACCGTAGCGAGACAAAATGCGATCGACTAAGGCTTGTGGGGCAAGGGTGGAATAGGTAATCGGGAAAAGTTGCTCAGACATATTAGATACATACTTTGAAGACAAAGCTACAGCCACGATAAAATCGATAACTTAGCGAATTTTTTGCGTTATCTTTAGATATATCGTAGAGTCCAGATAAAAAGTGTTTACCAAAAACCAAACTACTCAGCCCACGGATTTACCTTTGAATGAAATTATCGTTAATATCTCCAATAAAAATGTGTCCACAAGGGCGCGAGTGCGTGAACACGTTAATCCGTTAGCCAAAAAATATAGTGTGGCGATCGCGCCACCCGTATGGACTGAGGTTTATGCTGATTGGTCGAAACCCTTGAGTCTAGATATTGGCAGTGCGCGGGGACGCTACATTTTACAGATGGCGCAGTTAAAACCCGATTGGAATTTTTTAGGTTTAGAAATTCGGGAGCCGTTAGTTGATCGCTGTAATGAGGTGCGCGACGAATTGAATTTAAAAAATTTACATTATATTTTTTGCAATGCGAATGTTTCTCTGGCGGGTTTGTTAACCAAAGACTCATTACATGAAGTCACGATTCAATTTCCCGATCCTTGGTTTAAGCGCCGTCAACAAAAGCGCCGCGCCGTCCAACCAGAGTTGGTATCGACCTTAGCGGAATTACTCGTTCCAAATGCCAATGTGTTTTTGCAGTCGGATGTGTTGGAAGTAGCGGAAGATATGCGTCAACATTTTGATGCTAACGACAATTTTATTAATCTAGCGGGTGCGGATAATTTTGCCGATGATTCTATTTTTCCTGAGCATATTCCTACGGAGCGCGAAAGTTCTGTGCGATCGCAGGGTTTGCCAGTTTATCGCGCTTATTTTAAGCGCAAGTAGAAAAGCTTTATTTATGGTTATGCGGGTGCATTCTCCAGTCTTTCTAGTCGCCGATCTGTACGTTCAATATACAAACTCACGGTTTCTGTGAAGCCTATATAGGCTGTGGTTAGCCGCTCTTGACTGGCAAATAAAGATTGCGCTGCTTCCCTTAAGTTTGCTGTCTCGTTGCTGTTTGCCTCTATAGCTCTCGCGTTTGACTCGACTAGGGTTCTGGTGTCTACGCTAAAAGAAATTAGCCTTGTGATTTCGTTGCTGTTTGCTTCTATGGCTCTCGCATTAGAATCCACAATTGCTCTCGTTTCTCTCAGTTCTTGTTTCAATTGTCGTCCTTCTTCGCTAATGGCTTGAATTGCCTTGGCATTGGACTCAATTAAGGATTGCAGTTGCTCGAAGGTCATGGTCATAAGGGCTTGTCCTCTAATGGATTGTCGGATGGTTTAGCGTAACCTATCACATTTAAGCAATTGATGCGTTACGTTGCACTAACACATCCTACAAATAATCTAGCTAACTTTGACTCTTTTTCTTAGCCCAACGCTTTACTTTCAATCTCTCGTATGTTTTCTGTGAATTTCTACAGCGCAGTATCAAACTGGCGAGAATGTAATTGTGCATAACGTCCTGCTTTTTGGAGCAACTCATCATGGGTTCCCATTTCGACAATTTGCCCTTGCTCAAGAACAATAATGCGATCGCTATTTCTAATTGTGGCTAAGCGGTGGGCGATGATGAATGTCGTGCGTCCTTGCATTAATCTTTGTAATGCTTCCTGCACAAGGCTTTCCGATTCTGTATCTAGTGCCGAAGTGGCTTCATCCAGAATTAAAATTTTGGGATTATGGAGGACGGCTCTGGCAATGGAAATCCGTTGACGTTGACCGCCCGAAAGATTCACACCGCGCTCTCCTACCCAAGTGTCATAGCCTTGAGGAAGTTCTTTAATAAAATCATGGGCATTAGCAATTCTTGCCGCATTTTCCACCGCCTCTGTATCGTAATCTTTTTGTCCAAAGGCAATATTAGAAGCCACCGTTCCTGAAAAGAGAATATTCTCTTGGGGAACGAGGGCTAATTGTTGGCGGAGGCTCTTGATCTGCACGTCGCGAATGTCATGTCCATCGATCAGGATTTGCCCCGAATTAACATCATGGAATCGCATTAATAGATTCATCAATGTCGATTTACCCGCACCTGACGCGCCCACTAGGGCGATCGCTTCACCTTGATTGGCAACCAGATTAATATCGGTCAGAACTGAGCGATCGCTTTGATAATGAAATCCAACGTTAATATATTCAACTTTGCCTGTAACTTCGGTCAGGGCGATCGCCTTGGGATGTTCAGTGACTACGGGTTTAATTTCAAAAATCTCGAAAATGCGATCAACGGAGGCTTCAGCCTGCTTGAGTTCGTTGTAACTGCCTGTGGTATTAGAGATTGGGTCAATTAGCAGCGCCACACCTGCACCGAAGGCGACAAATTGTTCGGGCTTCAGCCAGTTATTGGCAATCAGCCAACCACCTAATAAAAACAAAAAGCAAATTCCTGCTGCTTCCAAAAAGCCAATCACAGGATATTGAATCGCTCTAATGCGATCGGCGGCATATTTACGGCGGCTATTTTGTTCTGATTCCTGTTTGAACCGTTCAATTTCGTAGGATTCGGTCGCAAAGGCACGAACGAGACGAATACCGCTAAAAGTTTCCGACAGCAAGGCGGCGAGGTTAGAAACTTGATCTTGACTGCGGCGACTGAGACTCAACATGCGATCGCCAAACCATGCAATTAAAATCGCAATCAAGGGCGCTACGGCTAGAGTCGTCAAGGTCAAAATCCAATTCAAATAAATCATATACGCCAGTATGAAAATTAATTGCAGTACTGACGGAATGAACTGATGGAAAAATTTGCCGATTACTTCACCAATGCGATCGATATCTTCAGTCAGACGATAGGACAAATCCCCCGTGCGTGACTCGGCGAAATAGTCGAGATCTAGGGTTTGCAGATGAGAGTACACATCAACCCGTAGATCTCTCGCAGCATTTAGCGCCGCTTGCGACATCATTGAGTCCTGTCCGTACTGCCCCAATCCGCGAAACACAAACATAACTACGGTAAAAGCGGCAATCTGCATAATCGCAGTTACATCGCCTTTGCCGAGCGCCTGCGCTACCCGTCCCAACAATTCCGCAAGGAGGGGCATTGTGCCGATAAAAACTAAGGTGCATAAAAATGCTTTCCCGATCAGAACACGCTGGGGATAAACGTAGTCCCGCATCTGCCAATAGGAAGAGCGCTTTGGAGATCGTCCTGAAGGTGTCCCTGAAGATTTTGGTTTCAAACTCGTAGCTCAAATGTTTGCGATTCAACAAAGATTAGTTTCTCACTTTATCGTGCCAAATCGAGCTAATTAGCGGCGATCGCCTATTTCTGTAAATATTTTCATCGGCTCAATAAAACCAAGAAACCGAACAAGCTGATTCGCCTGCTACGCAGGCGAATCAGCTTGTTTGGGTTTTATATTGAATTATGCCTACAGCGCAAAGCGCTGTATTAAGCGAAGAGATGGCTGTGCGCGGCTACTCTTGACTGGGAAGAGCGTAAACTGAAAACCGAATAAGCGGAGCATAGCGCCGCTTTGGGAATATTAGGTAGTGTACTCCGCGTTGATCTTGACGTAATCGTAACTGAGATCACAGCCCCACGCCGTGCCATCGCCGACACCATCACCGACACCGACATTGATGATTACGGTGTCATTTTTGAGATAGTCGCTGGCGGCGGCGCGATCGTATTCCTGTGGTGTGCCTTCTTTCATCATCACAAAATCGCCCAGTTGAATATTTAAAATATCTTGATTGAAATCAATACCCGATCGCCCTGCGGCGGCGGCAATTCTGCCCCAATTAGGATCGTTGCCAAATACTGCGGATTTTACCAAGGACGAACCAACAATGGTTTTGGCAATTTGACGCGCCGCCTCGGTACTAGATGCGCCAGTCACATTGACTTCGAGCATACAGGTCGCGCCTTCGCCATCGCGGGCGATCGCCTTAGCGAGACTCATACAAACCTCTTTTAGCATTGCTTGTAAGGCGATCGCGGCAGGAGAATTTTCGTTATCCACGCTTACACCAGACTGTCCATTACATAACGCTAATACCATGTCATTGGTACTAGTATCGCCATCGACAGTCACTTGATTGAAACTCGCGTCAATGGAACTCGACAACATTTTCTGCCAAAGTTTCGGCTCTACGGCAGCATCACAAGTAACAAAGCCGAGCATGGTCGCCATATTCGGATGAATCATCCCCGAACCTTTACAAATGCCGCCAATTCTGACGGGTTTTTCCTCAATTACGGTTTCTAAGGCAATACTTTTGGGAACCGTGTCGGTGGTCATGATCGATCGCGATGCATCTTCACCACCATCAGCCGAAATCAGCGTGGCAATTTTGGCAATCCCCGATCGCATCTTGTCCATCAGCAATTGCTTACCGATTACACCAGTAGAAGCGACTAAAACTCCATCTTCTGTGTTTAAAGCTTTTTTGACCAGTTCCGCACATTCCACCGCGTTACGCCAACCTTCGGCTCCAGTACTGGCATTCGCTTGCCCTGCATTACAGAGGATCGTGCTGACATAGCCGCCCTTTGCCAAGACTTCACGATTAAAGTCTACACAAGCGGCTCTAACACAGGATTTGGTGAATACACCTGCGGCGATCGCGGGTACATCGGAAGCGATCAAAGTTAGGTCGGGTGCGCCAGAGGGCTTTAGTCCTGCGGTTATTCCTGTTGCTTTATAGCCTTTTGCGGCGGTCACGCCGCCTGTAATTACCTGCCAATCTGCCATGATTTTTTTGTTCCTCAATAAATTTATTGTGTTGCGGCGCTTCGCATGGCAACAAAGTTTAGATTAAGAACCGCGCAAAGCGCGGTTCTTAATCTAAGCTCCTGTTAACTTGGCGATCGCCCCTTCTAACGAGCTTGGTAGCGATCGCAACAACTTACGTTTTTCAAAATCTACAGCGACAAGGGTGACAACTGCTGTTACACATAGATCTGTTTCAGTACGAATTTGATATTCCCAGTTCAAACGAACTTTGTCGGGTACAAGTTTAGTCATCACCAGCACATCATTGCCCAGCCTTGCCGAACGGTGATAGCGCAGCGACATCTCGGCAACAGGTAAGTCCACACCTGCGCCAATTAACTCTTCAAAGCTCATGCCTACCGATCGCAGACATTCGACCCTAGCGGCTTCCATCCATGTCAAATAAGTGCCATGCCAAACTACGCCCGAATAGTCGGTATGGTGAGGATAAACATGGACGGGATAGTTGAACCAGCCATCGTCTTGATTTTCACTGGTTGGTGCAAACTTAGTAATTTCGCTGGACAAAGTATTAGAAGGTAAATCGGTCATTTTTTTAGTCCCTCAAATAAACTCTAACGTAGACAAAGCGCTAAGCGCTTTCAAAAATTTCTCGTACTACTCAAAGCCTAATAAGCTATAAAAGAGTAGAGTTGGGGCGCTTCGCGCCCC
>JANMFC010000032.1:0-2836 GCA_031377675.1 Pseudanabaena sp. OTE_70b_metabat_355 | reverse complement strand
ATTTGCCGAATCTTTAGGATAAAGCTTTTTAGGACATAACCCCAAAAAGATGAGTGGCGGCACGAAGCGCCGCCACTCATCTTTTTGGGGTACTCGACTACGCATAACGCATCAACAGAAGATCAACTTTATCTCTAATATCGTCTCGGATATGACGACATGAATCATTGGAATTCACTTCTAACTGAGGTAGAATCCATTCATCAAAAATTCGAGTTAACATCCAGTTGTCAGGCAGCCTCATACTGAAATCGCACAAGGAAATCACAGCGTCAAAATTTTCTGGACGATAATCACTGAGAAGTTTTGGCTGGTGGTCACTGATGTCGATACCGACTTCATTCATCACATTCACTAGTTTTGGACTAGTCGCTCTAGATAGACTATTACTCAATCCCGAACTCGCCACAAAGATGCTATCGGCTACAAAAGAACGCATCCATGCTTCGGCAATTTGGGAATAGGTATTGTCTTGACAGACAAACATGACATTTCTCATCAATTAAATTTCCTGCTAAATTAGCACTTTAATGTTTGGAATTTTAGAATTTGGCACTTTGGAATTGGAAGTTTTAGAGTTTGCTTTCTCTTTTTTTTGCTTACTAGAATGGGCTTCTAGGGTTTGTGGGTTGAGTTTAGAATCATGATTCTCATTGAGAGTAGATTGTTCGCTGTTAGCCTCAACTACAACAGAAGCAGCCACTTCTATCTCTTCAGAATCAGTAGAACTAATCGCAAATGTAGCCTCTAATGCTTCAATGCGTTTTTCCAAACTGTCAAGGCGATCGCTTTGTGGTGATTTAGATTCATCAGAGGCTTCTTGATGTTGCAAAGCCTGAATCAACAGGATTTCGACCATCGCCGCCATGCCCATCTTTGTCTTTTGAGCGCGATCGTCTAGCTGACTAACCAACGCATCGCTGAGCCTGACATTCAACTGCCTTTTTTTTGCCATCTGTAATACCTCCTGTAACACCCTTTTGCTATCAATTGCTAGTATATGCTATCTTGCTATAAAAAGCTAGCATTTTATAGCATTATTTAACAAAGTCACATTTTCGTGAATTGGGACAAGCCATAAACAAGTTTAAAAGTGCCGCATTGCGGCACTTTTAAACTTGTTTATGGCTTTCATGTCAGCGCAAAGCGCTGTAAGATAAAACTGGTTTTTCATTTGCCACCCATGCCTGAACTGATTGAAAATATTGCATTCCAACAACGCCCCACATGGGATGAATATTTTATGTTGCTCACCAAACTCGCCGCCATGCGATCCACCTGTCTTGCTTTTCCCGTGGGGGCGGTGATTGTCAAAGACAAACAAGTATTAGCCACAGGTTACAATGGTTCGCCTTCTGGCTCCGTGCATTGCACCACTCAAGGCTATTGCTATCCCAATGTAATTACCTGTGACGCAAGCAAGGAGTTTCCCTCTAGAGCCGTTCATGCCGAAGCCAATGCGATCGCCCAAGCCGCAAAACATGGTATTTCCACTGATGGCGCTAGCATTTATGTCACCTTAGAACCTTGTATTTCTTGTTTGAAACTGGTGGTATCGGCGGGGATTCGTGAGGTTTATTATGAGACGACTTTCAATAAGGGCAATAACGCGGCTCTCTGCCAATCATTCGTGGAAGAGGGATTAGTCACACTTAAGCAAATTAAAATATCGTCATCAGTCATCCAAAGAGCAAACCTATTCCTAAATTCTCCAACTTCCGAATTACGCTTGTTTCCCGACAGTAAGTAGCTGATGAACCAAATAAGCTTCTGAGTTCTTCGAGACGTTGCGATGTTGCCTCATACTCAGCGATCGCCTCCAATCTCAATCAAAAAGCGATCGCCAAACTTTTCTATTCATAATGTGACCATACAGAAACAACTCTAATGGTTTTAGTTTCTTCATTGATGACATAAACCAATCGATGTTTGATATTGATGCGTCTTGAGTAATATCTTTTCAAGTTGCCTGAAAGTTTTTCATAGGGCGGTTCATAGGGATTTTGCTTGAGGATTTCTAGTAGAGATTTGAGGTTTAAGTCTAAATTAGCAGACTTTAATTTTTTGGCATCCTTAATCACATTTCGACTAAATTCAATTTTCCAATCCATTCAAGGCTCCTAAAAATTCATCTTCAGAAACCCACTCATCTGCTTGTTCGGCGGCTTTAATTGACTCAACTAAATTAGGAATAGATTGGAGATAGAGAGTTTCCTGTATGCTCTCCCAATCAGATTTAGATAGCAATACTGCGTCACCTTGCCGACTTGTAATAAATCTTGGTAGATGATCTTTGTTAACCTGATCGACTAAGTTGAATAAGTTTGCTCTCGCTTCACTTGCATTAAGAATTTTCATTAAGGAACCCAAACTCGTACAATTTATCGTACCACTTTTTAGCTGGACGAGATCGCCCCTCAACAAACCAACAACATCAAACAGCGATCGTCAATATGCCAAATAAGGTATATCAGATATGTCTCAATAAATCAGAGAACAAACAAATGAGTCAGAATCAAGTTTCTGAAGTTATTCAAGGTAGTGACAATGTGTTTAAAGATTTGGGATTTGCGCCTGAAGAGGCTCTCAATCTTAAAATTCGGGCTGACTTGATGTTGAATATTAAGCGGTTCATTCAGTCGCAAGGATGGACACAAAAGCAAGCTGCTTTATTTTTTGGTGAAACTCAACCTCGGATTAGTGATTTGATCAATGGTGATATTGATCGGTTTAGTATTGATAAGTTGGTGATGATGTTGGTGCGTGCGGGTATGGATGTAAGATTTGAGGTAAATTAACTCAAGATGATTGTTGTATCATAATGGAAAGTAAATAT
>JANMFC010000559.1:0-12486 GCA_031377675.1 Pseudanabaena sp. OTE_70b_metabat_355 | reverse complement strand
GCGCACCCCTATTTCTTCGGTTTTTCAGACAAGGGGCTTAAGCCCCTTGTCTGAAAAGTTTAGTAAAAAAATGGTTTAGGTGGGCTTCGCCCACCTAAACCATTTTTTTACGGAGAAGCTAAAAAATTTAGACTTTTTTCAACCAGCTAAACATAGCGCGGAGATCCTTGCCGACCGATTCGATCTGATGCTCTGCTTCTTGACGACGCATGGCGGTAAAACCAGGCTTACCCGCTTGGTTTTCCAGAACAAACTCACGCGCAAACTGACCAGATTGAATTTCCGAAAGGATCTTCTTCATTTCGACTTTAGTCGCCGCATTAACTACGCGAGGACCTCTGGTATAGTCGCCATATTCGGCAGTGTTGGAGATGCTATAGCGCATATTTGCCATGCCACCTTCAACCATCAAGTCCACGATCAGCTTAACTTCATGCATACACTCAAAATAAGCAAGTTCAGGCTGATAGCCAGCTTCGACAAGAGTTTCAAATCCAGCCTTGACTAGCGCACATAGACCGCCGCAGAGTACAGCTTGTTCGCCAAAAAGATCAGTTTCAGTTTCTTCGCGGAAAGTTGTTTCCAGAACACCGCCGCGTGTGCCGCCGATTCCTTTGGCATAAGCCATAGCGCGATCGCGAGCATGACCAGTGGCATCTTGATACACAGCAAACAATGCAGGTACGCCTTGTCCTTGGGTATAGGTACGGCGCACCAAATGTCCAGGTCCCTTAGGCGCGACCATGATCACATCAACATCCGCAGGGGGAACAATTTGAGCAAAGTGAATATTAAATCCGTGAGCAAAGGCTAGGGTGTCGCCTGCTTTTAGGTTTGGAGCAATTTCCGTAGCATAAATTGCTTTCTGAGTTTCATCAGGCAATAGGATCATGATTAAGTCAGCCGCCGCCGATGCGTCAGCTACTGTTTTTACAGTCAGACCTTCAGATTCTGCTTTTTGCCATGAGGGACTGCCTTGGTATAACCCCACGATGACGTTCACGCCGCTTTCTTTGAGGTTAAGGGCATGGGCGTGACCCTGTGAACCGTAGCCGATAATCGCGACCGTTTTACCCGCTAAAAATTCAAGATTTGCGTCCGTGTCGTAGTACATCCGAGCCATAGTGTGGTTATCTCCAAGACAAGAAATTAATAATTTTATGGTGAGGGGCGGTTTAAAGGCAATTGGCAACAAAGTTGCCAATTGCCTTTAAACACCTTTTTCAGTCTAACAAATATCGCCCCTTTCCAGAAACAAATTTAATTACGCTCGCTATGAGTCCGCTCTATGGGAAGGGATGGAGCGCTCAGTGGCAAGAAGTCCAAAGGGACGCAAAGCTTTTTCGCTCAGTTGCGAAATACCAGTAATGGAGAGAAACAGAAACCTAAGTCGTGAGTCTTAGGAATTTCATTCGCTTCAGCGCTGAGAGTATGTCAACTACATTCAGATAGCCCCAGGTTTAGTGTAAAATCGCTTTTAGTTTAATTTACTAACTTTGTGACAGAAACTTCTGATTGGAGCGATCTCGAAACCCAACTCCAAGAAACTAAAGAGCTATTGGGTGAAATCGAGCAACGTTTTCATCAAGTGCGGCGCGACTCAATCGAGCAGATCGATTTGCAACAACAGCAACAGAATATTCAAATCCAAATTCAGCAAACTAATTCCAAAATTCGTCGCCGTCCCACACCTAACAACAGCGAATCCACTACCCATAAAAATGTAGTTCACAATGAGCTTTATCGCCAACTCCAAGAAATAAGCGATCGCCTCGAACAACTCGAAGCTGATTTAGAAAGTCGTTTACTGTCATGGAGTAGTCTTCGCGAACCGTTTTGGCAAATTGTGCGTTTCGGCGGACTTGGTGTAGTAATTGGGGTGATTTTGAAAAGTTGTGCTGGTTAGTAAAATCAGATTTGAACCTTTTGATCGTAGTGCTGGTCAAAACCTTCGTACAGATTAATTAATCCTCCTCACACACCTAATCCATAAGGGAAAAACCTCATGTTTCGTAATATTAAAAAAGCTTTAGCGATCGCTTGTGTAACCGTAGCCGTGGGAGTCGTAACCGTCCCCAATCTCGTCTCAGCCCAGAATTCAGCCCAAGATACAACATCTCGTGTTAAAGAAAATAAGCGCGGCAATGGCTGGAAGAAGTTGAACTTGACCGATGCTCAAAAAGAGCAGATGAAGAACATTCGCAAGAATGCTAAAACCCAGCGTCAAAACGTTCTCACTCCTGAACAACGCGCTAAGCTCGAACAAGCTCGTCAGTCGGGCGATCGCAAGGGCGTGCGGAAGAATCTGAATTTGACTGATGCTCAAAAACAACAGATGAGAGCGATCGGGCAAACCACCAAGGATCAAGTAAAGGCTATTTTGACTCCTGCTCAACAACAACAACTCGATCAAATGAAACAAGAGCGTCAATCTAATCGCCCTAATCGCGGCAGCAAATAAGAATGGAAGAGATCCCCATTAACCTCCGTTGTGAAGCTGCCGTGTACACGGTAGCTTTAATAAGGGGGCTAGGGGGGATCTAGACAATTTTTAAATGATTTCTAAATCAACAAAATCATATATTTGAATGACCCGATCGCCTATTCATCCTTCGACACCGCGCTTATTTCAAATTAAATTATTGCGAAATGCGGTTAATAATTATCAGTTTCCTAATGACTTGGCGGCAAAGCATCAGGTGATCCAGCGATGGATTGAGACCGATCGCAATGGTACTTTGGCGAAAATTTCTGAGGTGCAGTTGCATGGCGAGTTTTTGGGTGATATTTTTCGGGATGTGTTGGGATATGGCACGATTACGCAGTCGCAGGGGAAAACATGGGAGCTTTATGCTGAGGCTTCGATTACGGATAAGGGTGGTCGTGCGGATGCGGCGTTGGGATTATTTTCGGCGGTGGTGGGTACTAAAGGAAATGTGAAGTTAGAGGGACGGATTGTTGCGCCGATTGAGTTGAAGGGGGCGAGGACAAGTCTTGATGATAAGCAGGGTAAAAATCCATCACCGATTGATCAGGGTTGGAACTATGCCAATCACACGCCTAATTGTCGTTGGGTGATTGTGTCGAATTATCGCGAAATCAGGTTATATAGCACGAGTAAGAGTACTGGCTTTTATCAATTATTTACGCTTGAGGATTTAGCGGATTTTTATACTTTTACGCAGTTTTACTTTTTGTTGTGTCGTCAGAATTTCTTGCCACATGGTAATGAACTGGAATCGCGTATTGATGCACTGTTAAGGGATTCTGAGCAACAGGAGCAGGAAATTACTGAGGAGCTTTATAAAAAATATTCCAGTGTTAGAGGTGAATTGATTGCTCATTTTCGGCGCGATGTTAAGGCTAAGGCATTGGCGATCGCTGATACTCAGTTAGTCGAAAAGGCACAGTTAGCAATTGATCGCATTCTATTTATTGCTTTTTGTGAAGATCGAGGACTGTTGCCAAAACATACGCTGAGTAATGCTTATGAGCATGACAGCCCCTATTTCCCGCGTCCAGTTTGGGATAATTATAGAAAGATATTTGAATGGATTAATGTTGGTAATCCTAAGCAAGCAATTCATGGCTATAACGGTGGTTTGTTTCGTCACGATCCTCTGCTAGATGAGGTTTTACGGGTTCCTGACATCATTTGTCGCAAGCTGAAAGAGATTGCGGATTTTGATTTTGATGTGGATGTATCGGTTGATGTGTTGGGGCGGATTTTTGAGCAGTCGGTGACGGACTTAGAGCAGATTCGCTCTGAGGGTGAGGGTAAGGAATATACGGATAAGGAGCGCAAACAGGGTCAACGTAAGACACAGGGAATTTTTTATACGCCGCCTCAGATTACGCAATATATTGTGGATATTAGTTTGAGTGAATATTTGGAGAGGCATAAGCCCTCACCCCTTCTGCCAGAGAATCAGCCCTCACCCCTAGCCCCTCTCCCAGAGGGAGAGGGGAACCAGAGAGATATGGAAGTCCCTCTCCCAAAGGGAGAGGGATTTAGGGTGAGGGATTGGGAAGCTTATCGTGATTGGTTGAAACAGTTGAAAATTGTTGATCCTGCTTGTGGATCGGGGGCGTTTTTGATTGCGGCGTTTAATCGGTTGTTGAGGGCTTATGAGGAGGTGAATCGGGAGTTAGCGATTCTGAAAGGTGCTGATTATCAAGCTGATGAGGGTTTGGATCGGGCGATTTTGAATGGGAATCTCTATGGCGTGGATTTGTCGCAAGAGTCGGTGGAGATTACAAAGCTATCTTTATGGTTACAGACGGCGCAGCAGGGGAAGACGCTGATTGATTTGAATGAGAACATTAAGGTGGGAAATTCGATTGTGGATGATGGCAGTTTGTGTAATTATCCATTTAATTGGCAAAATGCTTTTCCTGAAGTGTTTGCGCGTGGTGGATTTGATGTGGTTTTGGGCAATCCGCCCTATGTGCGACAGGAGTTATTGACTCCGATTAAGCCCTATTTACAGAGTCATTATCAGTCCTATGATGGGGTTGCGGATCTCTATACTTATTTCTATGAGAAGGGTGTGCAGATTCTCAAGCCTGATGGCATTTTGTGTTATATCGTGACGAATAAATGGTTTAGATCGGGTTATGGTGAGGCGTTGCGCCGCTTTTTTACGCAAAATTCTGTGTTTGAGAAGATTATTGATTTTGGTCATGCGCCAATTTTTAAAGAAGCGGATGTTTTTCCTTGTATTGTGTCGTTGCGGAAAAACACTTCAAATCTGACCTACGAACAAGATTTGACTAGCCCCCCTAGCCCCCCAATTCTGGGGGGAACAAAGAGTTCTAATCTTTCAAAGTCCCCCAGTATTGGGGGATTTAGGGGGCTAGATAGCTTTGATACTTCAGAAGAAGATTATGTTCAAATCTGTTCAGTGCCTAAAGAGGAATGTCTGAATGCTAATCTGACTCAGTATGTCAGCCAAAATTCTTTTCCTGTGGTGTGGTCGCGCTTTAGCGAAAAAGCATGGAGTTTGGAACCGCCAGAGGTTGAAGAGTTGATGCAAAAAATCAAACAGATTGGGATTCCATTAAAAGATTTTGCAGGTGTAAAGCCTTATCGCGGAATTACCACAGGTTTTAATGACGCATTTTGGATTGGAGAAGACACCAGAAATACTCTCATCAAAAATGATCCTAAATCATTAGAGTTAATAAAGCCTTTTTTGCGAGGGCAAGATATTAAAAGATGGATTCCAGAATGGGAGAATATGTGGATTATTTTTCCCCATAAAGATATTAATATTGATAACTATCCCGCCATCAAAACACACTTACAAGGCTATAGACCTAAATTAGAGGCAAGATCTGGCAAACAACTTTGGTGGCAGTATCAAGCTTTTCCAGCATTCTATAAGCTATTTGAATCTCCAAAAATCATTTATCAAGTTATACAGTTTCATCCTCAGTATGCTTTTGATAACTCAGGAATGTATGAGAACGATAAAACATACTTTTTGCCGACTGGTGATTTGTATTTATTGGGATGTCTGAATTCTTCCGTAATGTGGTGGTACGCTTGGAGATTTTTTGGACATATGAAAGATGACGCATTAAATCCTGCAAATTTTTTAATGGAATCTCTACCGATCGCTCCACCAACTCCAACAACTAGAACCGAAGTCGAAGAAATCGTAAGTCGATTAATTGAAATCACCAAACGTAATCAAGAAAATAACCGCGAAGTCGGCAAATGGATACAAAGCACCCACAAAATCCTAAAAATTGGACAAAAACTCGAAAACTTCGCTACCCTTAGTCAAGTAGACTTTATCGAAACCATCCGTCAACGTCTGCCCAAAACATCAGGCGGACTCAGCCCCAAAGGACTAAAAGAAGTCGAAAACGTCTATCAAGAATATGCCATACCCATGCAAAGCGATCGCGCTGAAGTAAATCGTTTAGAACATCGCCTCAGCGACCTCATCAACCAAGCCTACCAACTCACCCCCGAAGAAATAGCCCTCATGTGGCGCACCGCACCACCCCGAATGCCGATAAATCAACCATAAATTAACTGCAAATTAAACACAAATACTTTTTAATACCAAAATTAATACCAAAAACTATGCAGCGACTGATCGGAAACCTTGTTATTGTCATACTGAGCTTTATCGCGGCGATCGCCCTAAATATTGCATCAAATATCGCCATAGAAGCTCAAAACTTTACCCCACCCACGCAACTACATCTTACCTATCCGCCGTTGCAACATACCACCACCAGCGATCGCCTATTTTTTATCGGCACGGCTCCCAAAAATGGACTGGTCAGCATCAATGGCAAAACCATAGCTCGCAGTGAAGCAGGACATTTTGCGCCAAGTTTGCCACTTCAGATTGGCGAAAATATTTTTAAGCTTCAGTACACCAGTCCTGAAAGCAGCGCAGACAGCAATCGGCAAATTAATGTCAAAGTAATCCGCGATCCGCGAATTGCTTTACCTCCTAAAGATCTGGGATTTATTAAAGATTCACTATTTCCAAATGTGGATATCGCTCGACAACCCAATGAAAGAATTTGCTTCGACGCGATCGCCACGCCTAACGCTAAAGTTTTAATGAGAATTGGCGATCGGGAAATTCCCCTCTTACCACGCCGCCGTAATATCCAATTACCACCCAACTCTTCAGTTTTAACGGGTAATAACGAGGCGATCACCGAATCACCTTCAGGTTACTTTCGCGGTTGTACTAGCTTTGAAATTGCAGGAGAACTTGGTCAGCCCCAATATGAAGTTCGCTTAGCAGATCGGATTATCAAAGAAAAAGCGATCGGTAAAATAGAAATTCTCTCTCCTAAAAAAATACAAGTTGCAGAAGTAACGGCGGTAAATGCCGATGCTAGAACTGGTGCAAGTAGTGATTTCTCAAGGCTCACACCCTTACCCAAAGGAACAAAAGCCACGATTACGGGTAAACAAGGTGCATGGCTGCGCCTAGACTATGGCGGCTGGGTCAGACAAAGTATGGTAGAGATAGAAGATACAGAAGTATTACCCCGCTCCATTGTCAAAAGTATTAATACTAAGCCTGTCATCTCTCCAGTCGATAAGAATAATATTTGGACAGAATTAACAATTCCCCTCGAAGTTCCTGTACCGATCGCGATTGTGCAAAGCGATCGCGCCTTGATGCTCACTCTTTATAATGTGACCGCTCAGACGGATACCATATCGATTGCACCAGACTCGATCATTAACAAGATTGACTGGGCGCAATCTGAACCCGACAAAGTAACTTATACAATTAACTTAAAGCCCAAACAACAATGGGGCTACAAAGTCCGTTATGAAGGTACAAATCTAGTTTTATCATTCAAGCATCCGCCCATACTTGCTACAGCAAATTCTCAAGAATCTAAACCCCTAAAAGATATCAAGATTCTATTAGATGCAGGACATGGTAGTAAAGAAGACTTAGGATCGCGATCGCCAACGGGTTATCCAGAAAAAAATGTGACGCTGATTACTTCCCAACTATTACAAACTGAATTGCAGAATCGTGGCGCAAAGGTGGTCATGACCCGCAATGATGATTCTGATGTGGAGTTAGCGACAAGGGTAGGGAAAATCGATCAAGAAGAACCAACTCTCGCGATTAGCATTCATTACAATGCACTTCCTGATGATGGCGATGCAATCAATACAGTGGGAGTCGGCGCTTTTTGGTACAATGCACAAGCTGAAGATTTTGCTAAATTTATTAATACATATATTACGAACAAGCTTAATCGCCGCAATTATGGTGTTTATTGGAATAATCTGGCGCTAGCCCGTCCCACGATCGCCCCATCAGTTCTTTTAGAATTAGGGTTTATGATTAATCCTGTCGAGTTTGAATGGATCATCGATCCACAACAGCAAAAGCTACTAGCCACAACCATTGCCGATGGTATTACCGAATGGATTCTGAATGCTGCTAACTGATTTTAACGATTTCTGGTCGATCTTCCATTTGGGTGATTTGATAAATGCTTATGTCCCCTTAATTCTCTGGACTGGCGTGGGCTTAGTAGCTTCCAGATTTGCGCCGATTAATGCTTCTAAATTTCTAGGTATAGCTCTTTATTGGGTAGGCGTACCATTACAACTCTTTGTTTTTGCTAGACATACTCAGTTTTCCGATACGCCTTACATTCCCTATGTAGCGATCGCGGCTCTCGTTCTCAGTTGGTTATTAGCATTAATCGGCTGGCAATTTGCGAAACAAGCGGATAGCGATCGCTCTAGCTTGGGGAGTTTTATTTTAGCGACTATGCTTGGTAATACTGGGTTTGTGGGCTTGACACTCACCAATTCGCTGACCAGTTCCACTTATACCGATTGGGCGGTGTTATATAGCATTGCCAGTAATGTCGCAGGTAATTATGGCATCGCTGTTTTTATTGCCAGTTATTACGGTAAAACCGATGTGAAGCCGCCTTGGTGGAAGTTGTTGTTAGATGTTGCGACAGTACCGAGTTTATGGGCGTTTGCGATCGGTTGGTATACCCGCCCAATTGGTTTACCTGAGGCGATCGAGTCGGGATTGGATGCGGGGGTATGGGTAACGATCGCCTTTGCTTTATCTCTAGTCGGTTTGCGCTTAGGCAAAATCGAGAAATGGACAAGTCTAAAACCTGCGATGATTGCCGCTTTTTTACGAGTAGCGATCGTGCCTTTAGCGATCGGGATTGGGGCAACATTATTTGGGCTAAGGAGCGATCCTCGTTTAATTCTGACCTTAATGTCAGGAACGCCCACGGGGCTATCGGTATTAATTCTTGCCGAGGTTTACAATCTTGATCGCGATTTATTAATTAGCACGATCGCCTTTTCATTTATCGGCTTAATTTTCATGCTCCCCATCTGGATTATTTGCTTTGGTTAAAGCGATCACTACTAGTGCGGATGCCAGTCATATCATTTGGATTGATTAGAGAGTTCTATCCCAAAAGTACAAACTTTAAAATCGTTAGGACTTACGCAAAAAGACTTGAAACCCTGATTCTAACGTAGGGGCAATTCATGAATTGCCCCTACGTTTGGTTATTTTGCGTAAGTCCTAATCGTAAAAGAAGAAGACTTTCAGAAGGTGGTGGATCTTACAGATCACAGACCGCAAAAATCACTTGACTATACAAAACCAATATTATTTGTCTTTGTTGTAAACTTATTTTAACTAAGTTTGTAGTTATAGCTATAGTCATCAATGTTAGGGCAAAGACAAAACCCAAGAGAGAGTGGCGGCGCGAAGTGTCGCCACTCTCTCTTGGGTTTTATCTCCCGACATAGCTGGCTACAGCTATATTAAACCCGATCCTGCTGTAACCAAAGCCAATGCAACCAACCGATCCGAAAAAATTTACCGAAAAAGCATGGGAAGCGATCGTCAAATCGCAGGAAGTGGCAAGGCGATCGCAACATCAGCAACTCGAAGTCGAGCATTTGCTAATGGCGTTACTGGAGCAGGAAGAGGGCTTGACTACGACCATATTTGCGGCGTTGTCCGTGCCGATGGCAAGGGCGCGGCGACAGGTGGAAGAATTTTTGCGACGACAGCCACGGGTAGCTAGCCAAGAGCAGTTATATTTGGGGCGTAACTTAGAGGTATGGCTCGATCTCGCTGAAGAAAGTCGTAAAGGTTTTGGCGATGACTTTATGGCGGTGGAACATTTGCTGTTGGGCTTAGCGGATGACGATCGCCTTGGTAAACGACTATTTCGGGATTTGAGTGTCGATCGCAAGCAGTTAGAAGAAACGATTAAATCATTGCGCGGTAGCCAGACTGTCACCGATCAAAATCCTGAAGCCAAATATGCGGCGTTAGAAAAATATGGGCGCGATCTAACAGCACAGGCAAAAGAGGGCAAACTTGATCCTGTGATTGGGCGTGATGATGAAATTAGGCGGGTAGTACAGGTTTTGTCGCGGCGGACAAAGAATAATCCTGTGCTGATTGGTGAGCCTGGGGTAGGTAAAACGGCGATCGCCGAAGGTTTAGCACAAAGAATCATTCGCGGTGATGTGCCAGAATCTCTCAAAGACCGCACGATTATTAGCCTTGATATGGGTTCGCTGATCGCGGGAGCCAAATATCGTGGTGAATTTGAAGATCGATTGAAGGCGGTACTAAAGGAAGTTCTCAATTCCGATGGAAAGATTGTACTGTTTATTGATGAATTACATACGGTGGTGGGCGCTGGAGCTACACAGCAGGGCGCAATGGATGCAGGGAATATTCTCAAACCGATGTTAGCGCGGGGTGAGTTGCGCTGTATTGGTGCGACTACTATCGATGAATATCGCCAATATATTGAGAAGGATGCCGCTTTAGAGAGACGTTTTCAGCAGGTGGTAGTTGAACAGCCGACCGTTGAAGATACGATTTCAATTTTGCGTGGTTTAAAAGAACGTTACGAATTGCATCATGGGGTGACGATTTCCGATTCAGCTTTGGTGGCGGCGGCGACTCTTTCTAATCGCTATATTACCGATCGCTTTTTACCAGATAAGGCGATCGATCTTGTCGATGAATCAGCAGCAAAGTTGAAAATGGAAATGGATTCGCGACCATTGGAACTAGATGAAATTGATCGCCGTATCCGTCAATTGGAAATGGAAAGATTTTCTTTGCAAAAGGAAAAGGATGCTACGGCTGTTGAGAGAGTGGAAGCTGATGGCAAAGTGATCTATAAAAACAAGAGCAGCAAGGCAGTATTGGATCGTCTGGAACGCCTTGACAATGAGATGAATGAATTAAGCGATCGCTTCACCAGTCTCAATGATCGTTGGCAGGCGGAAAAAGATGCGGTCACTAATTTGCGATCGCTGAAGGAACAGATCGATCAAACCAAGCAGCAAATCGATCAGATGGAGCGTGAGTTTAATCTCAACAAGGCTGCTGAACTGAAGTATGGCAAATTAACGGAACTAGAAAAAAATCTCGATGAAGCCGAGCTAGAAATTAGCCGCACAGGTTCCGATGGTTCGCTGTCGCGTGAACAGGTGACGGAAGATGACATTGCCGAGATTGTCGCCCGTTGGACAGGAATTTCCCTTAGTAAATTATTACTGTCAGAACGTCAAAAACTACTGACCCTAGAGAAACATCTTCATGATCGCGTGATTGGTCAAGAAGAAGCCGTGACTTCCGTAGCATCAGCAATTCGCCGCGCCCGTGCGGGTATGAACGATCCCAATCGTCCCATCGGTTCCTTTTTATTCCTTGGTCCAACGGGAGTTGGCAAAACCGAACTAGCGCGAGCGCTTGCTGAATTTCTCTTCGATTCTGATGCCTCAATGGTGCGGATTGACATGTCGGAATATATGGAGAAACATTCCGTATCGCGTTTGATCGGAGCGCCCCCTGGCTATGTGGGCTATGAAGAAGGCGGTCAATTCTCGGAAGCAGTGCGCCGCCATCCTTACTCTGTAGTGTTGT
The DNA here is from genome assembly GCA_031377675.1 of Pseudanabaena sp. OTE_70b_metabat_355. GTDB lineage: Bacteria > Cyanobacteriota > Cyanobacteriia > Pseudanabaenales > Pseudanabaenaceae > Pseudanabaena. The sequence goes on along the minus strand of JANMFC010000559.1, from coordinate 1,033 downwards.
TCGATGAAGTAGAAAAAGCTCATCCCGATGTATTTAATATTCTCTTGCAAGTGCTAGATGATGGCAGAATTACCGACAGCCAAGGTCGTTTAGTCGATTGCAAAAATACCGTAATCATTATGACCAGTAACATCGGTAGCGATCGCATTTTAGAACTCTCGAAAGATCTAGATGATGATGTCCAAGCTGATACGGGCTATGACGAGATGCGCGATCGCGTTCTTGAAGTTCTTCGCAATCATTTCCGTCCTGAATTTCTCAATCGCATCGATGAGACAGTAATTTTCCATGCTCTACGCCGTAATGAGATTCGTTCAATTGCGACATTACAGATTAAACGCATTGAGAATAGACTTAGCGATCGCAAGATTTCTCTAAAACTCAGTGAAGAGGCGAAAGATTACATCGCGGCTGTTGGTTACGATCCCGCATACGGTGCGCGTCCACTCAAGCGAGCGATTCAAAGAGAAATTGAAAACCCGATCGCCACGAAGATTCTCGAAGGTGCTTTTGCGGAAGGACATACAATCGAGATCACTGTGGAGGATGAGAAGTTAGTCTTCAGTTAAAGGGCTTTTTTAGAGGCGATCGCTAAACATTATTTATGATTTATAATCAATGTAAAATTGCGGGCAAAATGTATGATTGCTACTATTTCATCGCCTAGCTTGTCACCTACAGAATATCTAGAATGGGAATTAACACAGGAAGGTAGATATGAGTATGAGTATGGAGAGGTTGTCGAGGTGACAGGTGGGAAACTGGAAAATAATGAAATTGCTCTTAATTTAATTGTCCTGCTCCGAACTCATTTACGCGGTAAAGGTTGTCGTATCCTTGGTGGTGACGCGAAACTCATGACCATTCCGAATAATGTTTCGCCGATTCAAAATTGAAATGCAACGGGTTCTGATGAAGCAAAGAATACTTCGTATGGGGTACGATAGTCAAGAGATTTTCTCGGTCTGTGATTTATAAAATCTACCGCCTTCTGAAAGTCTTCTTCTTTCACGATTTTGAAGTTTGTGCTTTT
>JANMFC010000544.1:0-3850 GCA_031377675.1 Pseudanabaena sp. OTE_70b_metabat_355 | reverse complement strand
GAAGATGGTCGAATTACGGAAGAAACTGCCGTAGAAAACTCGCCAAAACCCAATGAAATGGCGCAGATGTTACGCGGTCGGATGTAACTCTTGTAAAAAGCAACTTTCACTATCAAACTGTTTTGAGATTTTCAACGCTGTTGTCGTTGAAAATCTCAAAACGTTTTTTTATGCGCCCATTCCTGAATATTGCTTAATCCCCTTGCGCCATAGCCAACGGCTGACTACATAAAAAAGACCCATCCATGCCATCATTACGCCTAATCCTTGCCAAAGGCTAACTTCTTTGCCAACTAAAATTGCCGCAGGAAAATACACCATGTAAGGAAAAGGAGTCCACATCACGATTTCGCGCATTAAAGGTGGAAAGACTTGCAAAGGGGCAATGATGCCTGATAGGAAGATATAGGCTAAAAACCAGAGTTGCTCGATCGCACTGGCGCGTTCTGTCCAAAATGCAAGTAATCCAAAATCATATTGAATTAAAAAGCGTAAAACAAAGGCGATTGCTACAATTAATCCTGTGAGCAAACTGTTTGAAAGCGATGGAATCCAAAAGGATTGGGGATAGAGCATAAAAAATAGGGCAATCAATCCTATAATTAAGGGAGATCTAGCCCAACGCTCGGCAACGTGATTCATAAAATGATGCCAAAATGGATCTACTGGTTGTAACAATCGATGGGAGAGCTGTCCTGAAATTAATTCCTTCTCAAAGTCCCAAATTACCCAAACGATATTAAATTGACGCACGATAAATACAGCTAAAAAGTAACGGATAAACTCTAGGGACGTTAACCCAAAATTGCCATCTTCAGAAGCTTTGAGCCATGCACCCATTAAAATAAATGGCAATGAGTTGGATAAAACCCAGATAAACAGTTCGGCTCGGTATTCGAGCATATAGGCATAGTAAGTTGTGAATAAGGCTTGAGTAACGCGAAGAATATATTTAATTTGCATATTTCAACACCAAAAAATCTGACATTATAGCCAGCTAAGTCAGGACATAAAACCCAAGAGAGAGCGCCGCCACTCTCTCTTGGGTTTTGTCATTGATAACTATAGCTATACCATTGATACATACTTCCATGATAATATTTGTGAATATAATCAGCAATATGTAGACATCTAAGTCACAGAAAGTGCTATCAACGCATCATTTACAGTAAGAATACAGTAAGAAATTTTGGAGATAGCACCTATGTCTAATAGTAAACCTCGCGATGTACAAGTAATTTATATTGCTGATCAAACCTATGCCTTGCGATCGCGTAGTTGGAATCGCTTGAGGTTTGAAATTGAATATGCTTTAGAGAAAGGAACCACCGCTAATTCATTTTTAATTCAAGGGACTTTACAAGCAATCATCGATCCTCCAGGCGGTACTTTTACCGATATTTATCTAGATGAATTGCGAAAACGTATAAATATTAGCGATATTACTTATGTGATCCTTGGTCATGTCAACCAAAACCGCATTGACACCTTAAAAGCTCTACTAGAAATCAATCGCCGCCTCACATTTGTCTGTACCAATGCGGGGGCGATCGCTTTACGCGAAGGTTTGGGCGAAGGTTTGGGCGATAATATCAAAATTCAAATTGTGCGTGGCGAAGAAACCCTTGATCTTGGCAAAGGGCATATTCTCAAATTTATACCTGCCTCAACACCGCGCCATCCTGATCAACTTTGCACCTACGACTCGAAAACGCAGATTTTATATACAGATAAATTTTTTGGGTCGCATATCTGTGGCGATCAGGTATTTGATGAAGGCTGGAGCCAACTGCTTAGCGATCGCCGCTATTACTTTGACAGCACAATGGCGAACCAAGTCCGTCAAGTGGAATCAGCCCTTGATAAATTTGCCGATCTTGAGGTTGCTTTTTATGCGCCTGGGCATGGTCCAATGGTGCGCTATGGCTTGCATGAACTCGTTAAGCTCTATCGCCAATGGTGCGAATCGCAAAAGCAGCAAAATATTTCTGTAGCCGTGATCTTTGCTTCGGCTTATGGCAATACCACAACGATCGCTAATGCACTGGCTAGAGGCATTACCAAAGCAGGCGTAGCGGTGGAGTTAATCAATTGCGAAAGTGCGGAACCTGACGAAATTAAGGCGGCGATCGAAAAGTCTTCGGGATTCCTGATCGGTTCACCGACTCTGGCTGGACATTTGCCGACACAGGTGCAGACGGCTTTGGGAATCATCTTGTCTACGGCGACCAAGAGTTATCAAGCAGGTGTTTTCGGCTCCTTTGGTTGGAGTGGTGAAGCGGTAGATATTATTTCAGGAAAACTTAAGGATGCGGGATATATCCTTGCCTTTGAACCAATTCGGATCAAGTTCACGCCCACGGAAGCGACATTACAACTTTGTGAAGAAACAGGTACAGATTTTGCCCAAGTCCTGAAACGAGCCAAAAAAGTTCGCACAACCCTGAATCCAGGCAGTACGGTTGAACAAGCTGTGGGGCGGATTGTCGGCTCCTTATGTGTGTTGACCGTTCAGCGCGGTGAAGTGTCAACGGCGATGCTAGCATCTTGGGTATCGCAAGCCACCTTCAATCCTCCAGGGCTGACGATCGCCGTAGCCAAGGATCGCGCAGTCGAATCTTATTTGTTTGAAGGCGATCGCTTTGTTTTGAATATCCTCGAACAGGGCAAGCAACTCCGCAAACATTTTATGAAAAAATTTGCGCCAGGAGAAAATCGCTTTGTGGATGTCCAATCAGAATTAACGGAAGGCGGTTTGATTTTAAGCGATGGTTTGGCATATTTAGAGTGTCGCGTTGCCCAGCGAATGGAATGTGGTGATCATTGGATTATCTATGCGATCGCTGACAATGGGAAGTTATTGCAGTCGAATGGTTTAACCGCTATTCATCACCGCAAAACAGCCAGTAATTATTAAATATTCGATTAATCGACAATGACTTAAAACCCTTATTGGATGGTAGGGGCAATTCATGAATTGCCCCTACCATCCAATTAAACCCTGAAAATTTATGTATAACATTCTCTACTCATCCAGCGATCGCGATCGCACCCATGATCTGATTTATAACTTTGAAGAATTAGCTTTCCCCCTGAATGGTGTGGCTTTGCCTAATTCAGAAAGAGATAAACGTCCTTACATCGCGTTTAATATGGTTTCTAGTGTTGATGGTAAGGCGACAACCCATGAAGGTAAATTAGAGGGATTAGGTTCCCGTCCCGATCGCTTATTAATGAAGCGTTTGCGATCGCAGTTTGATGCTGTGATTGTTGGCGGTTCTACCCTGCGGCAAGATGCTTTCATCCCCACGATTCCACCTGAATTACTATCCGAACGTCAACAAAACTTCTCTCAATCTCAACCCCTCGGCATCGTGATTAGCAATTCAGGAAATTTACCAAAAGAACATCAATTTTGGGAAGCGGGAAAAGAGCTACGGATGGTCTTAGTTGGTGAAGATACTTTACTTGAGTCATGGCTATATGAAAAAGCAAATATCTTACGATTTCCCATCATCGAAAATCAATTAGATCTCACACAAGTTCTATCAATGCTATTCCAGAAACTAAGCATCAAACGACTTTTAGTTGAGGGAGGACCAAGTTTAAATTATGCTCTGATTTCTCAGGGTTTTGCCGATGAATTATTTCTGTCTCTATCACCACATGTTGTTGGTGGAATGGATAACATGACCGTGGTTACAGGAAAAGGTTATGGCTTGGGTGGTGGTGATTTACCACAGCTAAAGCTGCGATCGCTCTATCATTATGAATCTGAGTTATTTTTAAGATATCAATTTATAGCTATCGCATAAAATCCAAAGCTTGGCTGGCGGGCGCTCCGCGCCCG
>JANMFC010000480.1:0-3997 GCA_031377675.1 Pseudanabaena sp. OTE_70b_metabat_355 | reverse complement strand
CAAAGACTGATTGTGTTTGCGTCATCCCCTAAAGTAAAGTTTTATCAACAAGTTTAATAATCATAAAAACTTTTAACTAAAAACTTTAAAAAAATCAAAGGTAAGGCGATGAGTACAACTAAGGCGACGGGATTTGCTTCGGGTTCTCCAAAGAAAAAAAAGAAAGCGCCCAACAAGCACCAAGTAGCAGCCAATAAATATGATGAGATGAAGGGCAAGGGTTTGCCTGAGTTCAATGTGTTTATCCGCATCAAGGGAAAGGAATGGGTTCCTGCGGGTTCGATGGCTGTGCAGCGCAGTAATCAAATTAGTCAAGCAATTTTTCAACAAGAAGCCGAATTGCTGAAGGGTGCGATCCGTTTGTATCCTGTATTGCGTAATTTCAAAGATAATCTCGAATATGGTTATCGTCTCAAGGAGTTTCCTGATGAAGAAATTACAGTTGCGGTTTTGCCTGAACCAACTATTGGCGATCGCGTAAACTATGCGTTCACCAAGGCGAAAGAATACTTGAGAAACGTCACTAAAAAAGTCTGAGAGCAAATAGCGCAAACAAGCGTAAATAAATATAGCGATCGCCCTACCTCAAATATCACAAATCAGCCTCTAGAACAGGCTCGAATTGAATTTGTCGATACAAGTCACTAACCGCTAACTCCACATTTATCGACCTTAGGAATAGGCGATCGCTTAAACCATATTCAAAAAACACCCATTGCCCCTGTTCACTGCGTTGAAATACTTCGACAATCGGTTGATCGACTTGCACTAATACATATTCTTGCAACGTCTCAAATTTGCGATATTGGGAAAACTTGAAACCGCGATCAAAAGATTCGGTTGATGGGGAAAGGACTTCGATAATCAAACAAGGAAAAGCAACAAAATTTGATTCTTGGCGATCGCGCTCATCACAAGTGACAACCACATCAGGATAGAAATATTTACGCCTCGGTTGCACCTGTACTTTGACGTCATTTATATAAACTTCACAGGGGCGATCGGCGAGAGCACTATTGAGTATTGAAAGAAAATTAATCGCAACTCGGTTGTGTGTGCGTGTGCCGCCAGCCATAGCGATGACTTCACCATCGCAATATTCGTGGCGCATTTCTTGGGTTGATTCCCAAGTCAGATATTCGTCGTAGGACATTAACAAGCGATCGGGTAAGGCGACCATAATTCAACCACAAACTATTTTTGCTCATCAGCAAGATCTTAACACTGGCTCAAAAGATAAAGCAGCGCTTTGCGCTGCTTTATCTTTTAACAATTATTTTTTCTTGGTGGACTTATTCACAGGAATTTCCACGATCGCATCTTCAACTTCAGTTACAGTTTCTAGCTCAACCGCTTCTACATCCTCGCTATCAACCCTTGCCACTGGTTCGGCAATAGTTACAGATTCAGTAATAGATTCAGTAACAGGGGTAGTTACATTCTCAATCGGTGTTTTGACTTCTGAGTTAGGAGACTTTAAAGCCTCATCAAGAACTTGACGGGCATTTTCGGCTTGCGATCGCGCATCAAGGAATTTCATGTTTAGCTGAGCAAAACTTTTGAGGATTTTAAAACCCTCCTTGATGCTATTGATTTGTTCCTCAGAGACGATCTCATCACTAAACAAAATATCGATCTGCGATCGCACTTGCATCGCATCCGAGCGCAACTCCTGCACTTTAATTTTTAAGGTGGCAAGATTGTTTAAAACTTGCACAGCTTGGGTAATCGGATCTTCACGATCTTCAGACATGGAAAGTTCTCTCACTTCTATAAATTGGTCGGGACTAAAGCCATCAGCAAGATCGGTATCGAGTTTGCCTGAGTCCATTAATTCCATCAGTTCGATCATTGCCTTTTCGCGTGCTTTTGGCGAATCTTTGCCAGCAACGGTCAAGACAACTTCGGGACTCTGGGCAAGGGTATAACGCGCCATATTTCTAACCTAGTGTTTAAAAAAATCCACTATAGCTATTAAGACATAAAACCCAGAAATTAGAGAAAAGCGCAGAGCGCTTTTCTCTAATTTCTGGGGTAAAGTTACGCCCAAAGTTAAGCTTTGTGTCTGATGCGATCGCGAAAATAGGTGAGCTATGATCGATGCTCTAGATTTAAAACCCTTTCTAGACGACACTGGGATACCATCGAGGATAGTCGTTTGCACCTATGGATTCTACCCTCTTAGACCAAATCCGCCACCTCTGCCGCGATCGAGCCGCCTATGAACACCTCAAAGCGATTTTGGTGCAGCAAGAGCGCATCCATCAACTTAGCTGGGAAGAACAGTCCGCCAAACTCCTAGCCACATCTGAGGCACAGGGGACAGACGCTTTCGGTAATATTATTGCGCGAGAAAAAGCGCTGGCTCAGCTTGCCGAAGCTATGCAGCGATCGCCATCCTTGGATCTGGTTTTACAGATCGCCGTCCAATCTGCTCAAAAATTATTGCAAGTAGATCGCGTGGCAATTTTTCGCCACTACCCTGATGGGCTAGGTGAATTTATCACTGATGCGATCGCCACAGGAGTACCATCACTTGCAGAAATGCCTGAAAGACAGCATTCACTAACTCGCCACATCATCGAGTCCACTCAAAGTGAAGACTCGGTTCAAATATTCAACAGCATTACCAATTCCAGTCTTTCGACGCACAGCATCAATTTGCTAGAGCAAATTGGCATCGCCTCCTATGCAGCCAATAAAATCTATGCAGGGCAAAAACTTTGGGGGACTATAATTGCTTTTCATAGTAGTAATTATCACAGTTGGTCAGAGGTTGATCGCACCTCTTTAGCCTTGATTTCGGCACAAATTGGCATTGCGATCGCCTTGTCAAATCTGCGCCACCAGTCCCAGAGTCTCGCCCATGATTTGCAAGTATTACAACTTGAGGTAAATAATTTACAGCAAGCAGTTAATGAAATCGCTAAAGCCGAAATTGCTAAAGCCGAGATAAATGATGATTCTATAAGTGAGTATGCGGTAGGCGAGGCTATAGAGCAAATCAATTTACCGATACCAGCGTCAACCGCACTAGTTATCGCAGCTAAGCCTGAACCATTTCAGGAATTAATGCCTGACCCAATCCCTGAATCTATCATTGATACAGTTATTCAATATTTAGTCGATAACAAGCATCAAAATAATTCTATAATTTACGCCTCTAAATCATCTAGTCTTAAATTACATACAGATTATCTAGAGCTTAATCAAGAAGAACAGAATGTAGAGGAAAAAGGATCTATTGAGGCAAAAGAGGATCTAGAAATTATAGCCCTCCCAAACCAAGATCTATTTGATACTCTAGAACAGCCTGATGAATATTTATCAATCGATCAAAATCCACTAACCCCAACATTTTTAATTCCAGATTCCCATACTGACTTATCAGATATTCAATCTGAAGATATTCAATCCGAAGAAATATTAGTTGTTGTTCCAGAAGAAGTTAAGCCCCCCCAATTGCTTGAAGAGCCAATGGAAGAATGGGAGCTAGATGATCAACCTGAAGAATTTATAGAAGAATTTATAGAAGAGGCGATCGCTACAGAAAACAATACCCTAGAAGATTCGCCGCCACCAGTTTATTTAGATATCTCACCAAATGATCTCGATCCCGTGATTGAGCCGCAATTTATAGAAACAATTTTGATGCTTGCAGGCAATGGTCAAAAAGCAACCGAATTTTTAGTGAATGTACTTAATGCATATTTGCAAGATGCACCAAATCTATTCTGGGAAATTGACAGGGCGATCGCCATCAAAGATCAAGCGCAAATTTTACAATCCTTAAATTCTTTACGATCCAGTAGCGACTATGTGGGCGCATTAATCTTGTCACAAGAATGTCGCCGCTTAGAGTCAGCCGTAAAAGCTGATAAAGACACCCTAATTCGTACTTGCTTGTCATTGCTAGAGATCGAGGTTGAGCGAGCAGTAGCGGCTTTAGAGATCGAGCGATCGCGTTACACATAAAACCCAAGAAATAGCGGTGCGG
>JANMFC010000454.1:0-4422 GCA_031377675.1 Pseudanabaena sp. OTE_70b_metabat_355 | reverse complement strand
GCAACACTTTAAAAAAATTGATTGGTTTGGCTCTCTAAAAATAAAAAAGGGTGATGCGAAGCATCACCCTTTTTTATTTGCCCATTGCCTTAACTAAGAAAATGCCGCCGAAGTATAAAATCCCGACTGCACCCGCCAGTAAACTCTGGGTCATTGGATCTGTGGAGGGAGTAAGTACAGCACCGAGAACTACTGCACCAAGGACAACATACCGCCAACCCGCCAGCATTCTTGATGAAGTAACAATTCCTGTCATCGCCAATAGCGCCTGAATCACAGGAATTTGAAAAGCTAATCCAGTACTAAATAATAGCAACAACACAAACTCAAAATAGCGATCAATTGACCAAAACTGCTCAACCACATCGCCGCCGTAACTAATAAAGAAATTAAGCGCCGCAGGAATTAGTAATTCATAGGCAAACACAATGCCTAACACAAACAAAATACTGGAACCGAACACAATTGGCGCGATCGCTTTTTTCTCTTTACGAGTCAGCCCTGGTAACACAAACCGCACAATTTGATAGAGAATGGCAGGGCTTGCCACTAATAAGCCACTATAACCAGCAACCTTGATGGACACAAAAAAGTACTCCCCTGGAGCAAGTTGTAAAAATTTGACACCCTGAGCAGGTATTTCTAGGAGCGCCACAATTTTGTTGACGATCGCAAAGCAGCCAACTATGCCAACGAAAACCGCAATCAAGGCATAAAAAATCCGCGATCGAAATTCTTCTAGATGATCAAATAGGGACATTTCCACGTCTTCGATTCCTTCATTCTCTGCATTATCAAGATCATCATTCACTACAGAACTAGCGATCGCTATGTCACCTGTTTGCTCATTAGCTTTTTGATCTAAAAAATCTTGGGGTTGCTCTGCTTCACTGACCGTCTCTAGCATGGTGTGTAAACTTATTCCTTAAATTATTTTTGCAAATTTTTGCAGATTATCGAAGCTTGGGTTTGATGATTGTTTTGCTTAGAGCTATTCCAGATATTATAACGGTCTTTTGATAAGCTATTAGAATTGTCCAAGTACACAATAGCCAATCATGCCCCTTCGCATTTACAACACCATCACCAGAAGCAAACAAGAATTTATTCCCCTTGAAGAGGGAATAGTCAAAATGTATGTTTGTGGTGTGACGGTCTATGATTATTGCCATTTGGGTCATGCAAGGGCTTATGTAGTATGGGATATGATTCGCCGATATTTAGCAACGAAATATCAAGTCAAATATGTTCAGAATATTACGGACATTGATGACAAAATTTTGAAGCGATCGCAAGAGCGAGACACAACTATGCAAGCGATCGCTGAGCGCTATATTGCTGCTTACGATGAGGATATGGCAAAGCTAAATATTGCTAAAGCCGATGAATATCCCCGTGCGACCGAATCAATTCCCGAAATTATTGATTTAATTCAGAAGTTGATTGATTGTGGTTATGCCTATGTATCTGGCGGCGATGTCTATTATGCAGTCCAGAAATTTCCTGATTATGGCAAGCTCTCAGGACGTAAGCTCGAAGATATGCGAGCAGGGGCAAGTGGACGTGTCGATGAGCAGGAAGAACAAAAACGCTATCCCTTTGACTTTGCCTTGTGGAAATCCGCAAAACCGAATGAACCTTTTTGGGCATCACCTTGGGGAAATGGTCGCCCTGGATGGCATATTGAATGTTCGGCAATGGTGCGATCGCATCTTGGTGAAACCATTGATATCCATGCGGGAGGCGCTGATCTGCAATTCCCTCACCACGAGAATGAAATCGCTCAATCGGAAGCAGGTTACGGCAAAACTCTCGCAAACTACTGGATGCATAACGGTTTTGTAAATATTGACGGGGATAAAATGTCCAAATCCCTAGATAACTTCAAAACTATTCGCGATCTCATAAAACATTTTGCTCCGATGGCGATCCGTTTGTTTATTTTGCAAGCCCAATATCGTCAGCCGATTGATTTTACTGAAGACGCAATTAATGCTTCAACAAAAGGCTGGGAAACAATTCGCGATGGTATGTTGTTTGCCAATGACTTTGGTAATAAGCTTGGTTGGGCGGATAGCAAAATTCTGGGCAAAATTCCGTCTCGAAGTGAAGTAATCGATAAAATTGCTAGCTTTGAAGAAGCGATGGATGATGATTTTAATACCTCTGTTGCTTTGTCCTATGTATTTGAACTAGCCAAAAAATTACGCTCAGAAAGAAACTCTTTATCGCATTCTGGTAAAACCGAAATTAGTTCTGAAGTTCTCTATCAAGAATGGCAAGCCCTTAGTTACATGACCGATATTCTAGGATTTGTGGCTAATATTAGCGATCGCCAAATTCAAGAGGATGATCTTACTGAATCTCAAATTAAGGCACTGATTCAACAACGGATTGAGGCGAAAAAATCGAAAAATTATCAAGAAGGCGATCGCATCCGTGATCTTCTTAAAACTGCGGGGATTACATTAATCGATCAAAAAGATGGAACGACCCGATGGCTCCCTTAAAATCGACTAAAAAAAGGAGTTTTAGCGCTTTGCGCTAAAACTCCTTTTTTAATGGAGGGACTTTGTGCCTACTTATTAATTTGACTAAGTAACTGCTTAATTGTTTTGATTAATTCAGGTGGATGATATGGCTTTGTCAAATAAGCATCGGCTCCCTGCTTCATGCCCCAATATTTATCAAATTCCTCACTTTTGGTTGTACACATGATCACGGGTACATCCTTCGTAGAGGCATTATTTTTAATCCAACGACATAGCTCATAACCGTTCATTTTCGGCATGACTACATCAGTGACCACTAAATCTGGTGTCACTGTCTTCAGCTTTTCCACGGCTTCAGAACCATCATGGGCTTCTAAAACTTCTATGCCATTTTGTTTTAAATGTGCACATACCATCTCTAGGACCATCGCACTATCGTCCACTACGAGGACTTTTACCATAACTGCCTTCCTGCTTTTCCAGTTGTGCGTTAGCCTAAATATCCATAAGCACTTAATTTTTTGCGAAATTAAGTAGACTTAAGATTATCTGCGACCAAAGCAATCATAAAATTTTTAAGATATTATCTAAACCCTTACAAATCGAGATAGGGTTAAAGATATTACCTAGTTAACATTAACTTTTTTTGAACTATTTTTTGATCGATACTGTAAGAAGTTTGTCAATCTACCTTCAGCAACTCGATCAAATCCAGTACAAACTTAGTACAAACACTGTCAACAGTATATCAGAATGCATCTTGGTTGAATGTCAATGACGATCATAACAGTTGAAGGTTTGAGCAAAATTTATAATATTGCCGTCAAAGAAGCGGGGATCGCTGGCACTCTTAAACATTTTTGGGATCGACAATACCGTCAGGTTGCCGCCGTTAAGGACATATCTTTGGCGATCGCTTCAGGCGAGATGGTTGGTTTCCTCGGTCCAAATGGCGCGGGTAAAACCACCACCCTAAAAATGCTGACGGGGTTAATTCATCCTTCCTCAGGGCGAATCAGCGTCGCAGGGCATATTCCCTTTCGCCGCGATCGCGCCTTTCTCCAAAAAATTACCCTAGTCATGGGGCAGAAACAGCAACTTATTTGGGATTTGCCTGCTCTAGATTCGCTACGAATGAACGCGGCGGTGTATGACATCCCTGACAAGGTATTTAAACAGCGCCTTGGTGAATTGACGGAAATGTTATCACTCCAAGACAAATTGACGCAACCAATGCGAAAGCTGTCTCTGGGTGAACGCATGAAGGCGGAATTATTAGCGGCGTTATTACATCAACCGCAAGTCTTGTTTTTAGACGAGCCAACGTTAGGATTAGATGTGAATGCTCAAGCGAATGTGCGCGAGTTCTTGCGAGAATATAACGATCGCTACAAAGCCACGATTTTGCTAACCAGTCACTATATGGCGGACATTACGGCTTTGTGTAAGCGGGTACTGCTGATCCATCAGGGCGGACTGATTTATGATGGCAGTCTCGAAGGATTGCATGACGATTTTGCGCCATATCGCGAAGTACGGGTGGAGCTATCTCAACCAATTCACGATCGCGAAGGTTTACAAAAATACGGCAAAATCCTGAATATTGATGGTCAGGCAGTCTGTTTTTTAGTGCCGCGAGAAGACTTAACGCGGGTGGTTTCGCAAATCTTGGCAGAAGTGGAAATTCTCGATTTGTCGGTAAATGAACCAGCGATCGAAGAAGTAATCGGACAAGTTTTCCGCGCTGGTAGCGTTGAGCATTAAAAACGAATTTCCACCCTGCAATAAATTGCGGGCTTAAAGCTAAAACCCGTTGAAACGGGTTAAATCTTAGGAATTAGTCAGTTTTAACTGACTTTAGCTTTGAGCCAAGAACTTTAGTTCTTGGTTCTGGCGACTGCTATGATCTACGGCTTTCTTTGATATGCTG
>JANMFC010000402.1:0-6085 GCA_031377675.1 Pseudanabaena sp. OTE_70b_metabat_355 | reverse complement strand
CAGCTTTTGGGGTTTTATATTTAATTGCGCCTAGCTACTTATAAAACTATATCTAGCTAGGTAAAGAGGGTAAGCCCCTTACTTGTAAATCACAATATTTAGAATTTTTGACCGACAAATACTGTTTTTGTTTCTTTACCGCGCTTAAGGATAATTTCTTGCTGACTGACACGCGATAACGACCATCCGCTATTGCCGATCGCTTTGCCTAGTCCTACAGTTTGTACCGCACCATTCATGTCAAACATCGCCGAAGAGCGATCGCCTAGATCGAGTGACCCGATCAACGTATAGGATATTTCGGGCGCTGTAAATGATGGCGATGGTGTGGCAGTTAGAGTAACAGGGACGGAATTTTTGGGCTTTGGATTGGAGGAGTAATTACTAACAATGAGCGAGTTATTACCTGTAGCGGGGGGGAGTGCGAGAGGTGATGGTGGCAGATTGCCATTATTCGTGCCATTAAGGCTAGGGGGCTGATATACAGGCACATACATTGGTTGCTGCATACCATTGGCAAAGGGATTAGTGCCAACGGGCATATTGCCTATTAGCGGTGCTACCATCAAGGGAATATTGCTGCCTATATTTGGGTTCGTGGCGATCGCCCGATTTTTATCACTAATATCCGCCAGCATCTGTCGGATTTCTTCGGCAAAAGGTTTACCGTTAGGGGTAACTTTTTGAGTGACGCTTGCCACGCTCACTGATTGTTTGCCTAACCAGATGCCATGATTAATTGTCCACATAATCGCAGCTAGCAGTGCTGAGCTACAGGCTGCTACTAGTAAAATGCGATCTAAAAGATTTGGTTTTTGAAGTTCTGGTGCAAACTCCGTGGGTGGCACAGAGGATGAAGTCTCTGGATTCCGCGTGATGTAGGGTTCAATCCAAAGCAAATCTTGTTTAGAGATCGGCGGTAGTGATATATCCGTAAGATTCAGTTTCGTAATGTTAACCGTATCTTTTGATGTTGATGTCCCTCTTGCATCCGCATCAAGGTTGGCAATTGCAACCATGTCAGAGCTTGATGAATTTACAGATGCATAGGGGGCTGATGCTTGGGTTCTATTTTTTTGTCTAAGCGATCGCTGTTTAGCCTGATCAAGATGGAGTGAAGTCTCGACTTCTCCAAATAAATCATCCATTAAGTGATCAACCTTATCTGAGTAAACTTCAGCATCTGGGGTGGTTGGATAAAACTGATTTTTATTATTGGTTTCTTGCATCATAAACCGACCTATTCACTATATATATTGCGCTTTGCGCTAAAGTCAAACCTTTATCTTTGAAACACGAATAAATTATAAATTGCCGAATTTTAAGCTATGTCTTATCAAATAACACTGGTAAGTGATACCACAGATTGGCTCTTAATGCCACAAATATTTTAAAAAACAAAAAAAGCGGCGCAGAGCGCCGCTTTTTTTGACGAAAATTAAATTCGGACTAGATCGGGATAGATCGTTAAAACCTCATCAGTAGTGAGGGTATATTCCTCAGACTGAGGTTCCCATAACACTTCTACGGCTAAGAGGTTATCCGCAGGGACAGAACCGATCGCCGATAGGGCGGACTGGAGATCGGCGGTGGAGCGCAAAACTGGTAATTTGCTGAGCGATTCTCCAGACACGGCTAAGAGTAGGGTGACGACAATATATTCGCTTGGATCTTCGGTGAGCAAACCGCCTTGGCTAGGTAAAGTTGCCGCAGGTTGACTTTGCGATAGCCGACCACCGACATTGCTTAATACTTCGGCATTGAGTTTGCTGCGCTCGGACATCACCAAACTATTAAATTTTTGTTCAGCAAGGGTAAATTTGGTATTTTCGTTAGCGCTGCTGACATACACCCAATATTCGGGATGACGCATCAAGGCGATCGCGGTTTCGCGGGTGACAGTTGCCAAGCCTTCGACCGAGGAGGTATCTGACTCTAGGGCAAGATAAGTAAGTTCTTGTTGCAGCGATCGGGCTGATGCGAGTAGCCCAACTTGGATTTTGGCAACACTAACTTTGCTATCCATGCCCGTGATGCCTTCGCCATTGCGACCACGAAATGCTTGCATGATTACACCCGCCACGATCGCAATCAGCAAAAAGGTAAACAAGCCGCCGCCCATACCGCCACCAAAGAACATGGGCAGGAAGAAAAATCCGCCGCCGCCGTTCCCGTAACTACTATTCCCGCCGTAAAAAGAATTGCTACCACTGCCGTTATAGTTTGAGGGAGACGATGGTGCTGACCGACTTGGCGATGATCTAAATGAGCTTCCGCCGACACGACCGCCAGAACGCTTGGCTAAGGCTTCATGGGCGTTACCAAATACGGATATGGCTAGTAATGAAATAGCCGAAATAACTACCAGCGATCGCGTCCAGATTTTGACATTAGCCGTGACATTAGCTTTGACTTTTTTCATAAATTCGGAGTTAAAAAACTTCATAGGGACTACGGACTTAACTAATTAAATTGCTATAGATGTTCTACCTTAATTTTAGCTCTAGTCAAGAGCGGCTAACCAATCCATCACCCGATCGCCCAGCGATACTCGATCAAGGCGATCAATTTCGCGTACTCCTGTGGGACTGGTGACATTGACTTCCGTAAGATAGCTCCC
The DNA here is from genome assembly GCA_031377675.1 of Pseudanabaena sp. OTE_70b_metabat_355. Classification (GTDB taxonomy): domain Bacteria; phylum Cyanobacteriota; class Cyanobacteriia; order Pseudanabaenales; family Pseudanabaenaceae; genus Pseudanabaena. Next base: position 3,465 of record JANMFC010000402.1, on the reverse strand, counting down.
AATCACATCTATTCCCACAAACATTAAACCATCGCGCTTGAGGATCGGTGCAAGTTGTTTACAGATCTCTAATTCGCGATCGGTAATATCGATTTGCGCGACGCTACCACCTGCCGCCATATTGCCACGAAATTCACCTGACTGGGGGACACGATTAACCGCACCGATCGGCTCACCGTCAAGGAGAATAATCCGCTTGTCGCCTTCTTGGGCGGCGGGGAGATATTCTTGCACCATTACTGGGGTTCTGCCCATGTTAGTACTGATTTCAATCATCGAGTTGAGATTGCGATCGCCTACTTCCAAAAACAAAATTCCTTCCCCGCCTTTACCGCCCAATGGCTTCATCACTGATTTACCCTCAGCCGCCACAAATTCCCGAATCGTATTTTTGTCTGCTGTCACAATTGTTTTGGGAATTGCGCCTGTAAATTGAAGTGCATACATTTTCTCATTGGCTGCGCGTATTCCTTGGGGAGAATTGAGAACCTTAGTTTTGTTGACATCCACATAATCGAGAATATAGGTAGCGTAGAGATATTCGGTGGTGACAGGTGGATCAGGACGCATCCACACAAACTGCATATTCTCTAAGGGTTGAAATCCTCCTTCTGTTACTTCATACCAAGGATTAGGAACCTGCCATTTACCATCCACTAGAGGTACTGGATAGATTTTTGCGGGTTGCAAAAAAGCCCATGCTTTACCATCCTTGACACTCAATGTATTCATGTTGGTAATAAATACTTCGTAGCCTTTGCGACAAGCCGCTTCCATTAGCGCCACGCTGGTGTCATGGGCAGGATCGAGTTTGGCGATCGGATCGATAATAAATGCGAGCTTCATTGGTTGATGATTATTTGTGGTGTAACCATTTTAGCTAAATTTGGTAAACCCGTTGAGTTATGCATACTCCCTTCCCACCCAATAGATAGTAGTGCGGGGCTTTGTCGCGCACTATTATCTATTGGGTGGCAAAAAATTGGCTACTTAGTTGGCAAAAAAAATTATGAATTCGATTCTTAGTCTAAAATCTAGATAAATCGAGATCGAGCTTTAGGATTTTCTGAGCGAAATTAGCATGAACACAATCCATCCGCCCGCAAAAAAGATTAGTACATTCGAGAGATTGCGGCAAGCATCCAACTTTACAGTAGCGGGAGTTGAAGACTCGATTCCGTTAAGAGTTCTGGTGCAGATTTTCGTATTCATTAGCATTGGGACGATGGACTCAGTGGCGAGTACAAGTAACAGTGCTTGGGCGATTCCCCTCAGTGCGATCGCCGCAGTCTGGGCTTGGTATGCAAGGCGCAAACGTAATGTAGTCGTGAAACTATTCATTGCGATCGCGATGGTTGCCATGTTGGTAGTATTTCTCGGAGATATTGTCAAGCAAGCAGATGAAACAAGACTGTTATTGGCAGGATTGTTAATTCAGTTGCAGGTTTTGCATAGTTTTGACCTACCGCGCCGCAAAGACTTGGGCTATTCAATTGTGATTGGCTTGATCCTGATGGCATTAGCCGCGACCTTGAGCCAGACCATGTTTTTCGCAATTTGGCTGCTCGCCTTTTTGCTAGTGGGAATTCCGATTTTACTCCTCGATCACCGATCGCGTTTGGGAGTAAAGACAATCAGCTTTCAGCCAGAAAAAATGGGGATTTCCCTATTACCTTTAGCAGGATTAATGGCGATCGTGATGGTATTAGGCTTAACGATCTTTGCTTTTTTACCCCGTTTACCTGGTTTTCAGCTACGCAACTTTCCTGTAAGTATGAATCTACAAGTGGAAAGAAAAATTCCCCGTGGTGGAATTTTGACCAGACAGCAACAACAGAATCAACAGCAAGCTGGCGCTAACGGGAACGGAACTGGTGGTACTGGTGGAATGAATGACTTAGAATCTTTGCCGCCTCTGTTTGCGACCGAAATTGATACGGTGTCTAATAGTAAACAACTAAATAATCAAAATCGTATCCCAGAGTTAATGATGCGGGTGCGATCGCAAGCAGAGCTATTTTGGCGAGTAATAGCCTATGACGAATACACGGGCAAAGGATGGCGGATTTCTCGCAATGATCCCAGTCAAATTCGCACGATTCGCCGTAATTCCTTTAATTATGAATTTTCCTTGCCAAGCCCTTTCGATGGACTGATTGGCAGTAAGCAAACATTCAATCCGCCGACTTTTCAAGAGGTAATCCAAACCTATACCATCATCTCAGCCAATTTCCCTAACTTGATCCCGATGGCGGCTGTGCCTAACCGCGTCTATTTTCCTAGCGAAGAGTTAGATATTGATCTAGAAAATATGGTGCGTGCGCCATCACCCTTGCCTCCAGAAATGACCTATACAGTCATTTCTAACGTGGTGGAGCGGAATCCACGCCAACTTAGGCAACTGCCCCAAGAATATCCCAAATCAATTCGTAATTTTTATCTGAGTTTACCTGCTGGGCTTTCAACACAAGTACGAGAGATGGCGTTAGGCTTTCTTGAAAATGTAAAAACAGCCGATGGGCAGCCGATCGATTTCAATAATGCCTACGATGCCACCGTCCAGATCACCCAAAGTCTCAAGCAAAAATATGCGATCAAACCACTCAATTTTGATCCCGCTAAGAACGATCTTGTCTCGCAATTTGTCGAACAGGGCGGCGGCGAAGAAAGTCATTTTGTCTCCACTCTGGCGGTGATGCTGCGATCGCTCGGTATTCCCACGCGCTATGTAGTCGGTTTTGCCCCAGGCAAATTTAACCCCTTTACAGGGCTGTACGAAGTCCAGAATATCGACACACAGTCATTGGTTGAGGTTTACTTTCCTGTGTATGGCTGGCTACCATTTGATCCTGTTCCCAATCGTCCCCTATTTCCCCCATCGATCGAAACCAGTCGCACTTTTGGTGTGATCCAAACTTTTTGGAATTGGATCGCCAACTTTTTACCTAGTCCCGTTAATAAATTTTTCTCGACAATATTTGACAATATTGCAAAATTTTTAGGCGGAATGATTAGCTGGCTATTTGAAATGGGTTGGGCTGGATTAGGAATTGGACTAGCGATCGGCTTTGGCCTTGCCATTGGCATTTGGGCTTTATGGCAATTCGCGCTCTGGTGGTGGCAATTGCAACGCTTGCAAAAAATGCCGATGCCCCAACGCACCTACCAGCAAATGTTGCAATGGCTCTCAGAGCAAGGTAAACCCAAGGCAATTCACCAAACGCCCCAAGAATATGTGGCAAGTCTCCGCGATCGCGTCTCCGAGAAACAAGCATTGGCGATCGCCCAAATCACGCAGATCTATCAAGACTGGCGCTATGGCAATCTAGCGATCGGCTACAGTGTCGCTCTAGAGCTAAAAATGCTGCTGCAACAATTAAAAACTAAGATTTAGAGCGATTTGCGCTAAAAACACCTATAAATAAGTGAAAGCGTCGCTGAGCGACGCTTGCACTTATTTATAGG
>JANMFC010000394.1:0-3155 GCA_031377675.1 Pseudanabaena sp. OTE_70b_metabat_355 | reverse complement strand
CCGCGAAGCGGGCAAATCAGCTCATTTTAGTTCTTGGTTTTATTATGCCGAGGTACTTATAAGCTGTATCTAATAGTCATCTCTGACCGCAAAGGTGATAGTTTGCTTTGTGACAATATTAATAACTGTATTAGGTTCAATCACCGTAGCCTGTGGCGCTGTCACATTGCCGATGACCACTCCAGCCGCCGCACCACCAACTACATCCAGAATCTGCACATTACCCCGCAATACACCACCAAGCACAGCACCTGCGGCTCCACCAATTCCAGCTTGAGTCAAAATAGCTCCCGTATTCGTTGCACGGGGATCTTTGGTGTCGTTGATCAAAGCCGATTCAGCTTGTAGTCTCACCGTTGCCCCCCGACTAGTAAACTTTTGGGCAACAAATCTCGAACCACCTTCCGCAGGTACAAATTGTCCCTCAATCACCGCCCCCGCAGGGATTAACACCGTGCCATTAGTTGCGGCAATATCTTGAGCAACCAATAGACTCGCATTCACCGTTTCGCCCTTAGAAATGACAAGGGTATCTTGACGATTGATTTTGGTAGCGATCGCCTGTCCCGCAGGCAAGTTAAAATTAGAGCGAAATACTTGAGCTACCTGATTTTGGGGAATTTGATTGATTAGGGATTGGGATTGAAGTTGGGTGATTTGCGATCGCGTTTTGGATTTATTCCGATAGCGAGGAGACGCTTCACTAGGAACAGCGCTCAAAGAGGTTATAGCAATGCTTAGCACCATAGTTAGGGATGCTATTGCAGATTTTGTGGAAAGTTTTGAAGTAAACCTAGCGATCATAAATACCTCTGGAGATGTCCATAGAGTTCTGTTTTGGTAGGACTAGTGATAGATGATCTTTGTTCCTGAAAAATGACTGATTGATGTATAAGTTAATGTATGAGTTGATGTATGAGTTGATGTATTATTAGGCGCGATAAATTCAGAGCCAGCAATTAATAATGAACAAAATAAATTTCACATCTGCTTTGAAATCTAGATATAAGTTTTCAACTCAAACATTTGTCGTCATGTTTTTGGCGATCGCTGCCTTTGCCTTTGCAGTTGGTTTGACACCCCAAGGTATACATTCTCAAACGCCTTCTCCCGATCTGATCAACAAATATAATCTTGCGGTTGCTGATGCTCAGGTTGCAGAACTCGATGAGGTTTCTAAAAATTTAGTTGCCATTACCGAAAATAACCAATCTTTAATCTGGCAAAACAAAACGGCTCCCAAGGGTAAAGTATTGGTGGCAACTTGGACAAATTGGACAGGTTACGATACTCAAGTCGGTCAATCAGTAACTACATCGCGTCAAACATGGGTAACGACAGCCCCTGAAGTGCAAAATTTCTGTAAGCAGGAATTGAAAAAAGTGGTAACCAATCAGAGCGATCGCACTCTGCGCTTAGAGCAATTATTGGGACTACCGCCAAATAATGGCAAGACTCGCTTTGTCGAGTTTTGGGTGAATCCACAGGATCTATTCCGACCTAGTGCTAATGCAGAAACTAGCGATCGCACTGCTTTTGGTGAGTTTACGCAATTACCCAAAGCCCTTGCAGAACAAGTCAAACCCGAATATGTCAAATGGTTTGAGGATTTAAGATCCAAGTCCTACAACGCTACGGGTGGTTATCCTTGGACAAGAATGGGTTATACCTACGATTGGGGCAATCCGAAAAGCGAGATTGGACTGAGCGAGTTTGTGATCAATTCTGGTGTGGCGATCGAAGTGAAGTCAGTACAGACCAACGATAAGTATTGCGTCTCCTAAAATAAAATAGCCGCGCATAGCGCGGCTATTTTATAGAGATTTTTTTAGAAATTAGCTTGCACACCTTCTTGCCCGTTAACAGGCTAGATGTGGTTTTAAGGAGATCGCTAAATATGGTCGGGATCTTCACCCAATTCTCTTAGTCGCTGTGCTAATCTTTCAGCCCGTTGCTTCTCAGATTCAGCCCGTTGCGCCTCAGATTCAGCCCGTTGCCTTTCAGATTCAGCCCTCTGTTGGGCGGCTTCTTCGGGTAGAAGCACCAATGCTCCTGTTGAGTCATAAAAACGTAACCAAGTTAGATTTTCTCGATCAATCGTACCGACCCAAGTCCCTAACCATAAGCCCAAGGATTCACACCATAACCAACCTCGGTTATCTGGCTCGATCGCTTCGTAGGAACTCTGGCGATGCCAACCGCGTAATGAGCTAGCATCAAAGGGATTATAAACAAAATAATCTTGAGTCTTAAAAACGCGATCGTACAATTGCTTTTTTAGCCCTAAATCCACATTTGCCGTGCTAGGAGACATGAGTTCGATGATCGTATCGGGGTAACGTCCATCTTCTTCCCATACCACCCAACCAAGGCGATCGCGCTGACCATCTACATCCAAAGCCACAAGAAAGTCGGGTCCTCTAAAGTCACGATTTTTGACCTGAGTGGTGCTGTAATAGACGAACATATTGCCACCGACATAAAAATCAGTTGCTTCACCACGATATTGCTGGTAAGAGCGGATCAATACGTTCATCCCGACCCGATGTTGATTAGTTTCCAATGGCTCTCCATCATCAAATATTAAATCTGTGGGCGGCATGGGGGGAATCCATACGTCCTCTTCTATGTTTTGTTCTATGTCCTGTTCGGTGGTCGTCTGTTTGGGAAGAGTATTAACCATGTTAGGGAACCAACCACAATAGTCTATTTGAATATTTTAACTTATATCTAGATCGCTTGAATCAATCTAAAATTTGAAGCCATTGATAATTGTTGATGGCGCTGCGATCGCTGCTTCAATCAGATTTTACCTTTGCTGATGAATATTGTAGCCAAATATTTGATCCCATAAATCTTCATGTTAAAATTTGGTTGTTGAAAAAATCTTAAGAGTCTAAATTTATGACTTGGCGCTTTATCGTTCTCGTTGCCTTAGTGTCTGCAATTTCTGTAGGGTGTAAGGAACCATCCAAGGCTATTGCTCAATCAGAAACATTAGAGCAAGTTAGCCCTAAGTTGGCGCAGGCAATGTCGGCTGCTGATTATTTAAAGCGGGGAGATGCGAGATATGACTCGGGGGATAGGCGAGGGGCGATCGCAGACTATGACGAATCCATACGCATCAGTCCTAGTTATGGTGCTTACTGCAATCG
>JANMFC010000379.1:0-1631 GCA_031377675.1 Pseudanabaena sp. OTE_70b_metabat_355 | reverse complement strand
CTTCCTGAGGGATTAGGACACCGTTAAGACTGGCTTGCAAGACTCAATCGTTTGTTCGTAATAATTCTGCAATTGTCTAGTTGCTGCATCCCATCCCCATTTTTCGGCTTCCAAACGCGCCTCAACACACATATGCTCATCACGATTTTGCAATAAGTGTTGAGTTGCCATCACCAAGCCGTTAGTTTCGTCAGGATCAAATAAATAGCCATTAATCCCATTAGTGACAATATCAGGAATACCGCCCGAATTTGCCGCCACGACTGGACAACCTGCTGCCATAGCTTCCAGTAATACTAAGCCCAAAGTTTCCGTGCGTGATGGAAACAAAAAAGCATCGCTAGAAGCAAAAGCGGCGGCAAGATCGTCACCACGCAAGTAGCCGACAAAATTTGTATTTGTGCCTTCAAAAATTTTCTCTAATTCTTGTCGATAGGGACCATTGCCAACGAGGGCGAGGCGACTATTCGGGATCGCTTGCAGCACGGGTAAGATATTCTGAATTTCTTTCTCCGCCGACAATCTACCCACATAGAGAAACAAAATATCTTCGGGATGTTCTTCGGTAAGACGCGATCGCATTTCGGCATTTTTAAAACGTGGATGAAACTGGACTGTATCGACACCGCGCTGCCACAGATCGAGACGCTCAACACCATGCGATCGCAATTCATCGATCATCACCGTTGAAGTACAGAGATTAAGCGCCGCTTGATTATGGGTAGTTTTGACTAGTTCCCACATCACGCCCTCTAGAAACCCTAAACCGTAATGCTGCAAATATTGAGGTAAATGGGTGTGGTAGGAAGCCATGAGTGGATAATTCATGGATTTTGCATAATATAAACCTGACATCCCCAAAATCGCAGGATTCACGATATGCACAATATCGGGCTGAAATTTTTCGAGGGCGTAACCAATTGAAGGACGCGGTAAGGCTACTTTTAATTCGGGATATAGGGGAAAATCAAAGGCTGACACACCATAAATCTCTGCGCCACAATATTCTTTGAGTCCACCATCAGGCGAAAACACCAGCACTTGATTACCGAGTTTGACCAGATACTCAACGGTATATTTGAGGCGGGTAACGATGCCATCAATTTTCGGTAAAAATGTCTCGGTAAATATGGCTATACGCATATTGTCGATGAGTGCGATCGCTTGGTTGGAAATGACAGCATCATACTACACAGCGCTTCGCGCTGAGCATCAAGCCAGAGAATAATTTAAAAAGACCGCTAAGCGACCCTTTTAAATTATTCTCCCAGAAGAGAGTATGCTTCGCGGTAAACTTTATTTAGAAGAAATTTTTACAGGCTTATGCACGGCAAATTCCCATTGCATCCCCCCATACGCTTCGGTACGGATGGTTGGCGAGGCATCATTGCAGATGACTTTACTTTTGAGCGCTTAGCCGCAGTTGCCCCGATCGCGGCGCATATTTTAAAAGAAACCTTTGGCGGTTTAGGTGGCAATGCTGGCAGCAATACGATTATTGTTGGATACGATCGCCGTTTTATGTCGGATGCTTTTGCAAAGCGCACTGCCGAAGCTGTAGCTGCGATCGGATTTGACGTACTCCTCGCCGATGACTTTGCGCCTACACCTGCGTTTAGTTGGGCGGCTTA
>JANMFC010000318.1:0-3751 GCA_031377675.1 Pseudanabaena sp. OTE_70b_metabat_355 | reverse complement strand
CTGAGACATCCTCAAGAGGTCTTGCTAGTGCAGGCTGAAATTGATGGTGAACCAGATGAGATTGCGATCTTCAAAGGTTTCTCTAGTTCTTTAATGCGCTCCACTGCATTCGATCCAGATATCCCAGTGATTCCCGATCGAACAAAAATTATTAAGATCGATCGACTCGAAGCACCATACAATCCCGCTCATCCCCGCCACATCCAACAGGGATTATCTTGGGAAGACTTCCAAACTTTACTGGTAATTGCTCGACTAGGGTGAAATAAGAGAGAGCGAAGAAGGCGCAGAAATAGCATTAGTAATCGCTTCAAAAGCTGAAACACCTTGCCGTCTGGCAGTATTGACAATCGAGCGCACCGCCGCAAATAGTTCTTTACCCCAGTCGGAACGAAACCCATTAGTAACCTTGCGGAAGATTACACTGAGTCGTAAAGCTTGCTCACTAGAATTATTTGTAGGTGGAATTGAGGCATCATCAAGGAACAAGAAAAGATGCTGTTGGATTTTGCGGTAACGCTTTTGCAGCCTGACACCGTCTGATTGAATCGGAGTCAAAGCTAAAGCTCTAGCCAATCTTCGATTCAGGTCACAACGATATTGATACAAAGTAGAATCAGTCCACTTCTGGTACTTTTTATGAATCACAAAAGCTCTGAGTAAAATCTGCTTGAATACTGGGGCAAAGATCTTGTCACCCGCATCAATCGCATACTGACAATCTCGCAGTTGATGTGCTAGGCATACCTGCCAATTCGTCGCGGGATTCTTCTTCTGAGCACTGAATAAATCTGACACCCAGATTTCAGGTTGATGACCTGCCATGATTTCTGTAATTACCTGAGTGCCGCGACTGGGACGAATCACATGTAAACAAACTTGCTCGTTTTGAAATACCCATTCCCATTCATTTTTGCCGTTGACTCTGGCACTGGTTTCATCTGAACAAACCATTCTCGAACTCTGCAATCGCTGCAAAATTGCTTGGACTTGTGGGTCTAGTTGGGCTTTGACTCGCTTGAATAACTCTGCTAGCCCGCCTTCGGATATTTTTACACCGAAGACTTCACCCATCAACTGACTCATCCGTTCATAGCTAATTGCGTGGCTATAACGCAGATAAGTGGCTAGGCTTTCTATTGATTTACCAAATGGTGAACCTTGCTCCATTCCGTCGGGTACTGGTGCTTCATAGGTTTTCTGACAGTTTGGACACTGTCCGCCATACCGTTGAATCTGCGTGATGATGGGTTCTATTTTCGGTAGTTCAACTTTTTCATACACTGCTTGGAGTTTCTGCGTTTCTAGTTCGACTTTAGTCTGGCAATGTGGGCAGTGATTAGCTTTGGCTATGATGATTTGGTTGGGTGCTTGGTCTAGTTCTCTTCCACCGTTTTGGTGCGCTTGTCGCTTTCTCTTTTGGTCTTGCTCTGATTTGATCTCTGGCTTAAACCCTTCTGACGGGGGCAGACTTGAGTTGGTGGAGGTCTTTTTTACTGCTTTTTTCTCTAGCTTTTCTCGTAGTTCTCTATTCTCTTGCTCTAGCTTCTGAATCTGCTCCCATAGCTGATATATCAAGGCTTCTCTTCCCTCGATACTTAATTTCCCTAGCTTTGGTAGATCTTTCATTGCTTTACTTTATCAAGGGTTTGTTGTTCTTGCTAGGGGTAGTCGAGCAATTACGATAACCAGTTGCATGATAGAAATCAAGAATCTGTTCACTTGTATGTCTTTTAAGAAATACCCAGTTTGAGGTTGCCCCATCAGCAATACCGATATATGTGGCTTCGGGGTATCTCTCTTTTGTGCGCTGGATTTCTCGCTCTAGACGTTCGAGAAACTGGGCTTTGCCATATTCGGGTGTTGCACCAATATAAATCGTATGTTGCCTTTCGCCTTCTGCGTCATAGAGGCTGACGGTTCCGACCATTGCTTCTCGCCATCCTGTGTCGCACAGCAACATACATGTACCATCTAAGCCAATGGCGACGCTTTTGATCTCGACATCCAGTTTTGGCGGTACATAGTTCCAACTTTCTTCTTTGGCTTCAATGATACTGGCTACAGCTTCGCTGATGTGCTGGATGTACGAGACGGCTACGGGGCGGCGATGATTTTCGGCTAGGTCGCGCTGCACATCTCTTGCTGAGCCGTAGGCGAATTTTGACGATACCTGTTTTGCGAAAAATGGCGTTGAGGTGATGATGATTCTGGCTTCTCGCTCTAAAGGACAATAGGTTTTTCCTCCTCCGGCCCGTTGATACACATGCCGATGAACTACCACTTCTCCATAAGGCGTTTGATATGCTTTGGGTAGCTCTCCTTTTGTAGCCATCCTTTCCCCTGCTATTTCGATCGCTGAGCCATCTGTATCTAAATATTTCAGGGCTGCTTTTGTGGCGATACAACCTACTTCGTTTAAACTCTTCTGAATGTTTTCTTCACTCGTCAACATTGAATGACTCAGGTCTATAGTCATTTCTATCTTCACTTGATTCCCTTCAACATTTACTGATTGAAGACACATCTTTAAATTCTTTTGCAATTTTATTTTACCTTTTTATTGTATCAGATTGAGGTCGCACCCATTCCAAGCTTTCGGCGTAAGTCGTCAGAGGACAAGTCCAATTGTTGGCGATGAGAATGATGACTTCGATCGAGAACAAAGCGACAGAGATCCAAGTGAGAATTGAGATTTTATCAGCAATAACTTCATACAGTAGAACTGCCATGATTGCATTGAAGAATACAAAGATCGCAGTATGTAAGAATCTGATGAAGTCGATCGATTGAAACATTAACTTCGCTCCTTCCTAAGTTTTCAAAGAAGAAGCTAACCAGAATTATAGGAATGGGAAAGGCGAGACGCCATATCGCCAATCCTAAAAATATGAGAAATGGTCGGACAAATGGTGCAGCGATCGATATCCATTTTATCCTCATGATTTCTCTCTTTCATCACTAAATTCTAAGCGATCTCATTAGCTGGCATTTTAATCAAAGTTTTTCTACCAGAAGCCTCAGCAATCCAAATCGCGATAATCTCACCATTTGAGTTCTCTCCAGTTAAAACTTCAGTAGGTGATTCGATCGAATGCCCATAGGTCATTTCATCTTTTCCAATCTCGATCGCCAAATTATCTCCTTTACCAGGTCGATCGTAAATCATCGCTAGCAAAGGCGAATTCTTAATTAGTTCTTCATCACCAAGTTCAGCATCGATCATTTCGATCGAGATATGTTTCCCGCGATGATCGGTAGAAAATTGATCGAAGAATTTACCCCAATCTTCACGCGGTACAGACTTGCTCAGGTCGATTTTGTTCATTATTTTGATTCCTCATGAAAGGCTAGTAAGTAAGGAACAGTAGCATATTTACTAAGTAGGCTCTGTTCATAATTACTATGACAAGTGGTTGTTCTATTTCATGTGTGAGTTGATTGAATACGATACAAAACGTAAAAGAGATTCTTTTTTAAAATGAGAGTATTAGATTACGATCGTAGTATTTGCAACTGCTAGAAAATTAGAGGGTTAAATGAGAAATCAACCAATAAATTCAATCGCAGACAAAAAGACCCCCCCCCCTGAATTATTCCAAGGATTAACTGAACAGGAAGCGATCGAACGACTCAAACAAGAAGGCTACAACGAACTAGCTAAGTCTCAATCTCGGAGTCTTTTGTCGATCGCTTGGGAAACAATTAAAGATCCGATCTTCCTATTGCTGGGCGGCGGCGGTATCATCTA
>JANMFC010000312.1:0-2056 GCA_031377675.1 Pseudanabaena sp. OTE_70b_metabat_355 | reverse complement strand
CCCCCTAAAACCCTCACCCCTAGCCCCTCTCCCATTAAGGGCGCTACCGTGTACACACAAGTCGCTCTGTCTTCGTTTCAGGGTATCTAAGCCCCCTAAATCCCCCAATTCTGGGGGACTTTGAAAGAATTTTATTTTCTTTTTCCCCCAGAATTGGGGGCTAGGGGACGATTAATTGTTGACTTGACTAGGTTTTGCGACTTGTGTGTACACCGTAGCTTGTGAAGGGGGGAGAATAAATCACATTATCTTCTTCCCCCTTCACAAGGGGGATTGAGGGGGATCTAGATAACTCTTAAACAGTTTCTAAAATAAATTCTCTGAGATTCAACCATGCTTGATTTACAGAAATTAATGGGACAGATGCAAGGAATGTCTGAGCAATTGCAGAAAGAATCTCAACAATTGACAGTCAAACTCGATCGCGCTGAAACCATATTTCACGAAGCTATTGTAAATCAAGCTTTACTCACTCAAAAACACGAAGAGTATAGCGATCGCTTTATATTTAACTGTGCAGAGCCGATTGAATCACTAACCCAAATTCAGGCGATCGCCACACCATTCACCACACCGCATATCGTCATCGCCACCGATGGCTCCCAAATTGCGCCCAGTCGCCATGAAATTGCTTATTGCTATTTGATTAATATTGGTAGAGTGGCGATTTATTATAATTCGGGAATTTATCCATTACTTGATAATATTCCTGAAGTTTTTTATAAGAATGAAGATCTCTATCAAGCTAGACAATGGGGAATTCAGACTGAGCAATGGATGGCTTTTAAGCGTACAGTAGCTGAGACTATGGCTCTAGCGAATTTAGCTATAGAAATGCGATCGCAAATTTTTGCCAACTCTCAAGAAGTACCAATGCTAGCATTTAGCGATGGAGCCTTAATCCATTGGGAATTTGATGAGATTCCTACGGAAGCGCGATCGCTGCTTTTATCAGATATTCTCGCGGCATGGCAACAACTCAAAGATCATCATATTCCCTTGGCGGGATATATCAGCGCCCCGCGTGCGGCGGAATCCACTAATTTTTTGCGTTTACAATTATGCCCATTTGAGCAGCCCGATTGTCATCACCATTGTTCTCAAAAGCCGCTAGATGCTGCTCCTTGTAGTCAATTGCAACCCCTCCGCGATGGCACATTATGGAGTCGATTGTTAAAGGTGGGAGAATCTAGTCCGCTCTGGAAGAGTCACGCTAAAATTTTGCAAGAATATGGAGAACATCAGATTTATTTTTGTTACCTTCATGTCGGCACTGAAATTGCCAGAATTGAAATGCCCGCATGGACGGCGTTAAATCCTGAACTGCGATCGCAAGCTTTGCAAATTATCCTAGCGCAAGTCCAAAAGGGATATGGCTATCCTGTCGCTCTTGCTGAGGCACACAATCAAGCTGTAGTCACAGGTAGCGATCGCCGCCGTTTCTTTGCGATTTTGGAACAGCAAATGGTGAAGTCTGGTTTACGCAATGTCACGACTTCCTATAAAGAGTCGCGCAAGCGCAGTAGTATTGCCTAAATCAAGCTGTTAGATCGCGTAAAAATTGATATCGTAAAAACAACTCAGATTCGTAATGATAGAGCGATCGCAGATTGAGCTTAGGTAAATCACGACCACCAAATCCATAACCTATTCCTGTCACCACTGTCATGTTATCCATACCGCCAACAATATGCGGTGATAGAGTTAGGAATAATTCATCGGCAAATCCCTGAGCGATCAAAGCATAATTCAAACTGGGACCGCCCTCAACTAAAAGTCGTTTGATGCTTAGTTTCTTGAATAGCATTAATAGAATTTGTTTTAAATCTATTTGGTTATCTATGCGATTACCAATTTGATTTTCCTCAATGGGGAACCTTATAACATTAGCTTTTTCTTGTAGCCAAGATTCTACTAAAGTCTCTTCACCAGTTAAGACTATCCGTAACTCTTTACCAGCTTCCCAAAATCGATGTTCTTTTGGTAAATTTCCTGAATTGCTAATCACAATACCGAGGGGTTGGGATTGTGAGAAATTTTTTTGCCGTTCGGCGAG
>JANMFC010000277.1:0-2950 GCA_031377675.1 Pseudanabaena sp. OTE_70b_metabat_355 | reverse complement strand
GGGCGAAGCCCGTCCCAACAATTTTTGTTTTTAATAAATTATCATGCCTAAGCAATCTAGAAAAACCGAAAGATTTCGCGGACATTATCTAAAAACTGACCATCGGTACTTAATTGCGCGATCGCCTGTTGTGATTCTTTGGATAAGCGCTGATGATCGCGATCATTCGTGGCACGGAGATCTTCAATATTTGCGCCTAATCGCGATAACTCCTTGCGCGTTTCCGATGAAAATTGTTCATATTTTGTTGCCAATGAATAGGGATTTTCGGTATTTAGTTGCTCATTAATTAAGCGTACTGATTCCTCTAAATTGGCGAAACGTTGACTTAGAAGCATGATATCTTCGCGGGGATAATTGATCTGTTGCAAAATCGCTCGCAAACGTTGATAAATATATTCATACGCACTAATCGCTGGGCGTAAAATCGTTAACAATAAAGCCGCGATCGCGCCCACATAACCAATAGTTCCTACGCCATTAGCTGCGAGAAGATACAACGCGATCGCTGAGATTAGATGTAAAACAAGGGCAAGAATTAGCGATCGAGTCTGTAGCGATCGGACGTAGGGAAGTTGGGCTTCATCGACATTGATTCCATTTTGTCGAGAAATTGTTGCTTGATCGAGGACGGATTTAGCTTGAAAGTAGACATTCCAAGGCACAGTAACGATGATGATTAGCCATATAAAAATGCTTGCGCCAATTAGCCAATCGATGAAGTTTCCCAATGGTAAATTGAGCCACTGAGTTAGTCCAAAACCTGCTAAAAACAGCAGTAACAAAGCGCCGAGCCAACCAATAAATTTATCCATTTGATTTATTCAGTTAAATCCATTTAATTCATCTATTCTTGATTTGTTAATCTTTATAATTTATACAAAAAATAGTAAGGGCAATTCATGAATTGCCCTTACACATATCTAATCTTTAAAATTATTGGAAGCTAAATCAAGCGTCACCTGACGAAGTTGCAGATAGTCCATCGGATCGACAGCGTTTTTACCATCGGGCTGTACTTCAAAATGCAGATGTGGTCCCGTACTGCGTCCCGTGGAGCCAACCTCAGCGATCGCTTGTCCTCTAGTTACAGTTTGCCCCTTAGCGACATACACCGAATTGGCATGGGCATAAAGTGTCACGGAGCCATCATCATGACGCAACTCGACAATATTGCCATAGCCGCCATCCGTCCAACCTGCATCGGTAACTAAACCATCCGCCGCCGCAAAAATTGGTGTCCCCGTAGGAGCGGCAAAATCGATACCCTTATGTAATCTGCGTTCCCCTGTAATAGGATGAACACGCCATCCAAATCCCGAACTAATTTCCCCCGTCACGGGAGCCGTAAACTTGGCAATACTATTGAGGTCGATCGCGGCAATACTCTGGGGCAGTTGCATCGTCCATCGCCCAGGTTGAGAAGACTTCAGTCGCAAATCTTGAGGATTCAGGGTCACATCTGGCGAGAATTCCACTACCATTCGGGTTGTAGTCGCATCAACCTGACCAACACGCACCGAATCAACGCCTCGCCCCACCCGTCTTCTTACTGTTGGTCCTTGATAGACAATCCCTGGTAAATCAATCACGATCCGCGTGGGATTATTGATTATGCTTCCCTTGGGATCAATATCATCTTTTAATGAAAACTCAATCTTACTATCCGCTAAGTCATACACAAATGTTTCGAGACGATTAGCCTGAGCCGTCGGAGATGTGATTGCCCAACTACCAATCAATCCTGCAAAGGTGACAAATAGCAACCGCAGATTGAATGATTGGGCAAGCGATCGCCCCTTAATTGGGAGATGCTTCGGCGTTGAATTAGTCAATAAATCAGAACTGTGGTGGGAGCGAAAAATAAAGTTAGGCATGGAAATGCACTGCTGTAGGACGTGAGGGAGCAAGCTACAAGCTGGAATTAATACCCTAATTAATACCGTAAAGATTTGACGTAACCAGAACGAGAGAGATTCTACATCACTTTTGGGTCACTGTGACAAATCGCGATCGCTACACAATCAAAAGCCCTAAGAAAGCTGAATTGCACGCGAAGCGTGCAATTCAGCTTTTTTACGTTTTATCGGCAATATATTTGGCAATTTTAGCGGAAGCTCCCGCCCCCCCCATACGTTCCTCACCATTGCGCCCCACTTCTTGAAAATAATCAGGATCTTGCAAAATCTCATGGAGGACATCGGCAACCTGCGATGGTTTATCAATCAAGTTAATCGAGCATCCTAATAAATCAGCTTGCTCCTCTGCAAATTGGCGCGTGAACTGGGGACCAAGCCCTGCGATCGTGATTACAGGTTTACCTAAACCAACCATCTGCTCTGTCGCCGTTCCCGCCATTGCCAATCCTAAATGGGCTTGGGCTAGACAATCATTAAAACCTTCTTTTAATAGTAACAGTCGGGCATTCTGGACTTTAAATGTAATCTCATCAAGACGCTGCCAACCCTTTTGGATAATGCTTTGGGCAATGATTTCCAAGTCTAAATCAGGGGCGATCGCTACTAAAAAATGAACATTATAGGGAATCGTCCGCGCCACAACTTGAGCGCAGAGCATCAAGGTCATCCAATTTTCATAGGCTTCAGGTGCTCTCGAACCTGGCAAGATTGCCACAGCCCATTCATCTTCACCAATACCAAAATCAATCCCTTTAGGTTCAAGCCCATCCATCATCGAGTTACCGAGATAAACCGCAGGAAGTTTAAAGTCGCGATTTAAGACTTCGGCAGTCAGCAAATCGCGCACAAATACTGCTTTGCAGCGATCGCTATTCATCAAAGCTCTTTCCCAAGGGAAAAAGATCGAGCCGCCAAAAGGCTTTTTGACATGGGGTAAAGCATTTTTGCGATCGCGCCAATAATATTCAGACTTGGCGGTGGCAACAAATGCAAAATTGCAACCTCCAAACTGAGATGGTAACCACGCAAAT
>JANMFC010000266.1:0-2149 GCA_031377675.1 Pseudanabaena sp. OTE_70b_metabat_355 | reverse complement strand
TTTCTCTGTAATATGTGGTTCGCCTGCTACGCAGGCGACCGCGATCTGGTAAGGGTACTTACTCACAGTTTAGTACCGCAGGCTTTGCAAAATTTAGCATCGGTATCATGGGTAGATAATCCGCAGCCAGAACAAATAACGCTAGTTTGATTAGTGCTAATTTGATTAGCTGGATCGCGATCGCTTTGATTGGCTGACACTACTAAGCGCTTAAATAATTCGCCTAACTGGACTGGAATCAAGGCAATACCCGTAAGAACCATTAAAACTGTGATCAACTTGCCAGCTTCCGACTGGGGCATGACTCCACTGTACCCAACTGTAGTCATCGTGAAAATCGAAAAATAAAAGGCATCCAAGAAGTTATCAAACTTGGGATTAATCGGATGTTCAACTTGATAAACTAATCCTGAAAAGATAAACACGATCGCAAATAGGGTGAAGAGAATCCTAAATAAAATCGCAATGTCTTCGGTCTTGTGATCAAATAGCGATCGCGACTCAATCAGGCGAATAAGGCGTAAAATCCGAAACCAGCGCAATAGCCTTAGAAATGGTAGGTTAATCGCCCCTAGTAGAAAAGGTAAAATTGCCAAGAGATCGATAATCGCATAGAGGCTAAAACAATATTTGAGTTTCTCCTCGGCACACCACAATCGCAGCAAGTATTCCAGTACAAAAGTCACCAGAATCGTATTGTCCAAAGAATTTAGGCTAAGGCGGACATCGTTAGATATATCAAAGGTTTGGGCGACAAAACTTACGGCTGAGGCGATGACCAGAAAAGCGATCGCAATGTTAATCGACCGACCGTTTTGGGTGGTGATGTCATCAAGGTAAAAGCTAATTTTTTGTTTTAACATAACGACCGATTAAACATAGTGTCACGGTTTCTATTAAAGTTACAGTTGAATAGAGATTTTTGGTATCCCGTGGAAATTTTATGTATCAGTAACGGACATGGTGAGGATCTCATCGCTGCTCGTATTTGTATTGAACTGAAAAAATTAGGATTTTCGGCGATCTCCTTGCCGATGGTGGGGGTGGGACACGCTTATCGCAAGGCGAATATACCAATTGCAGAGCAGTATACACAGGCGATGCCATCGGGGGGATTTGTGCGGATGGATAATCGTCAACTGGCGCGTGATGTTAAAAGTGGGTTAGTGGGATTAACGAGAAAACAGTTGGGTTTTGTCTGGCAATGGTCACGCGATCTCCGTCAGGGTAATCGTCTAGTCTTAGCAGTGGGGGACATCGTGCCATTACTATTTGCTTGGCTACCCGCTAAGTTTGGTGGCTGTAATTTCGCATTTGTGGCTACTGCCAAATCTGAATACTATTGGCGCGATCGCAAAGGTTTTGTACCTGATATCAAGAAACCCTTCGGTGGTTCGATCTTTTTTCCTTGGGAACGTGCGCTCATGGGTAGCGATCGCTGCAAAGCTATATTTGTTCGCGACCAATTAACAGCAGAAATCTTGAATCGCGATTTTAAATTACCTGCGATCTATCTCGGTAACTCGATGATGGATGGACTGGAACCGCAGGGCAGGGATTTTGGCGTTGGGGAAAATGATTGGGCGGTGGCGATTTTACCTGGCTCGCGATCGCCAGAAGCTTATGAAAACTGGATGACCTTGATGCTATGCGCCCAAGTTGTGGCGCGAACGATTCCCCATAATGTACATTTTTTAGCAGCGATCGCCCCTGATTTAGATTTAGAAATCATCGCCCAAAG
This sequence comes from Pseudanabaena sp. OTE_70b_metabat_355, assembly GCA_031377675.1. GTDB lineage: Bacteria > Cyanobacteriota > Cyanobacteriia > Pseudanabaenales > Pseudanabaenaceae > Pseudanabaena. Next base: position 408 of record JANMFC010000266.1, on the reverse strand, counting down.
CATTATTCAGAAAGGTTGGCAGCGTTTCGATGAAATTACTTTTAAAGTGCAGAATGCCAGACTCTTACTATTAAAAGAAGGGTTTAATGATTGTTTAGCCCAATCACATTTGGGTTTGGCAATGGCGGGAACCGCGACCGAACAAATGGTCGGTTTAGGTAAACCTGTAATCACGATCGCAGGGCTTGGTCCTCAGTTCACGCGCCAATTTGCGGAGGAGCAAGCCGATCTATTAGGATGTTCGATCAACTTAATCGATAAACCTGCTCAGGTTGCCGATGTTCTCCATGAAATTTTGCAAGATCCTGATTATTTCCAAGCGGTGGGGCGTAATGGAGAGGAGCGGATGGGTGTGGCTGGAGCATCAGCTAAAATTGCCAAATATATTGCCAATAAAATCTAAAAAAG
>JANMFC010000154.1:0-3448 GCA_031377675.1 Pseudanabaena sp. OTE_70b_metabat_355 | reverse complement strand
TTTCCTTCTTTTTTCTTATTACATTTTTTTAAAATATCTTATATATTATTTTTTTACACATCTTTAAACACCCTCTGTTTGGGGGGGGCGCCCCCCCCCCCCCCCCCACTTCTTGGGTTTAGGAATACGGGGATTGATTTTGATGTAGGCGGGGATGCATCATTGATGAAATTGGCATATTTTCAATTAGATGGCTTTCGATAATTTTCTGAGCTTTTTTAGGCGTAATTTGCCAATAGTAAATATTATCAGGAAGCAACAAAACCATTGGTCCAGAACCGCATAACCCCAAACATCCACAGGCTTCTATAACTACATTTTGAATTTGCCGCTCTTGAATTTGCCGCTCTTGAAATAGGCGCAACACCTCACCAGCACCATCTTTAGTACAGGTGCGGTACTGGCAGACAAGAACCTTGCGAACTATGGGGTTACTAAGCGCAGTATCCGAAGTATTCACTAACGCACAACCAAAACAGGAGAACCGCAATGATGCAGGACATAATCGCTGACACTGCCAAGCATCAATCTTTCTACTGAACCCAAACCGCGTGACCCCAAAATCAACATATCAGGATTTTCTTCTTTCGCGACCATGCAAATCACATCACGAGGCTGACCAATTTCCAAGCGAGTAGAACTCTCCAGCCCTGACGCTTGACAGGTATCTTGCGCTTTTTGCAACAAAGTTTGACCTGCATTCAAAATTTTTCGCTCCAGTTCCACATCAGGCAATCCCCGCCAACCAACCCAATCGCCCGTGGGCATCATTACTTCAGGGACATAGTTGCTGAGCGGTTCGACCACAGTTAACAAAACAACTTGGGCTTGTAAGGGGACAGCAAAAGTTAGCGCTTTAGCTAGCGCATGTTCACTAGCTTGCGAGCCATCAATAGGGATTAGGAATTTCATATTTTTGTCACAACTATTCAATGGTTAAATGTGTAGATATCCAAGTTAAATTTAGAAAATATATAACTTGAAAATATCCATATATCTCCCATATATCTAATTAGAGACCAAATATACTGATATTGGTCAATTAAGTTGTAAATCTTTGCTGTAGTTTATTTGTTGTAATACTCCATGACACGCGATATTCGTATTGGTTTTGCAAATTCTGTGGGTAACACGCCCCTGATTGAAATTGAGTCTTTATCGGCAGCCACTGGTTGCACGATCCTCGGTAAGGCGGAATTTCTCAATCCTGGTGGGAGCGTTAAGGATCGGGCGGCTCTATATATGGTGCTGGAGGCTGAAAAAGCAGGAATGCTCAAAGCGGGTGGGGCGATCGTGGAAGGCACAGCAGGTAATACAGGCATTGGGCTATCGTTGGTTGCCAATGCACGCGGTTATCGCAGTGTGATCGTAATGCCCAGCAATCAATCTCAGGAGAAAATCGATTTGTTGCGAACATTAGGCGCTGAGGTGGAGTTAACTAATCCTGCGCCTTTTAGTAGTCCCGAAAATTATTATCACGTCGCTCGCGATCGCGCTGAACAAATTGAAAATGCTTTTTGGGCAAATCAGTTTGAAAATCTGGCAAATTCTGACGCGCATTACTACACGACCGCGCCCGAAATTTGGCGGCAAACTGGTGGTGAACTGGATGGCATTGTCATGTCATCGGGGACTGGCGGCACGATTGGTGGGGTAACGGCTTATCTCAAAGAGCAGAATCCCAAGATTGCAACTTATCTAATCGATCCCACTGGTTCTGGTTTGTACAGTTACATGACCACGGGTGAGTTTAAAGCCGAGGGTAATTCGATTACAGAGGGGATCGGCATTAATCGCGCTACCGCAAACTTTAATCGCGCCAGACTAGATGGCGCTTTTCGGGGAACCGATCAGCAAGTAATCGAGATGTCGCAATATTTACTTAAGCATGACGGTTTGTTTGTCGGTAGTTCAGCAGCCTTAAATGTAGTCGGTGCGGTGAAGCTGGCTCGAAAACTTGGTAAAGGTCACACGATCGCGACAATTCTTTGTGATGGCGGCGGTCGATATCAGAGCCGAATGTATAACCCACAATGGCTAGCCGAAAAAGGTTTAACTCCTGTGGCTAAGGGCTTGGAGTTTATTGATGACTAGTCTCAAAAAATATCGCCCTATTGGTGTCGGCGTGATCTGGGATCGCGATCGCCTACTCATCGATCGCCGTCTGCCCGAAGGCGAACACGCGGGTTATTGGGAATTTCCTGGGGGCAAGATTGAACCCGATGAAAAAGTGGAGGATTGTATCAAGCGGGAATTACAGGAAGAACTGGCGATCGCCGTAGAGGTTGGGGATCATTTGATCACGATCGATCACGAATATGAAACTTTAAAGGTGAGCTTAATTGTGCATCACTGTAAGATCATATCTGGGGAACCACAGGCGATCGCTTGTTCGGAAATTCGTTGGGTGACAGTTGATGAGTTAGCCAGCTATCAATTACCCGCCGCTAATTATCAAATTGTCGAAGCTTTAAAAAGGCGATCATAAAATCCGCCAGCATGAGCGAGCTAAATATTTACTCTTCCCCATCACTTTTTATACCCACAGTATGACCGAAGAAATCAATGTTGAACAAATAGCAACCGAGCTATACCAAGAAGGGGTTAGTAGCTTTGAGGGCGGTAATTATCAACAGGCGATCGCCTTACTCGAACGCGCCCGCGCCTTAGCTATTTTAGAATCTAGACTGGGCGGCGATATTCTGATCTGGTTAGCCAATTCCTATGATGCGATCGGCAAAACCGATGAGGCGATCGCTATGTGTCGCAGTCTTAAAAAGCATCCTGTTGGCGATATTCGTAAGTCCGCAAGATATATGCTGGGAATTTTGACCGCCCCGCCCCTTAGTAAATTAGAAGGTGTAACCTCCGAAGTACCGATTTTGCAGTCTCCTGATACCTATCAATCTAAACCCGCAGCCAGAAAAACAACTCAAAATAGCAGCAAAAAACCATTTCGCGAAGTTTCCCTTAAAAAGCCAGACATCGATAATAGCAACGGTATTAACAAATTTTTGTGGTTAGCGATCGCTATTTTTTTTGCAATTTTAACTTACTTTGCTAAGTAACTCACGTTACGCAGATAGAAAATCTGCCCTCATTCCCCAGCCCCTTCTCCCTTCTTGGGAGAAGGGGAGTAAGAGACGTTTTTGGATTTTTCTTGTCCCCCTCTCCCTTTTTGGGAGCTGCCGTGTACACACAAGTCTAACTGTCTACGTTTCCGTTGATCTAAGCCCCCTAAATCCCCCAATTCTGGGGGACTTTGAAAGAATTCTATTTTCTTGTCCCCCCAGAATTCTGCCGTGTACACACAAGTCTAACTGTCTACGTTTCCGTTGATCTAAGCCCCCTAAATCCCCCAATTCTGGGGGACTTTGAAAGAATTCTATTTTCTTGTCCCCCCAGAATTGGGGGCTAGGGGGCGATTAATATCGGAATAGCGTAGTGT
>JANMFC010000120.1:0-5924 GCA_031377675.1 Pseudanabaena sp. OTE_70b_metabat_355 | reverse complement strand
AGTTCACTTCTTTCTGTGGTGGTAAGATGTTTAAAGCTCATGAGGATTTCCTGATGGTTGTGATTAATATCAGAATATCCTTATGAGTCCCTTTATGCAAAGATCTCTAGGCGTTGCATTTCATCCTTGAATTGGCGAGTTTTAACTTAACTTCGCGATCGCGTTTTTCATTCTCAGTTCCCGCAGATAACACCTCAATTACCAAATCAGGTGCGCCCTGAAAATGTCCAGAATCATCAATTAAATCCGCATACTTTTCTTTACTCAGCCAAACTACATCTGGGATCACATCATCATTTTCACCAAAAATTAATCCTACGCCAATTTCCGCTTCTCCGAGATTTGTGGCTCGCGACCAAATATCCAAAGCTGTAAAAAACCTACCACAAGTCTTTTGATGTTTGTTATGTGGCGATCTAGTCACGTAAAGTTCTCCATCAATAATTTCATAACGGTTGCCATTGTCGGGAAATAGCTCTAGGTCAGCACTAGCCCAACGCAGTTGCGCTTCTACGGTGAGATTTTGGGTAGTGTGTGGGATGAGATTTGGTACTTCAGGGATAGCGATCGCTGGTGTCATGATGTTTTCCTAAGCAGCGCGGATGACAATTGTTGTGGTGTGGCAATTCTTATGGCAATTATACAGTTTTCCTTCTTCATGTAACAATGACTTACAACGCTTTGCGCTAAAACCAAACCCAGAGAAAAGTTTAAAAGTGCCGCTTTGCGGCACTTTTAAACGTTTCTCTGGGCTACTTAAAGCCTAATTCCTTTGTTAGCTTGGATTGCTTATGTTTCAACCCACTATCGATCCTAAATCCGAGTTTCGCTCACGATGGAGCATTGGTGATGTCTTATTACCGTTAGCGATTATCTCTTTCATCTTTGTCATTGTGCAGACCGCGAGTAAATTTACAGGAACTTATGATAGTGAATATGTAATTAATCTATCTCTCAATTTTTTGCCCACCTATGCGTTGCAAACATTAGTGAGAATGCTAGCAGCCTATGGATTATCGCTAGTTTTTAGTCTCTCTTATGCCTATGTCGCTTATCGTTCTACTACATGGTCAAAGGTACTAATTCCCTTACTGGATATATTGCAATCGATCCCCGTTCTCTCATTTTTGCCCGCCGTAGTCCTTGCCCTCGTGGGTTTATTCCCTGGACAAAGATTAGGAATTGAACTTGCTTCGATTCTGTTAATTTTCACAGGCATGACTTGGAACATGACTTTCAGTTTCTATCAGTCTTTGAGTAGTATTCCCAAAGAACTGATTGAGGCGAGTCAAGTATATCGGCTCAGTCCTTGGCAACGTTTTTGGACTTTAGAACTGCCATCGGGAGTAGTTGGGCTAGTTTGGAATAGTGTGATGTCGGTGGCTGGAGGTTGGTTCTTTTTGATGCAAACAGAATCATTCACGCTCTCTAATAGCAACTTCACTTTGCCTGGATTAGGATCTTTCCTGAAAGCCGCCGCCGACAAAGGTGATAACTGGGCGATTTTATGGGGAATTATTGTTTTGATTGGCATTATTACCATCATCGATTATTTTATTTGGCGACCGATGATTGCTTGGGCGGAAAAGTTTAAACATGAGACTGTGGAAGCGACTCAAGTACCAGAATCACGAGTATTGGATTTCTTGAGGCGATCGCCAACTATGCGAATAATCAGCGATCGCCTATTTGTACCAATCTCTGAAACTTTTAATCGCGGTTTTAGTACTAAGCCCCAAAGCTCTCTCCGCAGTCAACATAAGACTTCAAAATGGATGAATTTGCTGAACTGGTTACTGATTGGGCTAGTCGGTTTTATTGCGATCGGTGGAACGATAGAAGCAGCTTTACTGCTCGGTAAAATGCCATTGAGTTCGTGGCAACAGGTCGCCACGGGAGCATTGTTTACTTCCATTCGCGTTTTGATCGTGCTGATTCTTTCGCTATTAATTACGGTTCCTATCGGTGTAACGATTGGTCGCGATCCCAAATTAGCGCAGTTTTTACAGCCAATTGTCCAAATTGCCGCTTCAGTTCCCGCAACGGCGTTGTTCCCAATTCTATTGCTGGGATTAGCCAATATTGGCGGCGGTTTGGACATTGGCGCGGTGATTCTGATGACTTTAGGAAGTATGTGGTATATCTTATTCAATGTGATTGCAGGAGCGCAAGCGATTCCATCAGAGCTTTTTGAGGCGGCTAGAGTCTATAAACTTTCGCCTTTGGAACGGTGGCGGACTTTGATTTTGCCAGGGATATTTCCCTATCTAGTCACGGGCATTATCACGGCGGTAGGTGGGGCTTGGAATGCGAGTATTGCGGGAGAATATATCAAATTTCAGGGAAAGGTGCTGACGGCTACGGGGCTGGGTTCAACGATTACGCAAGCATCTGATGTGGGAGATTTTCCACTTTTGCTGGCTTCGACGATCGTTATGTCTTTGTTAGTTGTTATTACTAATCGTTTAGTCTGGCGACCACTGTATCGCTTAGCACAGGTCAAATATCAATTAATGGTTTGAGTGAAAGCCAAATAAGCTGATTCGCCCGCAACGCGGGCGAATCAGCTTATTTAAATTCTTGGCTTTATTAAGCAGATGCACTTATTTGGGGTTGTGGCAAACCGCCCAAAAAGCGATCAGGTATCCCCACAGACAGATCATGAGTACAAATGCTTTACAAAACTGCGTATGTAAAGTTACATTAAGGAAATAGCGAAAGCTAATTATAAATACATCCAAACAGCAATCATAAACCAATGACCACAGCAGTCCAAAGACGCGAAAGCGCATCGATCTGGGATCAGTTTTGTAACTGGATCACCAGCACCAACAACCGTCTATATATCGGTTGGTTCGGCGTAATCATGATTCCTTGCTTACTCGCCGCCACAATCTGCTTCGTAATCGCCTTCGTAGGCGCACCTCCAGTCGACATCGACGGAATCCGCGAACCAGTTGCAGGCAGCCTGTTCTTCGGCAACAACATGATTTCTGGCGCAGTAGTTCCTTCCTCCAACGCCATTGGCTTGCACTTCTACCCAATCTGGGAAGCAGACAGCCTCGACGAATGGTTGTACAACGGTGGACCTTACCAATTGGTAGTATTCCACTTCTTGCTCGGAATCTTCTGCTACATGGGACGCGAATGGGAACTATCCTACCGTCTCGGTATGCGTCCTTGGATCGCAGTAGCTTATTCAGCACCCGTAGCCGCCGCAACCGCAGTATTCTTGATCTACCCAATCGGACAAGGATCATTTTCTGACGGTATGCCTTTGGGTATTTCTGGAACATTCAACTTCATGATCGTATTCCAAGCAGAACACAACATCTTGATGCATCCTTTCCACATGTTGGGAGTAGCAGGCGTGTTCGGTGGTTCATTGTTCAGTGCCATGCACGGTTCATTGGTAACATCTAGCTTGATTCGTGAAACAACCGAAAACGAAAGCCAAAACGCAGGTTACAAATTCGGACAAGAAGAAGAAACATACAATATCGTTGCAGCCCACGGCTACTTCGGTCGCTTGATCTTCCAATATGCATCATTCAACAACAGCCGCAGCTTGCACTTCTTCTTGGCTCTATGGCCAGTAGTTGGCATCTGGTTCACAGCATTGGGCGTAAGCACAATGGCATTCAACTTGAATGGCTTCAACTTCAACCAATCGATCTCTGACAGCCAAGGACGTGTAGTACCTAGCTGGGCTGACGTAATCAACCGCGCTAACTTGGGTATGGAAGTAATGCATGAGCGCAACGCTCACAACTTCCCTCTCGACTTGGCTGCTGTTGATGTAGCACCTGCAGCTATGGCTGCTCCTGCTATCAACGGTTAATCTTCAAGATTAGTCTTATCGGCACAAAAAAGCTTCTCCGCAAGGGGAGGCTTTTTTGTTTTGGATTTGCGTAGGAGGCGATCGCTTTGTTCAGTAGTTTTTGCCCATGTCAGAGAAACTAGCAACGAGCTTACATTTAAAAGTTGAAATGCAAAAGATAAATGAGAGTTAACACAGTGGCTCGACCGATCGCTGTTTTGCCTATCATTTCTGTTTTGGATTCATCCCAAATAAAGTGATCTTGCCAAATTTGTTGTTGTGGATGAAATAACGGAACTAGATCGTTGTTGCTAGGATCGGGCGCAGTTTGACGATTTCCTTTGTGACGATTACAGGAGGGGCAAGATAGAGCTAGGTTGGCAAATGTAGTTTCACCTCCTGCTGAAATTGGTTAAATATGTTCAAACTCAAAGGTAACTGCTGTTAAAAATTCTACTGTTTTGCAATTTTAACTGATTCGATGCTGACGCGGACGATCGCACTTAATGAGGTCGAGGATGTTGCGCGATCGCGATCTATCTGGATTACCGATAATTGCTTAATCAACCAATTCCTGCACAATCATGTTAATTTGTTTAACCATATTTTCATCATCAAGCTTGGAAGCAATCTTCTTTAAACTTCTTATTCGACTTAATGACAAAGAGTGAATGTCAAAGCTTGAGCTTTTCAAGTAATTAAATATTTAGCGATTGTAGATATCTTTTACCCTTTTTGCGATCGCTCACAACCCATACAGTTCCTTAAACCAGTTCACAAATTTCTGAGCATTTGGATGTGTTGGATCAAAAATTGTTTTCTTCTTGACTGCTATTCCAATTTGTTGTGCTGGTTTCTCTTGCCAAGCCAACCAAGTATAAATATTTGCTTTGTCAATGTGATTAGGCTTGATTTTTGCACCCCTAATTTTTGCTTCATTGACGGATTGTTTTGCAAACTCCCATATTTCTTGATTTTCTTTGGAAATGATGTCAGCCAAAAAAGTTTCTAACATACCACGCATTTTATTGTCAGGCATCATCCAGATCCCAAACTTAATTCCATTTAGTGTATCCACAATTAACCCCTCTTCTGGAAGATCTGGAGGCAAATTTGGCATACTTTCTATTTTTAGGCAAATATTTCTAACACTGCGCCAACGATCTTTCATTGGCTTTTCATCTGCATCAAATATGATGCCAATTGCAACCAGTCCTGAAGCCAAAAGCTCTGTAGCAATTACATCTGGCTTGACTATATTATCGAAACCATTTTGATCATCAATAAAGACAATGGGGCATTCTTCCGAACCACAATCTACGCCATTTGCTTTCATTAATTCTGGAATAACAAGCTTCTCATCTTTCCCTTCAACCAATAACACTTTTGCGTTCATAAACTATCGCACCTCAATATTGCGTTCGGCTGCGATCGCAATTTGTCGCTCTGTGAAAACAATACTGTGTAGCTTTCCTTTTTCAATTCTATGAATGGTAATCCCATCTTCACTAGGATTTTCAGAATTGGCAATATCCGCTAAACTCTGCCAGCAATCATTGCTATGAGTAGTCGCAAATACTTGTACGTTAAGACGCTTTGCAGTTTCCCAGATCATTTTCCACATATCTGACATCACTGTAAAGTGCAGTCCAGTATCAATTTCATCAACTAATAAAACCCCATCTTTTGCATTAACAATTGCTAAAGCAAGTCCTAACATCCGCCACATTCCATCGCCCATGCTACCAATTGGTATGCGCTGATTTTCAGGTGTTTGGACAATGAAACTACCGCGTGTGCCTTTATATCCATTCTTTCCAATAAGTGGTGCAATTCGTTTTATTTGAGGCTCAATAATCTGTAAAGCTTGAATAATGAGGTCTTCTTCTGGCGTAAGTACCATATCTTCAAATAAATCAAGCGCTTTTTCAGCAGTTAGTGATGATGAGTTTACGAACTGGATATTTGACTTGCGATGATTCAAATTATTGGTTACAGATCGCAGTATTTTGAGAGATAGCAGTCCTGCTGAAGAAAGTTTAAATGGTGTTTCAACTGCCATTGAGTTTATTAGTCGTTTGACACATAAGCATAGTGATTCTTG
>JANMFC010000118.1:0-26869 GCA_031377675.1 Pseudanabaena sp. OTE_70b_metabat_355 | reverse complement strand
AGGTGATTCGCCCGCTTCGCGGGCGAATCACCTTACTTTGGGTTTTGGTTTTTATTAAGCCGAGGTACTTAGAAAATCTCACTAAGAATTACTGGTTCTAATTTTACAAAAAAGTCTATAATATATGAATTATGGCAAACTCTAAGCAAGTGAAAGAATAAGTCCAAAGGTAGTAACAGAACTATCTCGGTGGTTTAACAGTGACAATGAGTATCAAACAAGAACAGACTATTCGAGAATTTGCGAAAAGATTTGAGACTTTGTTGTCAGGATTCCCTGAGAGCGAGGAAGGTCGGGAATGTAATATTAGCGAAACATACTTTAATCTGGCGATCGCTAAGGCATCTCGGCGCTACGCAACAAACTATTTAGAATCCCATGCTTTTACCCAACTGATTAGCAGCCAGCAATTACTGACTTTATCTTCTATCTATATTCCACAAAGATTGCAAGCTCATACCTCCATTCGTAGTTTTGAATCAGTTGACGAACTTGAAGAAGCCTTTTCGCGAGATCTCCAAAGAGGTAGCTCTAGTAAAGGAACGAACTTGATTGGCTTAAATATTGCCAATGATGAAGAGTATCTGACAATTTTGGGGCTGCCTGCTACAGGCAAAACAACTTTTCTAAAATATATAGGATTAGAGGCGCTGCATTATCCAGACAGTCTCTATAAGCATAATGTGATTCCCATCTTTTTACAGATGTGGAAGTTTTGCCGAACTACTGATAGTTTTTTATTAGCGATCGCCGAAGAACTGGAAATGTGTGGGTTTACACATTCACAGGAATTAGCAAGATGGTTGTTAAATCAAGGAAAACTGCTAATTCTCATTGACGGATTGAATGAGGCGACGTTATCTCAAAAACATTTGTCGCAGCAATTAAAAGATTTTGTAAAATTGTATCCCAAAAATCGTTATGTTGTTTCTAGTCGCTTATCAAACTATCAGAATAGTCTAGGACAGTTTTTGGAATTAGCAATCCAACCTTGGAGCGACTTGCTAATCCAAGAATATATTCATAAGTGGTTTACGATTACTTATGATCCAAATACCAATTTTGAAGAGATAAGTACTGATCTGTCAGATCTGGGATCAAAACAAGACATATCTTCGGAAAAAGCTCAATATTGCTGGCAGATTTTGCAGTCTAATGAAAGCTCTAGAGAACTAGCTAAATTTCCGTTGTGTTTATCTTTTTTATGCTTTTTATGCGATCGCCACTATAGCTTTCCTCGCAATATTAGTGGTTTATATCAAAAAGTGATTCGGTTGATGTTAGAAGAACAGGTATTAAAATATCAGTTATTAGAGGATGGTTCTGGAACTGGGCTTAGTACCGATATATTAGACTTGATTCTAAATGAGATCGCTTATAAGGGATTTGAACTGCAACAAACACTTTTACCGTTTGATCAAATAAAAGATAATATACAGGCGGTTTTGAGTAGTTGTACGGGTTCTTGTTATCTACTTGATGTTGATTTTGTGTTGCAAATTCTCCAACAAACTGGGCTTTGTAAAATAATATCTTCAGGAACTTTTTCTAGTTTTGGATTTAGTCATATTACTTTTCAGGAGTACTTTGTGGCTTGTCAAATCTATAATCACAATCAGGTTAACGCATTAGTTACAAATCATTTAAGCGATCGACGTTGGCAAAATGTCTTTCTGTTATTAGCTGGCTTGATGGTTGGTAATGTCGAAGAACTTTTATTATGTATTGAGTCAGAGGCTATTAGTTATATTAATACAAGAAGTTTGCGATATACCTTAGAGTGGGTGGATCAAATATCACTCAAGTCTTCAGGAGATATCAAATCTGTAGCTAAGCGTATTGCCTTACTTTTTTTAGCGCGTCCTCGTTTTTTAAGTGAACTTGCACCTGAATTGATTTTAATTAGAATTCTTCACCTTGCGCGTGAATTGTATGAATTTTTTGATTTATCAATTAATTTTGAGAAAGTATTTGAGGCTGATTTATCAATGAGCATTGCCCATGCTCTTGATTTAGACAGTGCAACACAGCTTAATTTGGCAATTGAACTTTGTAACAACCTTAAACAATCGCTAAACAAGATAAACCTTGACCCGAAATACATCAATTTTACAATTTTAAATTCTCGCTTAGATTCATTACAGTCTCAAATTCCTAGTTACGATCAATCCTTTGAAGTAAGGGAAGAGTTTCGCCTTAAAATCATAAAAATATGGGGACAAACTTTACATCTTCCTATAGAATTAAATCGGATTTCACACCAAGAAGTAGATTCCCTTAAAAGCTATTTCTACGCTAATCTCTTAATGGTGCAATGTCAAAAAATGGCAGTTACTGTCTCTCCAAAGACTTGGCAAGAGATAGAATCGCGCATACTACGCATTATTAACTGATGTTACATGGAACCCTCACCCATTTTGGGAGCTGCCGTGTACACACAAGTCTAAATACCCCCTTTAATTCCCCCTTACAAAGGGGGAAAACTAGAAATCTTGTTCCCTCCCCTTTGTAAGGGCTACCGTGTACACACAAGTCGAAATACCCCCTTTAATTCCCCCTTACAAAGGGGGAAAACTAGAAATCTTGTTCCCTCCCCTTTGCAAGGGGAGGGCTAGGGAGGGGTAATTGATGAGATTTGCAAATTCCTGTAGTTGTGTGTACACGGTAGCTTTTGGGAGAGGGGCTAGAGGAGAGGGGCTTGAAAACTTCCACGTGACATCAGTTATTAATTAGTAGAACGATAAAGGTGGATTGCCGCTATGACGAGGATAAAACATAATGTTACGCAGAGCGACTAATGTTGATGATACCTCATTTATCGATAGCCAGTAAAGTTTTAAGACGTTTTAAGACAACGCTTACAAGTCAAACATTGCACAAACATTATCTCAAACATTTGGATGTGAAGCTGAAACTCGTAATCGCTAATTTAAAGAGTGAAGTCATACATGGCAAATCCAGTTCTCAAGAATCAGATTGTTACCCTTTCCACACCACCTACCGTATTAACGGCTGGTCAACAATTCACGGTGAATGTTGGTTATAACGTCAGTGATGCTAATAATCGACTCACAGGTATCGGCTTTGGAATTCACTTTGATAGTACGAAACTGCAACTTAGTAGCATCACCCCTAGTTCCGCTCCCAGCTTTTTCGGCACAGCGGTAAATCCTGAAAGCGTTAATGATAATAATGCCGCCACGAACCAAGAAATTAGCTGGGCTTATCTCGACTTTGCGGGAAATTGGCCGAATCAAGCTTTACCGATCGCATTGGGAACCGTCACATTTACGGCATTGGCTCCCCTTGATACTTCCACGCTTAATTTCCCTGTCACCGTCAATCAACCCGCAATCGGCTATACGGGACCAACTAGTTTAGCGATCGCTCCTGCGACAAGTGTTCTGAATGAAGGCAACGTTGGTTTAACGCCTTTTACTTTCACAGTCACGCGATCGGGGGACACGTCAGTAGGTATTACCGCGCAAGTGGATGTGACAGGTAGTAGCGCCAATCCTGCAAATGCGAGTGATTTTGGTGGCACTTTCCCATCCCAAACTGTGACATTTTTGGCGGGCGAGACTTCCAAAACAGTGACAATTAATGTCAGTGGTGACAGAGTTGTCGAACCTAACGAACAGTTCACAGTCACATTAGGCGATCTTGCCAATGCGACTACCACAAACACGACATTTACGACTACAACCGCCACAGGCACAATCCTTGATGATGATACCGCCACAATCAGTTTAGGCGTAAATCCGATCAGCGTTGTCGAAGATGGAATCCCTAATCTTGTCTATACTTTCACCCGCACGGGTGGCGACACGACTACGGCTCTGGTCGTTAACTACAATGTCGGTGGTACGGCGGCTCTAGCGACTGACTATGTAGCCACGGGAGCAACCACATTTACGGCTTCCACTGGGACAGTTACCTTTGCGCCCAATGCGACAACAGCGACTGTCACCATCAATCCTAATACCGATCTGATTTTTGAAGCAGATGAAACGATCGCCCTAACCTTGTCAACTGGAACTGGTTATAACATTGCCACCACTACTCCAGTCACAGGTACAATCGTCAACGATGATGCAGTCCCTGTATTATCGATTTCTTCCTCATCGATAATCGAAGGCGGATTGGTTACTTTTGCAGTTAGCCATAGTGGTGATGCTCAAGCCGCGCAATCAGTCACAGTCACTACTTCCATCGCTGGAACTGATACAGCTAGTGTCAATGACTTTACGGCTAAGACTCAAACGATCGCTTTCGCACAAGGGGAAACCACCCAAAATTTCACAGTCCAAACCACTCCAGATTCCGTATTTGAGGGTAACGAAACCTTTACCGCAACTTTAAGTGCAGCTACAGGTGGTGCAACTATTAGTGGAGCCAACGGTACGGCAATAGGAACAATCAACAATGATGATGCTGCGCCCGTGTTTACGATCGCCTCAGCAAATGCCCCTGAAGGTAATGCGATCGCTTTCACCGTCACTCGCTCTAGTGATGCCCAAGCCGCGCAATCAGTCACAGTCGCTACTTCCATCACTGGAACTGATACGGCTAGTGTCAATGACTTTACAGCCACTACTCAAATCTTATCTTTTGCCCAGGGTGAAACCAGCAAGACTTTTAATGTTCAGAGTACTCAAGATGCTGTATTTGAAGGTGATGAAACCTTTACCTCCACTCTAAGTGCAGCTACAGGTGGTGCAACTATCAGTGGAGTCAATAATACGGCTACTGGCACAATCAACAATAATGATGCTGCACCCGTATTTACGATCGCTGCTGCTGCTGCAATGGAAGGCAATGCGATCGCTTTTACCGTCACTCGCACGGGTGATGCCCAAGCTACTCAAGCAGTCTCAGTCGCTACTTCCATTGGTGCTACTGATACGGCTAGTGTCGCCGATTTTACGCCCAGCGCTCAAGTACTATCTTTTGCTCAAGGTGAAACTACCAAGCCCTTCACCGTCCAAACCATTCAAGATTTGTCCCCTGAAATCGATGAAACCTTTACGGCTACGCTAACGACCCCCACCAATGGCGCAACTATCGGCACAACAAGTACAGCCACGGGAACAATTAAGGATGACGACAGCCCTAGAATTAGCTTAGCGATCGCCCCCGCCAGCGTTCTGGAGGATGGAGTCACGAATCTTGTCTATACCTTCACTCGCACAGGGTTGACTACTAGCACTCTGCCTGTCAGCTACAACGTTAGTGGTACTACCACCTTCGGGAATGACTATTCCCAAACTGGAGCGGCGACCTTTAGCGCTTCCACAGGAACAGTAATTTTTGCAGCTAACTCGGCGACAGCGACTGTTACGATTGATCCGACCGCAGACATCATCTTTGAACCAGATGAAACGATCGCTTTAACCTTAGTAAATGGTTCGGGTTACAACATTGATACTACTACCCCAGTCACAGGTACGATCGCTAACGATGAGTCGGCTCCTGTATTTGCGATCGCTTCGGCAACTGCAACTGAAGGCAGCCCAGCCGTCTTTACGGTCACTCGGACAGGTGATGCCCAATCCACTCAGTCCGTCACTGTCACAACTTCCATCAGTGCCACTGATAATGTCATCAGCGCCAGTGACTTCACTACCAAAACAGAAACTCTCTCCTTTGCACAGGGAGAAACTACCAAGACTTTCTCTGTCCAAACTACCCAAGACACATTGTTTGAGAGCAATGAAACCTTCACCGCAACCCTAAGCGCTCCTACCAATGGTGCAATCATTAGCACCACCAATGGCACGGCTACAGGCACGATTAACAATGACGATCCCGCACCGATATTTGCGATCGCTTCGGTATCAGCAACTGAAGGCGGATTGCTTAATTTCACGGTAACTCGTACAGGCGATGCTCAAGCCACTCAAGCGGTCACAGTCGCCACTTCGATCAGTGGCAGTAATACCACAATTACCAATGATTTCACAGCCAAAAATGAAACGCTGACCTTTGCACAGGGTGAAACCACCAAGACCTTCTCTGTCCAAAGCACTCAAGATAATCTATTTGAGGCTAACGAAACCTTCACTGCCACCCTAAGCGCCGCTACCAATGGCGCAACCATTAGCAGTACGAATGGATTGGCGACAGGAACGATCAACAATGACGATCCCATCCCTAATGCCACGCTTTCTAGAGGCAACGATGATGTCTTTAGGCTCGATGGTTCAAATACGGCTAAACTCAAAGTTTCGTTTGCGAATGCTGATTCCAATTCCGTTAATGAAATTGGCTTTTTCACTGTTGATGATGCCACAGGAAAAATTGGCTCCTTCTCAATTGGAAGTGCAGGTTACGCTCAGGCTGCGTTAGAACGTTCTAAGGTCATCTTCTCCACGATTGCTAACAAACCATCGGGCTACGATCCTAGTAACACTAGTCTCATTGAAGCGGCTGGAAACCTAAGATTTTATTTGATTAAGAGCGGCACAACTACAGAAGAGGCTCTGAAGTCTAGCAACTCCAGCAACATTCTATTTTCGACAAGTTCAGCCAAGATTACTGATTTGGGTAATGGTAGTTTTGCGATCGGATGGAATGACGGCTCTGGCAGTAACGACTTTAAATCTCTAGAAATCAAGGTTGAAGGCTCAGACGATCCACTAGCGATCGGTACGAAACAGCAGGGTAATTCCTTCAGTGGCAATGGTGGAGGCGAAGTCATTGATTTACGCTTTACCTCTGGATTGGCGGCGGATACAAAGTCTGTGAGAGCCGATTTCATGGTCAACCGCGAAGCTGCTTTCAATAACTTTGTAGGATTTTACAAGGTTACGGATACCAACGGTGGAATTGACATCAATGGTGATGGTCTAGTCGATTTCACGCCTGGACAAGCTGGCTATAGCCAAGCCGCCGTTCAATATCGTGTAGCGGAAATTGATCTAGCAGTCAGTAACCAAGGCAGTGCTTCGTTTACAGGTAAAACTTTTGAATCTAACTCGATCTTCGCTCCCTTTATTATTGTGAATGGGAATACTAGCTCCTTTGCCGATAGTAATACATCGAATGATCCTACTGTTTACTTCTCATATTTAGGAGCTAACACTGATGGAGTTGATCACATTCGCCTGTTGGGTAGTAATACTTTTGGATTTGAAGATCTCGCAGGCGGTGGCGATCGCGATTTCAACGACATTATCGTCAAGGCAACTTTAACTGCCGTTAAATAACTGCGGTTAAATAAAAATTAAATAACTAGCTTGAATTCAGGTTAATCGATTAACCTGAATTCAAGCTGGCTACCAAATTCTCGGCTCAAAGCTGTGACTATTATTTGATCGTTAGATAGAAATCATTTTTATGCTATACAAGAAATATGGAACATAATTTTCTAAATACATAGTTATTCAGCGATTATTTCATTAAAATAATCTTGGAGAGAGTGATGATGGCGGCAAAATACTTTAATCCTTATACAGATTTCGGATTTAAGAAGCTGTTCGGCGAAGAAGGCAGCAAAGATTTGTTGATCGACTTTCTCAATCAACTTTTACCAATACATCATCAAATTCAACAACTAACCTTTAAAAATCCTGAAAATCTAGCCGACACGATCGCAGAACGCAAAGCCATTTTTGATATTTACTGCGAAAGTAAAACTGGCGACAAGTTTATTGTGGAAATGCAAAAAGCCAAGATCAAGCATTTCAAAGACAGAGCTTTATTCTATTCCACCTTCCCTATTCGCGAACAATCGGAAAAAGGCGATTGGAATTTTCTATTACTGCCAATCTACTTTATCGCAATCTTAGATTTCGAGTATGACGAAAATACAACATCTAAATTTAGGCGCGATGTATGTCTCAAAGACCAAGATGGAGATATTTTCTTTGATAAATTGAATTTTAAATTTTTGCAAATGCCTTTGTTCAATAAACAAGAAGATGAATTAATAACGCATTTCGATAAATGGCTATATTTTTTAAAGAATCTAGAAAGTTTCAATTATATACCCGCAATTCTGAATGAGCCAATCTTTCAAAAGGGATTTGAAATCGCCGAAATATCTCACTTAAATGTGGAGCAGTACGAACAGTACAAAAAGAGTTTAGTGCAGTATTTAGAAGTCAAAAATGTATTTGATACTGCTTTTGAGGAAGGTGAAAAGGTTGGGATTGAAAAGGGGATTGAGAAGGGGATGGAGAAGGGTATCGAGAAGGTTGCTAAGGCTTTGAAAGAGCAGAATATCGCTATTGAAATTATTGTTGAATCGACTGGATTGTCATACGAAGCTATTCAAAGAATTTGATCGAGCAATGCCCGTTATTGTTAGCTTTCGCGGAAGATGGCTACAATGTTTTCTAGGATTGTAGTGCTTATGACGGTTTTTTGTGATATACAAGAAATATGACACAGAACTTTCTAAATAAATATTTATTCAGTTTATTCAGTAATTTTTTCATCAAAAAATCTTGGAGCAGTGATCATGGTCGCGAAATACTTCAATCCCTACACTGATTTCGGATTTAAGAAACTGTTTGGCGAAGAAGGCAGCAAAGATTTGTTGATCGACTTTCTCAATCAACTTTTACCAATACATCATCAAATTCAGCAACTCACCTTTAAAAACCCTGAAAATCTAGCCGACACGATCGCAGAACGTAAAGCCATATTTGATATTTACTGCGAAAGTAAAACTGGCGATAAGTTTATTGTGGAAATGCAAAAAGCCAAGATCAAGCATTTCAAAGACAGAGCTTTGTTCTATTCCACCTTCCCGATTCGCGAACAATCGGAAAAAGGAGATTGGAATTTTCTATTACTGCCAATCTACTTTATCGCAATCTTAGATTTCGAGTATGACGAAAATACAACATCTAAATTTAGGCGCGATGTATGTCTCAAAGACCAAGATGGCGATATTTTCTTTGACAAGTTAAATTTTAAATTTTTGCAAATGCCATTATTCAATAAACAAGAAGATGAATTAATAACGCATTTCGATAAATGGCTATATTTTTTAAAGAATCTAGAAAGTTTCAATTACATACCCGCAATTCTGAGTGAGCCAATCTTTCAAAAGGGATTTGAAATCGCCGAAATATCTCACTTAAATGTGGAGCAGTACGAACAGTACAAAAAGAGTTTAGTGCAGTATTTAGAAGTAAAAAATGTATTTGATACTGCTTTTGAGGAAGGTGAAAAGGTTGGAATTGAGAAAGGGATTGAGCAGGGGATTGAGAAAGTTGCCAAAGCATTGAAAGAACAAAATGTAGCTATAGAAGTTATTGTTGAATCGACTGGATTATCATACGAAGTTATTCAAAGAATTTGATCGAGCAATGTACATTTCTGTTCGCTTTTTACGAAAGAGGGTGAAGATGTCGTCTAGGGTGATAGCTTGGCTGATGGAGCTAACACCAAGATTGCTCCTCGGTCGGATTGTGCAACAACTCCCGAATATTTGCCTCAATCACTCGATAACCGACATTGCCATTGAGTCTTTGTCGCCCTTCATTAAAAATCAGCGTAGGACTGACTGTAACCGTATGTTCTTTGATTAAATCAAAATCCTTAGATAGCAAAGCATAAGCCTCACCACTATCGATCTGCGCTTGGATTAGATTGATATCTAGCCCTAATTCTTCAGCGATCGCAAACTGTACCTTGCGATCGCTAATATCGGCAAGTTTCGCGAAAAATGCTTCTCGCAAGCCCCAAGCAGTTTTTGCTAAAACTTGATCGGATTCTGGAACTAAAGCTTTTATCTCTAACAACTGAACAGCGTTCAGAAATAAATGGGCTGAGGTGGAAGAAGCTGGTACTCGTGACCAAACATCAGGATGTATAGAAATATGCTCAAATTTACTAGCGATCGCCTTGACATGATTTTGGTAGCCCGTTAATCCGCCGCGATCGCGCCACCCATTCTCTAATTTTTCCCGCGCATTCCCAAACACAGGAAGGAAGTGGTAATCAATAGCGATACTTTCAGGAAAAGCGGTCTTTAGTTCTTCTAAACGAATTTGAGCAATATAAGCCCAAATACACAAAACATCTGAGAAACAGAAAATACGAATTGGTTTCATGATTATAAAGTCCTTTGATTGTAAGGAAGTTTCATCAAAAGTATCCCCATCGCGCAGGTATTAGTAACACCCGCAAATACCAAGCCGCAGCCCACAAATCCACTCAATAGCAAGAACCAAGGGGATACGACAATACCCAATCCAGTTCCTATCGCCACAAGGGAACCAGCGACAATTTGCACTTGACGAAATAGACTGATAGGCGCATTGCGATTGACTTGTACTTTGAGTCCTGCGGCTTTCCAGCTTGATAGACCACCTTTAAGCTGCATCACCTGATCATAACCATTTTCTAATAACTTCTGAGAGGCGCGACTTGAACGCATTCCTGATTGACAGCAGATTACTAGGGGTTTGTCTCCATTGTTCTCAATCAGATTTTCATCAAAAGTTGATAGAGGTATAGAAACGGAACCTACGATATGTTCAGTTGCATATTCGCCCGATTCACGGACATCGACCAAGATAACCTGTTGTAAATCAAGCTTCTGTTTGAGCGATATAGCCTCAATCTCGGCTAATTGCGAGATATTGGATGAGTTAATCATGTATTTTTATAGATGAAGATTGATGAGCTTTGTTTCACTATATCACTATATAGTGATATAGTGGCAGCAATTATTAAAATCTTTTAAGGTGTATTCAATCATGGAAATTTCTCCTAATGCTTTGGTACAAGTTGCCGATTATTTCAAGGTGTTGTCTGAGGTTAGCCGACTTCAAGTATTGTGCTGCTTAAAATCTGGTTCTAAAAACGTAAGTGAAATCATGACCGCAACTGAAATGGGGCAAGCAAATGTATCGAAGCATCTAAAAATATTGACGCAAGCAGGAATCTTGTCTCGCAATCCTTCAGGGGTAAGTGTGTATTATGAAATCGCCGATCCAGTCATATTTGAATTATGTGAGCTAGCCTGCGATCGCCTGTCGATTAGCTTAGAAGCGCGATCGCAGCAGATAAATCAGTTGGAAACTTGGCGCAAAGCTTAAGCTCAAATTTTTAACTTTGACAGGCGATCGCACGCACCTAATCTAACTTCACTACCATTTTGCCAATATTTTTACCCGCAAAGAGTCCGATGAATGCGTTCACCGCTTGCTCAAGCCCTACGACTACGGTTTCTTTATTCTTCAGTTTGCCATCTCGGAAATAGCTACCCACTTCTTTCTCAAACTCGCTCTGAAGATCAAGAAAGTCGCTGACAATTAGTCCTTTCATGGTCAATCGCTTAGTGATCATGTTAAAAAGATTAGAGGGACCAGCCTGTGGACTTTCTTCGTTGTAACCAGAGATACCGCCACAAGCGATGATCCTGCCATAGGTGCGTAATACAGAGAGGGCGGCTTCCAGAGTTTCACCACCGACATTATCGAAATAGACATCAATGCCATCGGGAACTGCTTGGTTTAATTGTTCGATGATGGGAGCAGTCTTGTAGTTGAATGCGATATCAAATCCACATTCTTCCTGTAAAAATTTGACCTTTTCCGCAGAGCCTGCGGCTCCAATCACCTGACATCCACGCAATTTGGCGATTTGTCCAGCGACACTGCCCACCGCGCCTGCTGCTCCCGAAATAAAAATCACGTCACCAGCTTTGACTTCTACTAAATTCAATCCCGCCCAAGCGGTCATGCCCGTCATCCCCATTGCGCCGAGATAAACCGAAAGTGGTTGGATGTCTCGACTGACCAAGTGCAACGCTTTCGGTGCAGCGATAAAGTATTCTCGCCAGCCCAAGCTAGAAATGACGACATCTCCCTGCTTAAATTCCTTAGCGCGGGACTCGATCACCTCACCGACTGCGCCGCCATCGAGGGGTTTGCCTAACGCGAATGGCGGAACATAGGATTTCCTGTCGCTCATGCGACCGCGCATATAGGGATCGACTGACATATAGAGATTACGAACCAACACCTGTTGATCTTGAAGTGGCTCTAATTTGGTTGTAGCGATCGCAAAGTTGGCTGCGGTTGGCATCCCGTTGGGACGAGAAACTAATTGAATTTCGCGGCTAATGATATCTGTCATAATTTTTTTCCTAATGATTCATTTAAGCAAGATTTATTTTGCGCTTTGCGCTCAAACCCGAACCAAGAATAAATTTGAAAGCGTTGCAAAGCAAGGCTTTCAAATTTATTCTTGTGATTCTTTTGATCGGAAATGGCTCTAATGTTCATCAGCCGATGCGGGATCTAGTTCCCAGCGATCGCGATCGCGCTTTTGCAGCATTTCATCAGTATCTAGAGGGGTGTGATCATCTACTTCAATCCCTACTGCTTTTGCCATTTCTTCCATGTCATTGCGATCGGGAACTGCGGTGCTACCGCCAACGGCTTCATCACCATTTACTTCGGCTCGATAGGCATCATTCTCAGCGTCATCGGCTGAGTCTGCACCTTTTAATGGATGCGATCGTGGGTTTGTCATGTATTTTCTCCTTTGAATTTAAGCATTTATTTGCGATTAAGAATAAAGCTTCAACTTAAAACCCTGATTCTAACGTAGGGGCAATTCATGAATTGCCCCTACGTCTGGTTGTTTTGCGTAAGTCCTAAGTCTGTTTTAATGAAGCCATATCAATCACGAAGCGATATTTCACATCGTTCTTGACGAGGCGATCGTAGGCTTCATTGATGTTTTGGATGGGGATAAGTTCAATATCGGCAGTAACGTTGTGTTTACCGCAGAAATCCAACATCTCTTGAGTTTCTTTAATACCGCCAATCAGAGAACCGCTCATACTGCGCCGACCAAAGATCAGATTTCCCACCGAAAGCAAAAGCGGCTCGGATGGAATTCCGACTTGAGTGAGGTTGCCATCTCTTCTCAACATTAGGAGATAAGCGTTGATATCATGCTTTGCAGACACGGTATCGAGAATGAAGTGGAAACTATTTAGATGTTTCTGCATCTCGTCTGCATTTTTGGAATTGACGACTTCATCGGCTCCAAGCCGTAGCGCATCTTCAACTTTATTCGCTGAGGTAGTGAAGACTACAACGTGAGCGCCCATAGCTTTCGCCAATTTCACGCCTACAT
Organism: Pseudanabaena sp. OTE_70b_metabat_355; assembly: GCA_031377675.1. Lineage (GTDB taxonomy): Bacteria > Cyanobacteriota > Cyanobacteriia > Pseudanabaenales > Pseudanabaenaceae > Pseudanabaena. Next base: position 13,759 of record JANMFC010000118.1, on the reverse strand, counting down.
GTCCTAGCCCACCGAGTCCCACCACGCCTACTTTCTGACCCTTGGTTACATTGTGATGGCGTAAAGGCGAATAAGTGGTAATCCCCGCACACAGCAATGGAGCAGTTGCCGCGAGATCCAAATTCTTGGGGATTTTCAGCACAAATTCTTTGTCCACTACAATGCTTTCGGAGTATCCACCGTAGGTGGTTCCGCCAGTATGTTTGTCGGGAGAGTTGTAAGTAAAAGTCGCACCTTTCTCGCAGAACTGCTCTAGGTTGTCCTTGCAGTTAGCACAGGTAAGGCAAGAATCGACCATACAACCCACCCCAACCGTATCGCCTTCCCTAAACCTGTTGACATCTTTGCCAACTTTTAGGACTCGACCAACAATTTCGTGGCCGGGGACGCAAGGGTAGGTAGCAGCGCCCCAGTCGCCGCGAACGGTGTGCAAATCGGAGTGACACACGCCGCAATAGAGAATTTCGATCTGCACATCATGCTTGCCAAGATCTCGACGTTCAAAGCTAAAGGGCGCAAGGGGAGTTGTGGCATTTTGGGCAGCGTAGGCTTTGGTTGTCATCGTTTTTTCTCAAATTATTTGTTTGAATATAGTCTATTAGTAGTCCAGAGAATTTTTTAAAAGTGTTGCTCCGCAACACTTTTAAAAAATTCTCTGCGGTTTAGATCAGCGCAAGGCGCTGTGAACTTACTTAAAGGCCTTGACTAAAGCTTCAAACTGAACTAGCAAAGACTTGTCATGAGGTGTAACGGGTGGAATTTGGCGATCAATCTTTAGGAATTGATAGACCGCCATTTGGGCAGCTCGTACCGAATACTCAACCGTGAAAACAACATCTTCAGGAATTTCCACAAACTGACTAATCAAGGCAAGATTTTTGGAGCTATGGGGGATTGGTAATGGTCGATCCGTGGGCAGACGGGGCATAAACATGCTAGTGATGTAAGGCATTCGACAAGGGATACAGTTCGCCGATCCTAGGGTGTCTAAATCAAAGCGTAGATGACCACATAGCTCACGTAAAATTTCTTCACCATTACAATCTTCCATCGGTTTAGCAACAAAATTTCCAATGCGATCGGGAAGTAAAGAGTATCCCCAAAACACTTGGACATCTTGAGGCTGATTGATAAAGTGAGGTTGATAGGCAAGCACAATTGACATTAGCCAATTGGAGTCCTTAAAAGTAATTAGTCCACCAGTTCCTGCTTCATTACCGCTAAATTTAGCAATCTGATCGAAGAACTGTGAATTCTTTAGTGTGACCGTAAATGACTCCCATACAGATTCAGCAACGCAACTATTAAAAGCCGCAGGATTACCAAAATCTGAGTTGTCCTTAGCCAGTTTTTCCCATATAGTCCAACTGGTGCAGTTCTCTTTCGTCAGTTTTTCAGGAGCGATCGCCATTGAACCCAAACTTGAGGCATCGGTCATCGAGCCATTTTGCAGAAATACTAGATCATCATTTTCAACTGCGATCGCTTTGCTTTCGCCATTTTGCTGATAATGAAGGCCAGTGACAATTAACTTGCCTTCGTCGGTTTTGGTAGTAAGTTCTGTGACGTTACAATCTAGCTCGAAGTTGACTTTTTGGGCTATAAGCCATTTCTGCAAGGGCCGAACTAAGGAATCGTATTGATTATAGATTGTGCGTTTAACTCCACCAAGCGTCTCTATTCGAGTGAATTCGAGCATGAAACGATGCAAATAACGCTTGAACTCTATAGCACTATGCCACGGCTGAAAGGCGAATGTAGTTACCCACATATACCAAAATTCGGTCTCAAAAAATTCTGGGGAAAGCCAATCAGTAATACAACTTGCTGCTAATTCGACTTCAGGTGCTTGGGTAAGCTTCAGCAATTCTTGACGATTCGGCATTGAGAAACCCATAGAGCTAACTGGAACCTTTGCCCGACGACGATCTACAAGGCGAGCCATTGAATTTGACTTGTGATGTTCATTGAACTCCATTGTCTCTTCATATACTGACTTGTCTGGAGTTTGCAGAGAAGGGATAGATTTGAACAGATCCCATGTGCATTCGTAGTTATCGGTTGTCAACATTCGTCCTCCTCTCAGGGAATATCCATCAGTGGAGTTGCCAATTCCATCCAAACTTCCACCCAAAAGAGGTTTTACTTCTAGGATGAGAATATTCTCACCTGCGATCGCACCATCCCGAATCATGAAGGCTGCGGCTGCCATAGAGCCGATGCCACCACCCAACAGATAAGACTTAGGTTTATTGATCATGTCAATTCACTCCTCAAAAATCATTTATTATTCGCTTCATAAAATTCCCTTGCCTGAGCCAGTAACTGATCCTCGGTCATGTGTTGTTGATTCACCACGATCGCACCGACAATTTTTTTGGCAATATCTGCGTGATTTTGATTGAGTTCATCTACCAGATAATCCATCGCACTACTAGCTCCCGTTGAACTACCAAAAATTAAAATCTGTTCGGCATCTTTTAAGGAATCAGCGATCGCCTCATAAAAAGATTTAAGTTCGGGTTGGCGTTGACCATTCGCTTCATCATCCACACTATGCAAATGGCGGCGCGTACCATCAGGATCGTAAGGGGTAATGCTCTCTGGCACTGAATCCCGCAGTTCGGTTTTATAGATACGAGCCTCACGGTGATCGATCACAACCAGCAAATGATTACCGTCTTCAATTGATGTCAATTCAGGTACGTTAGAACGCTCCATAAAATGGCGAATCTTCATCACTTCTTTGGTGTCAGATAAATCTTTATGCTGGGGAGGATGGATGATTAACACCTCCCCATGTCTTGTAAATTTGAGATTACCGTTATGCTCTTCCGTGACTTCGGTTAGAGATTCGAGCATTGACCGCACATCATGCCATTGCAGATTGTGCGCGATCGGGTGCTGAAAGATGGCTTTGTAAGTGGTTTGATGAACCTTAGACATTGATATATCCATTAACTTTTCCTTTTTTCTTACCGTGACAAGCATCTGTTCTATTTCTTGAATGATTTGATTGATTACGACACAAAATTTAAACAAACACTTTGAGTTTTCTGCGCGGCTAACGTGTAGTTAAATACTTTATTAAGAAAACAGGTTGCTTTCGGGTTAAAGCGGCAAACCTTCACTACTATTATTTTTGCTTAGTATTTATGGATGAATCCCAAGAAAAAGACTTGGCATGAGGATGTTAGTTGATGAACCAGATTTCGATACAGGTCGCCAAGGGTGAGGCTAATAAGCTTGATACAGTTAACTTGACTAACTGCGATCGCGAACCTATTCATATTCCCAACTATATCCAACCACAAGGCTTACTGCTAGCTCTGGCTGAGCCAGATTTGCGAATTACTCTAGCGAGCGAAAATGCTTCCGAGATTTTAGGGTTATCAGCAAGGGACTTGCTCGATCGCCCCTTAGCTGATTTTATTAGTAGCGATCGCGGTGATCTGATCGAAGTGATTCAGGCTTGTCTTGATCATAGCTTTGAGCATGTTAATCCATTGAATTTTGCGATTGCTAATGCTGATGGTGTGGTGCGCCCATTTAATGGAGTTGTCCATCGCGCTCCTAGTGGTGAGATTGTCCTCGAATTAGAACCAGTAGAATCCGCCTCTAAGGGTGACTTTTTTCAATTTTACCGTCGTATCAAAGTCACTTTGGCAAAAATGCAGACGACGCAAAATCTGAGTGCATTATGTGACTTAGTGGTTCAGGAGATGCGTGGACTGACAGGATTTGATCGGGTGATGATCTATCGCTTTAATGAAGGCGGCGATGGGACAGTGATTGCTGAATCTAAACAGGATGATTTAGAACCTTTTTTAGGAATGCATTTTCCCGACTCTGATATTCCTAAGCAAGCTAAGCATCTTTATACCCTTAATTGGCTGCGGTTGATTCCAGATGTAAATTATCAGCAGATCGGGCTAGTCGCAACCGATGGGACTTCTTCAGATCCCCTTGACATGAGCTATTGCGGCTTACGAGCAGTGTCACCACTGCATATTGAATATCTCAAAAATATGGGCGTTGTCGCCTCGATGTCAGTTTCCCTCATTCAGCAGCAGAAGCTTTGGGGATTGATTTCTTGTCACCACATCACTCCCAAACTTGTCCCCTATGAAATTCGCACCGTCTGTGAATTTTTGGGACAATTAATGTCAACAGAATTGTCTACTAAAGAAAATAACGAAGACCTCGACTACAAATTGCATCTAAAGACAATTCAAAGTCAATTTGTAGAACGTCTAACTAAAGTAACCAGCTCCAATTTTGTGGAAGAGATCATCTCAGACCATGAGGCTTTGTTAAATCTGACTGGTGCTTCTGGTGTGGCGGTATGTGATGGTGACGACATTATCTTGATTGGTCAAACCCCTAATCGAGAAGCGATAAAAACTTTGAGCCGTTGGCTGCGTCATCTATTTAAGCAAGATATTTTTGTTACTGATAGTTTATCTAGTATCTATCCGATCGCAGAAGAATACAAAAATGTCGCTAGTGGTCTGCTAGCGATGGCAATTTCGCAAACCCAGAGTCAATATATGCTTTGGTTCCGTCCTGAGATATTGCAGACAGTGACTTGGGCTGGCAATCCTGATAAACCCAATCAAATAGAATCAGATGGTAGTTTGACAATATTTCCGCGTAAGTCTTTTGAGGCTTGGCAACAGATAGTCAGTGGCAAGTCTAACCATTGGCTCCAATGTGAAGTAGAGGCGGTGATCGAATTGCGCCGAGCAATCATCGACATCGTGTTACGTCAATCGGGGGAACTTGCCAATATCAACTTGGAACTAGAACGGATCAATAACGAGCTAGATGCGTTTGCTTACATTGCTTCCCATGATTTGAAAGAACCCCTGCGCGGTATTCACAACTACGCCACTTTTTTGTTAGATGACTATGGCGAAATCTTGCAGGGTGAAGGCGCTGAAAAGCTGCACACGCTGGTACGGCTGACTACCCGCATGGAATTACTGATCGAATCCTTGTTGAAATTCTCCCGCTTAGGTCGTCAAGAGTTGCAAATGGACTCGATCGATCTCAATCTATTATTGCGGAACGTGAACGAATTATTTAGCATGAATCCCCAATGGGTCAACTGCAAGATTCACATTCCCCGATCGCTGCCAACAGTATTTGGCGATCGGATTTTGATTGAAGAAGTATTTACGAATTTAATTTCTAATGCCTTTAAGTATAACAATCAACCTGAAAAATGGGCAGAAATTAGCTGGATTGAATCCTATGGACAGCCCTATAACATTTTTACTTTTTATGTGCGCGACAATGGCATCGGCATTCGTGAAAAGCATCTAGAATCTGTGTTTCGCATCTTTAAGAGATTACATGCATCTAGTAAGTATGGAGGTGGCACTGGCGCAGGGCTAACTATTGTTAAAAAGATCGTCGAGCGTCATGGCGGTCAAATCCAAGTGGAGTCCACTTTTGGCAAAGGAACGACATTTTCGTTTGCGTTACCAATTCACAATATGAGTACTAAACAATGAGTTCACCTAAAGCGAAGCCCACTCTCCCACTCTCCCACTCTCCCACTCTCCCACTCTCCCACTCTCCCACTCTCCCACTCTCCCACTCTCCCATTATGAAATCTTACTCGCAAAGGCTATTGACTTCGGCTTGGGATGACCTCACTCATCCTGTCATAATGGTTGTTGAAGATAGTGATGAAGATTTTTATACCTTTTTGCGGGTCACTCAAAATCTTGACCCACTAAGGCGATCGCCATATAAGTTTTTGCGATTTGAGGATGGGGATGAAGCGTTAGATTACCTATTTCGTCAAGGAGATTATCAAAACCTAAAAGCGCCTCTGCCCGTTGGTATTCTGCTCGATCTGAACCTTCCTGGCACTGATGGACGAGATATCATCAGAAAGGCTAAGCAAACTCCCCATCTACAAATGATCCCAATTATTGTGTTGAGTACTTCTAGTAGCGCTCACGATATTCAAACTTGTTACCAATATGGCGCAAATTCTTATATGCTAAAGCCGATGGGCGTTTTAGCAATGCAGCAGACTGTACAAATTCTATTTCAAAATTGGTTCCAATTTACGGTTTTACCTAGTTATGGACAATTCATCACCTGAGCCTATGACCACTTTGTATGCCACTACCTTCGCCCCTCCATTGTTAGAAGCCAATAGCAATGTCGAAGTGCCGACTAACAAAATTTTAGTCAGAATTTTGATTGTGGATGATTCTGATATTGATCGCGACACCTATATCCGCTATCTAAACGCAGATACAGACCATACCTACGAGATCATTGAAGCCGAAAATCTAGAAGATGGCTTAGAAATGTGGCGATCGCAAAGCCCTGAGATCGTACTGCTAGATGTGAAATTGCCCGATGGAGATGGGATAGAGTTTTTAGAAACCCTTGCCATAGGACTCACCGATCCCAAATTGCCCGTGATCGTACTCACAGGGCAGGGTGACGAGCAGACCGCCGTACGAGCGATGAAGCTAGGAGCATCTGACTATCTAGAAAAGAAAGATGTTACCGCAGTTTCGCTCTGTATTAGCATCAGCCAAGTACTCGATTGCATTGCTCTTAATCAGCAACTAGCGCGATCGCAACAGGAACAACAAGAACTACTGCAAAATCTCCAAAAGTATACAAGTCAGCTTCAAAAACGTGAAGCAGAACTCGAAAAACTATCAGCGCGACTCACCTTGTCGCTAGAATCTGGGGGAATTGGCTGTTGGGAATGGGAGCTTGTCGAGAACACCCTCCATTGGGATGAGCGAATGTACGAACTATATGCGATCACAGAAAGCCCAGACCTTGATATTTACGATATTTGGATAAACGCTCTGCATCCCGAAGATCGTGCTGCTGTTGAGTCTTTACTTCAGCAGACCATCCTCACAAAGGAAAAATATGAGGCTGAATTTCGGATCATCCATCCCGATCAAAGTATCCATTTTATTCACTCCTATGCAACCGTATTGCGGGATTCTGAGGGCATAGCTCAAAGGATGATCGGGGTTAATTTTAATATTAGCGATCGCAAAGAAGTCGAAGAGCAACTCCTTCTAACCAATGAACAACTAATCAAAGCGACAAGGCTCAAGGATGAATTTCTCGCCAACATGAGCCATGAACTCCGCACCCCTCTCACTGCGGTTTTGGGGATGTCAGAAATATTACAAAAGGAAATGTTAGGCTCAGTAAATGAACGCCAGCAGAACGCCCTAATCGCCATTAGAAAAGGAGGACGACATCTACTAGAACTGATTAATGACATTCTTGACCTATCAAAAATTTCATCAGGCAAAGTAGAACTTGATCTTGAGTCGGTTTCAGTGAAAAATGTCTGCGATTCTAGTTTGGTATATGTCAAGCAGCAAGCATTTCACAAGCGGGTGCAAGTTTATAGCAACATCGCCCCGAACATCAGCAGTATTTTGGTTGATGAGCGTCGTCTCAGACAGATTTTAATTAATCTCTTGGTCAATGCTGTAAAATTCACACCCAAAAAGGGAAAAGTCAGTCTTTTAGTTTCAGTTGGCTGTGGTGATACATGGCAAGGTGAAGCCACTGTTCCCAGTCAATTAAAAGATCAAGATTCGCCCATGATTCTATTTCAAGTGACCGATACAGGGATCGGTATTTCTAATAGAGATTTACATCGACTATTTCAACCTTTTGTCCAACTTGACAGTGGACTAGATCGTCAATATGAAGGCACTGGATTGGGGCTAGTCATGGTCAAGCAGATTGCTGAACTCCATGATGGTCAGGTGATGGTCACGAGTGAGATCGGTCAAGGAAGTACATTTACCGTAGCCCTGCCTTACCAAATGTCCGAACCTATCACGCGATCGCCTGAGCTAATCACGCCATTCTCATTACCTACCGCCAAGTCAAAAGATGCGATCGTGCCGCTCATTCTACTTGTCGAAGATAATGAAGCCAATATTCTGACCTTCACGGCTTATCTAAATGCTTATGAATATCGCATAATGGTCGCTAAAAATGGTCTAGAGGGAGTTGACATGGCAAAAACTCACCAGCCAGACATCATCCTGATGGATGTTCAAATGCCTGTGATGAACGGGATACAAGCAACTCGACTGATTCGCGCTGACCCAAAACTAGCCACAGTACCGATCATCGCCCTAACAGCGAGAGCTATGCAAGGAGATCAAGAGCTTTGCCTTGAAGCGGGTGCTAATCAATATCTCAGTAAACCCGTAGAGCTAGAACAACTTGCCATTATGATTAGACAGTTTCTTGAAAGGTTATGAACTTGTAGAAGAAATTTTTATTGAAGCCATATAAATCATGACTCATAGTAATAGCGATCGTCATAACTTCGCTATTACATTTTGTAGCGTATTCAATCAATTCATCCACGAAATCAAGCGATCGCCTGTAACAGTCAGAACTTTAGATAGAAAAAATCATATTCACCCAAGCCATTTTTTACAACATAGGAAAATATCATGAAAAATGAAATTAAAGACAGTTCAACGGCATCCGATGATTCAGTAAGTGCTAGAGCAGTTTCTCTTAAAAACGTACTCGATCAAAACGAAAAAATCAAAGAAAATGTAAAGGAATCCGCCGATCAACTTAGTTCAGTAAATGCAGTCCTCAACAATGACGATAAAGTTATGCCTCCTTTTCCCACCATCAAAGAGGTAATTACTCAAAATGAAAAAGCTGAGAAAAAAGTTGCTGAAGCTGCGGCAGATCTAAAACAGGTTAATGCCCAACTGATCCAGCAAGTAGCCGATAGAACCGAGCTCGAATCTGAACTGAGGCAAACAAAGCAAGAGCTATCTGAGGTGCGTGCCGATTTATCAAAATCTCAAGCGAAAGAGAAAGATGCCGTACATCTAGCCCTTCATGATCCATTAACGGGGCTTCCAAACCATTTCTATTAACTAAGTTGCCGATTAAGAGTATGTTTGCAAAGTTTTTTTGAAAAGTTTTGTAGAATAAAAAAGCACCAAAAATCCCTAAGTTTCTTGAGGATTGATCACCAACACGCGGACTGTAGACTTAGTTGTGGCAATATCTAAATCTATTGGATCATTTTGATTTTGTTCTAAGTCCAGTCTTAATCCCAAAAACTGCAAAGATTGGCAAATAAGTTCGCGGATAATCTCCGAATTTTCACTTAATTCAGATGTAAATACCAAACCATCCATTCCACCCAGACTCATCAGCATGGAACCAAGGCACGATCGCAAACGCTGAATGTAAATATCCAAGGCTTGTTTTGCTCTAGAATTATCCGTTTCAATCTCAGATGCTACCGATCGCGGGTCATCTGAACCTTGAGCGGACTCTATTAAATTTGATTCTTTAACTACTTCTCGCTTTGAAGAATCATCAGGGTTGTTATCTTGCCGCATCATTTCACTCAAAACACTCGGATCAATTGATCCAGAGCTATAATCGATCATCAAACCTTCTAAAGGAGTGAATCCTTTAGCCGTATCAATGATCTGACCATTGTGGATTGCGGCAAGAGAACACCCACCATCTAAATTGCAAGTAATCAGACGCAGCTCGCTGAGATTGCGCTCTAAGATTTGGGCAGCCCGTTCAGCACAATACTGATGAACACTTTCATTAAGTCCAAAATGTCGTTGATCAATATCTACGGGAACGATAGGAAGTGAAGGGACTGTAGCAGCAAGATTAGAACTCTTAGAAGCTACCGTAAGTTTGTCAGCCATAGTATCAGATGTAGTATCGGCTGTAGTATCTTTAGGTTCTGCTGGCGGATTGTCCGCAATCTCTCGCCAATCTAAATCTAATTTTGCACAAATTTCAAAAAAGGTGAATCGCTCAATTGTTTTCCCTGCAAAAAAACGATAAATCGGTTGACGTGTTTTTATACCGACTTCAATAGCAAGATACTCTTGAGTCCAACCTTTACTATTAAACTGCTGTTTAGCAAGTTTAATTCCTGATATTGAGGCTTTTAGCGATCGCTTAGAGATAATAAGAAATTTCCTATTGTGTAATTCATCATGATAAGTAGGTAAGCTTAATTAAAATCTAAAACCAGAGGTTGTTTCGCCCGCTAAGCGGGCGGAACAACCTTTTTGGTTTTAGGTTTACTTATGCCTACCTACTTGTATATTAATTCTAATCAAAGTCTTAGTGTTTCAATGTATATATTTGTAATGAAATCGAACATTTAATACAAATCAATCATTAAAAGATTAGACCTTTTGGGAACTACCTCAAAAAATGCTGTAACCTAAAAGGATGTTCAATCAAAAGTTTTGAAATTTAATCCCTGTAAAGTTTTAGAGTTTTTAGTCACTATTACTTAACTAACTGATGTTACGCAGATAGAAAATCTGCCCTCATCCCCCAGCCCCTTCTCCCAAGAGGGGATCTACGGTGTATACACAAGTCTCTCTGTCTACGTTTTAGGACTTAGATCCCCCCCAGCCCCCCTTAAAAAGGGGGGAGAATAAATTAAATTTTCTTCTTCCCCCTTTTTAAGGGGGATTGAGGGGGATCTTTAGTAACTCCCGTTATAGCTGATAACTTTTGTGTACACGGTAGCCTACGGGAGAGTGGCTAGGCGATGCACTGAGCTTGTCGAAGTGGGTGAGGGCTTTGGAAACTTCCACGTAACATCAGCAAATAATCCCACCTAATAATATGCCTGATATAACTTCACAATCCATAACTGAACCTGCTGAACCTACCACAATTGAAGTTGATGGAAGGACATATATTCCGATTGATAAAAGTCTGATTTCCCCTTGGGTTTGTGCCAGTGCTGAACACCCGATCGCCACCTTGACCTTAAAGGATGATGATTTATTTTTGATTACCGATACCTTGGGCAACATCTCTGACCTTAGTTGTCGTATTGGTGGGATTGAAGACAGTATGGGATTGTTTTGCCGCGATACTAGATTTCTCAGTCGGCTAGAGTTGCAAATTGAGGGGCGATCGCCTATTTCTTTCAGCAGTACGGCGCGTAAAGGTTATGAGATGACAGTTTTAGGTGCAAATCCCGAAATTGAGAATGGAAAGGGTGGTCAAATCAAGGCTGAAACCATTGATATCCATCGGGAAATTGTGATTAAAGGTGGTTTTTTTGAGCAGACCCAAGTAACTAATTACAATACGCATCCAGTTAGTTTTACACTCAGTTTGAGCTTAGATGCTGATTTTCTGGACTTGTTTGAAGTGAGAGGAACTAAGCGCGAAAAAAGAGGCCTTTTTCTCCGCTATATTCCTAGTCAAGATCAGAAATCTGCGGAAATATTGCCTAAGGAAATTGTGCTTGCCTACGAAGGAATAGATGGTTCTTTGATGGAATCACGGATTCAGTTTGATTCTTTTCAACCCCAAGAAATTCAAGGCTATACTGCCATCTGGCGTTTAGACTTAGCCGCCCATGAATCGCGAACGATTGGCTATCGGATTCATTTATTTACAAATAATTGTCCCACTTCGATAGTTAGTGTACCCGAAACCTTTACACAGGCAAAAACCGAGGAGTTATTAGAAGAAAAACTCTGGACAGAGCAAATTACGAAGATTCAAACCGATAATAAATCTCTAAATTGCGTAATTGATCGCGCTATGCAGGATATTTATTTACTTAGACAAACATCAGAAAAATACAATTTCCTTTCGGCGGGAGTACCTTGGTTTTCGACTTTATTTGGGAGAGATTCGATCATTTCGGCTTCGCAAACTTTAGTTCTTGATCCCACGATCGCCCGTGACACCCTCTTAATTTTGGCGTATTTTCAAGGAAAAGTCGATAATGAATGGCGCGATGAACAAAAAGGGAAAATCCTCCATGAAATTAGGTTGGGAGAGATGGCTCGTTGCCATGAAGTTCCCCATACTCCCTATTATGGAACTGTGGATGCAACGCCTCTTTGGTTAATGCTCTATGCTGAATATTATGCATGGACTGCGGATCAGCCCACCTTAGATCGACTATGGCCGAACGCACTTTCGGCGATGGCATGGATCGATCGCAACTGCCAAGAAACAGGATATCTCAGTTATCATCGTTCCTCAGAAAAAGGTTTGCTCAATCAAGGTTGGAAAGACTCCGAAAATTGCATCGTCAATAGTAAAGGAGAAATCGCAGAGGGGGCGATCGCCTTATGTGAAGTACAGGGCTATGTCTATGCCGCCAAAATCCGCATGAGTGAACTAGCTGAAAAAAGGCAGTTGTTTGATCTCGCTGAACTTTGGCGATCGCAGGCTCAGGATTTAAAATTGAGATTCAATCAAGATTTTTGGATGCCCGATCAAGACTATTGCGCGATCGCCCTAGATGGCGCAGGTAAGCAGGTTGATAGTGTTGCGTCTAATGCTGGTCATTGCTTGAATTTAGGTATTTTCGATTACGAGAAAGCGATTAGTGTAGCCGCTCGTTTAAATGCTCCTGATATGTTCAATGGCTGGGGCATTCGGACGCTGAGCAGTCTATCTCCTGCTTACAATCCGATGGGATATCACATTGGTTCCGTTTGGCCCCATGACAATAGCTTGATTGCAATTGGAATGCGATCGCATAATCTCGTCAAACAGTCATTGCGAATCGCACAAGGCTTAATTGATATGGCGATCGTCCAGCCCTATCACCGTCCGCCTGAATTATTGTGTGGCTACGAACATGATGGCTTTAGCCTTCCTGTGCAGTATCCTGTCGCCTGTTCACCCCAAGCTTGGGCAACAGGAAGCATCTTCCAATTAATTGGAATCATGGTTAATTTTGTTCCCGATGCGCCTAATAATCAACTGAGGATTCTCGATCCCTGCCTACTCAATTCTATTAATCGCCTATCGATTCAAAACCTACGGATTGGACAAACATTACTAGATCTAGAGTTTGAGCGTTCTGGCGATACTACCGCTTGTCGAGTCAATAAAAAACGCGGCAATGTCCGCATCATTATTGAGGCCTAACAAATAAAAGCCGCGCACTGCGCGGCTTTTATTTGTTGATGATTACTTCTGGTTGATTAAATTCATGGGATTGATTAAAGATAGTGTTCATCCTTAATGCGCCTGCGACAGTAGCTAAACTATAAATGGCAATACTCACAGAAATACTATAGAACGAAGCTTCAATCCCGATCGCATAACTTAGAGCTACCAACAAAAAAGTTTTTTGGATAGAGCGAACTAATTTTCGATTAAGGGTTTCATCGATCAAGCGATTTTTACGAGTTATATATTCCCAATCAAAATACTGAATTAATCCTGTAACAAAAAGGTTAATACCATAAAAGGTAGTTGCCGAAGGATGAGAAAGATTTTCGCCTAATAATGATGCCGAAAAAGGAATAAAGGAAATAGACATCAAAAATAGCAGGTTTAGCCAAATATGTGTGCGATCGCATCGAGACACATAATGCGATACCATTTGATGCTCAAACCACAGTAGTCCTAAAATTGCAAAACTCAGAAAATAAGTAAAAAACTTAGGGAGTAATGTAATAAGTTTCTGAGTTAATTCCGCATCTGACTCCACATGAAATGTCTTAATGTCTAGGATTAACAACGTTAAGGCGATCGCAAAAAAAGCATCAACTAAAGCATCGATACGGTGGTTACTAATATCCGTATTTTCAGTCTCTGAAGAGATTCTATTTCTTACGCCTCGGAGTAAATTAACAAAGCGGAATGAAGGAAAACGCATTTCTATCACAGGGAGACTTGGGACGCATAAGTAAATATAAAACCCAAATAAGCGTAATCGCCCGCT